>JAICJM010000294.1 GCA_025928435.1 Thermoleophilia bacterium
CTGAAGCCGTGGATGTAGCGGTGCCGCCAGGCGTGCGAGGTGTGCGTCAGCAGGTACTGCGCGTAGAGCGGGCCGTTGGAGTGGCCGATGAGCTGCACCGGGCGGTCGCCGTTGGCGCGGTAGGTGCGCTCGACGAGCCGTGTCGTCCGGCGCAGGAAGCCGCCCATGTCCGGCGTCAGGCGGGCGTCGTAGCCGGCGACGCGGATGTTCTTCCCGGCCGTGTAGCCGGCCGCCTCGAGCGCCGAGTAGAGCGGCCCGTAGAAGGGCGCGCTGGCCGGGCTGCCGTAGTCCAGGATGCGCACTGACACCCCGCGCTGGTTCGAGAACCGTCGCCGCATCGGCTTTCGCGAGTGGCGGTCGTAGCGCAGGGTCAGGAGCTCGTCCCGGCAGACCTGGCTGAAGGTCGTGCCCTGGTGGGGATTGAGGAACCAATCCTGGAACGAGCCCGACCGCGGGCAGCCCGGGAAGGCGGTCTGGTTGCGCACCGTGACCTCGAGCTTCGTGAAGTGGAAGGCCGGGAAGAGCACGACCGGCGTCAGGTTGCGGTGGGCCGATCCGGCGGCCTCGCCGGCCGCCGGCGAGACGACCAGCGCCGCTGCAAGGACCGCGAGGACTGCGAGCGTTCGCCGCACGGGCGCGATGCTACCAGGCCGACAGGTTCCGCATCAGCCCCGCCACAGCGGCACGAACGCGGCCAGCGCGACGGCCTGCACCGCGACGACGAAGGTCTCGGCGGCGCCGACCGAGCTCGAGTACAGGGCCGCGATGACGGCCGCGCCGGCCAGCCAGGCCAGGCCGTAGACGGCGGTGAACGTCCCGTAGCCGGCGCCCCGGCGGCTGGCCGGGACGAGGTCGGCGACGGCGGCCCGCATCGTCGACTCGTGCACGCCCATCGCGACGCCCCAGACGACCGCGCCGATCCAGACGAGCAGCGGCGTGGTGGAGAAGGAGAGGAAGGGGACCGCCGCAGCGAGCGGCGGCAGGACGACCATCCCGCGCAGGCCGATGCGGTCGTAAGCGATGCCCGCGCCGAGCGCCCCCAGGGCCGCGGCCCCCATCGCGGCCGCGTAGGCCACCGGGATCCACGGCGCCGAAACGACGTGCCGGACCTGGAGGTGGTAGCCGAGCACGGCGAACGTGGCGAAGCCCGTCATCGTGAGCGCCGTGAACGCCGAGTACAGCCAGAACCGGACCGGGAAGCGGCCGCCGACGCTCATCGTCTTACTGGCCGCGTGGGCGCCGTGCTCGTACGCCGCCGGGTCTGGCACCGCCGCCCGCAGTCGCAGCACGGCGGCCATCGCCAGCAGCCCGGGGATCGCGAGCACCGCGAACCCGAGTCGGTAGCCGCTCACAGCCACCATCGCCGCGACCAGGAGCGGCCCGACCAGGGCACCGGACTGGTCCATCGCCTCGTGGATCGCGAACGCCCGGCCGCGGCCGATATCCACGCTCGCCTCGGCCAGCATCGTGTCTCGCGCCGGCGAGCGCACGGCCTTCCCGAACCGCTCGGTGACGATGAGGACGGACGCAGGCGCCACGGCCTGGGCCAGCGCCATGAACGGCACCGAGACCATCGTGATCGCGTAGCCCCAGATCGCGAGCGCCCAGTGACGGCCGCTGCGGTCGGATATCGGCCCCGTCCACAGGCGCAGGACGAGCGCCACCGCCTCGCCCGCGCCCGAGACGATCCCGACGAGGGCCGCGCCCGCGCCGAGCGTCGCCAGGTACGGCCCGGCGATGCTGCGGCCGCCCTCGTAGACGAAGTCGCCCAGCATGCTGACGACCCCGAAGGCGAGCACGAAGCGGTACGGCGAGAGCCGGTTCGGCTCCGCCGGGCGCCCGCCGCGTGCGGATGCGCTCACAGGTGGAAGGGCTTCCCCATTCCGGGCGCCGTGCACGCGCTCTTCAGGCAGGCCACGCCCAGCATCCGCTCCCACACCCGCAGCGCGCTGAAGTCGTTCACCGCGACGGCGGTGCGGACGTGCGGCGTCGAGGGGCTGATGACGATGAAGGGCAGCGGGGTCGAGACGTTGTCGGAGTTCGCGCCCGTGTCGAACCAGATGAAGACGGCCGTGTGCCCCTGCGTGTACGGCTTGTGCGTGAGGATCCCGGACGAGCCCTCGAGGACGGTGTGCAGCCACGTGCTCGCCTGGGCCGGCGTGCCGACCTCCATGTCGCGCTGCTCATCCGGCGCGATCCAGGTGAACCGGCGGCCGAGGTTGCCGACGAGGTTCGGGAGCGGCACCACGTTGGCGACGCAGCTGGCGTGGGTCGTGCGCGTGTAGTAGAGCGGGGGCAGGTGGCGGGTGACGTAGTCGCCCGAGTTCGTCTTCGCACACGGCGCCGGCATCGACTGGCCGAACGCGCGCCAGCCCGTCGGGCCCAGCTGGGAGAAGATGTTCGTCGCCGTGCTCTGGCACGAGGGCCCGGGCAGGCAGTCACCGGTGATCGAGACCTGGCCGCTCGTGGTGGCGATGTACGTCGGCAGGCTGTGGGGGAAGTGGGAGGCGGTGAAGTGCGTGGCGACGCCGCACTCGCCCGCGAGCTTGGTGAACTCGCTCTTCGGCGCGCCGGAGCCGAGCACGCTCGCGTAGGAGTGGTTCTCGAACGCGATCACGATCACATGGCTCCAGGTCGGCGTCGTCTTCGTCCGCCCGCAGGGCGACGTCGCCGCGGTCGCCGCGGGTGGCGCGACGGCCGCCGGCGCGATGACGGCGAGTGTCAGGACGAGCGCGATCGCGAGTCGGTGAAGCACCGCCGCAGTATGACCGGAACACGTTGCGTTGCGCGCCGCCGGGTCGTAGAGTCCGGAGCCAGTTTCGAGTCCGAGGAGGAGGGGTTCTCGTGGGACGTTCGACCTGGTACCTGTGCGCCCTTGCGGCGCTCGTGGCGGTGGTGGTGCTCGCCCTGCCCGCGGCGGCGGGAGCCGCCGTCGGCAAGGGCAAGGCCTGCATCGCCAAGCACCCGAACTACGTCGAGGACGTATTCGAGGTGAACTACGCGCCGGGGTGCACCGGCCATGACGAGCCCGAGCTCGACCCGCTCTCGTCGCTGCCGCACTCGGCGACGAACCTGACCTGGAAGGCCGTGCTGCCCGTCGACGGGGTGTTCCCCGTCTCGGCCACCGGCTTCGGCTTCTGGTTCGGCGGCACGGTGACCGACCCGAACCCGAAGGCCCTCTTCAACCAGGGCTTCCTCGAGGTGCAGTTCTATCCCGACACGCACGTGACGAAGTGCTTCGCCAGCGGCGGCTTCAACTACAGGCATGCAAAGAACGAGTACACCGTCTGCAGCCCGGTCTGGTCGATCGTCGGCAACAACGAGCCGGCCGCATTCAACGCAATGCTGCGGGTGCACGGCAAGCCGGGGCCGATGGTCATGCACGGCGGCGACACGATCCGCCTGCACTACTTCGGGACACTCCACGGC
>JAICJM010000223.1 GCA_025928435.1 Thermoleophilia bacterium
ACGGTCGGCGGCCAGAAGATCCCGCCGGTCGACCACTACATCGCCGGCTTCCAGGCGGGCGCGAAGGCGGCCAACCCGCAGGTGACGACGCTGAACGCCTACTCGCAGAGCTTCACCAACCAGGCGGCCTGCAAGGAACTCGCGCTGAACCAGATCTCGCAGAAGTCGGATGTGGTCTTCCAGGTCGCGGGCGGCTGCGGGCTCGGGGCCCTGTCCGCCGCGAAGGACAAGGGCGTCTGGGGCGTCGGCGTGGACGCCGACCAGTCCTACCTGGGCCCCTTCATCCTGACGAGCGCGGTCAAGAAGGTCGACGTGGCCGTGTTCGACACGATCAAGCAGGTCCAGGCCGGAACGTTCAAGGGCGGCACGACGGACTTCTTCACCGCCCAGAACAACGGCGCAGGCATCGGCAAGATCAGCCCGAACGTGCCGGCGGCCGACGTGAACAAGCTGAAGCCGATCGAGCAGAAGATCGCATCGGGCCAGATCACGCCGCCCGACACCGTCAAGTGACCGCTCGCCGGGGGTGGGCCCGCGCGGCCCGCCCCCGGCGATCACGCAGATGGCCGAGCACCCAGCCCTGGAACTGCGCGGGATCACCAAGCGCTTCGGCAGCCTGGTGGCCAACGACGCGATCGACTTCGAGCTCGCCCCGGGTGAGGTGCACGCCCTCCTGGGCGAGAACGGGGCCGGCAAGTCCACGCTGATGAACGTCCTCTACGGGCTCTACCAGCCCGACGCGGGCGAGATCCTGATGGGCGGAAAGCCGGTCCGGATCAGCTCACCCAAGGACGCGATCGAGCGCGGCATCGGCATGGTGCACCAGCACTTCATGCTGATCCCGGTGATGACCGTCGCCGAGAACGTCGTGCTCGCATCCGAGCCCACCAACGGGCCGTTCCTCGACCTGGCGGCGGCGCGCAAGCGGGTGCTCGACGTGTCGAACAGCCTCGGTCTCGCGGTCGACCCGGACGCGCGCGTCGAGGAGATCTCGGTCGGCATGCAGCAGCGGGTCGAGATCGTGAAGGCGCTCTACCGCAACGCCCAGATCCTGATCCTGGACGAGCCCACTGCCGTCCTGACGCCGCAGGAGGCGACCGACCTCTTCCGGATCCTGAACACGCTCCGCGGCGACATGGGCACCTCCATCATCTTCATCACGCACAAGCTCGGCGAGGTGCTCGACCTGGCCGACCGGATCACCGTCCTGCGCCGCGGCCGGGCGGTCGAGACGGTGCCGCGCGAGGGCGCCACCGAGGAGAGCCTGGCCCGGCTGATGGTCGGACGGGAGGTGCTCCTGCGGGTGCAGAAGGAGCCGGCCCACCCGGAGAAGCCGGTGCTCGAGGTGCGCGACCTGCACGTGGCCGACGACCGCGGCCTCGAGGCCGTGCGCGGGCTCTCGCTGGAGGCCCGGGCCGGCGAGATCGTCGGCATCGCCGGGGTCGACGGGAACGGGCAGGCAGAGCTCGTCGAGGCCGTCACCGGCCTGCGCCGCCCGACGGCCGGCACGGTCAGCGTGTCGGGCCACGACCTGACCCGCGCGGATGCCCGCGCGAGCCTCGATGCCGGCATCGGCCACATCCCCGAGGACCGCCAACGGCGCGGCCTCGTGCTCGAGTTCTCGCTGGCCGAGAACCTCGCGCTGCGCGACTACCGGCGGGCGCCGGTCTCTCGGTTCGGCATCCTCTCGCCGCGGCGGATCGTCGCGAAGGCGCGCGGGCTCCTGGACGAGTTCGACGTGCGCGGCGGCGGCCCGCAGACCCCGGCGTTCGCCCTCTCCGGCGGAAACCAGCAGAAGGTCGTGATCGCCCGCGAGGTCTCCGACAACCCCGACCTGCTGGTCGCCGCGCAGCCGACGCGCGGCCTGGACGTGGGCGCGATCGAGTTCGTCCACCGGCGGCTGGTCGAGGAGCGCGACCACGGCCGCGCGATCCTCCTGGTGAGCTTCGAGCTCGACGAGATCCTCGGCCTCTCCGACCGGATCCTGGTCATGTACCGCGGCCAGATCGTGGGCGAGTACGGCCCCGACGTGTCCGAGCTCGACCTGGGCGTGGCCATGGCCGGCGGCGGCCGGGGGACGGCGGCGTGAGCGCCCCCGAGGAGCGGAGCCTCTTCGACCGTGTCGGCGGCGCGCTGAGCGCTCGGGCGGAGGGCGTGCTGCTGCCGGTCGGGACGACGGTGCTCGCGTTCGTGGTCGGCGGGCTCGCCGTGCTCGCGGCCGGGCACAACCCGATCACCGCCTACAACGCGATCTTCAAGGGCACGGGCCTGAACTACGTCCTGCCGTGGACGTCGAGCAACGACAAGATCTTCGCCGCGATCAACCTGCAGCAGACCCTGATCGAGACGACGCCGCTGATCCTGACCGCGCTCGCCGTCGCGTTCGCGTTCCGGTGCGGCATGTTCAACATCGGCGGCCAGGGCCAGTACTTCGTCGGGCTCATCTGCTCGCTCTGGGTCGGCCTCCACTTCGCCGGGATGTCGCGGCCGCTGCACGTCTTCCTGGCGATGGTCGCGGCGGTCATCGGCGGCGCGGTCTGGGGCGGGATCGCCGGCGGTCTGAAGGCGGCGGTCGGCGCCCACGAGGTGATCTCGACCATCATGCTGAACTGGATCGCCTTCTACGGGGGCCAGTACCTGTTCGAGCTCGGGGGACCGCTGCAGGGCTCCGAGCGGTCCGTCCCGAAGTCGAACCCGATCGCGCACTCCGCTCAGCTGCCCGCGATCTGGGGCAACCTGCAGCCGCTCCACGCGGGCATCTTCATCGCGCTCTTCGCGCTCGTCGTCTACTGGTTCATCCTCAACCGCACCACGCTCGGGTTCGAGGTGAAGGCGGTCGGGTTCAACCCCGAGGCGGCCCGCTACGGCGGCATTTCGGTGTCGCGCATGTACATCGTCGCCCTGGCGATCTCGGGCGCCTTCGCCGGGCTGGCCGGCTCGATGGACATCCTCGGCTGGGAATTCTCGATCGCGACGAACGACATCCAGGTCAGCCAGATCGGGTTCGTCGGGATCGCCGTCGCGCTGCTCGGGCGCGGCCGTCCCATCGGGATCGCGCTGGCGGCGCTGCTGTTCGGCGGCCTCGAGGTGGGGACGTCCACCCGCGCGCTCGACCCGACGGTGTTCCCGCCCGAGCTGGCCGGCAACCTGGCCACGATCATCCAGGGCCTGATCGTGCTCTTCGTCGGCGCCGAGCTGCTGCTCGTCTACGCCTGGCGGGCCCGGCGGACGCGCACGACGCCGCCGCCACGGCTCGACGCGAGCCTGCGGGAGGAGGCGCTGTGAGCGCCGTCGCCGCGACGCTCCGGACCCGGCTCCCGACCGGCGCCCGCGCGATCGGCCTGATCGGCGTCGCGTTCGGGTTCCTGGCCGTGTGGCTGGCGCTGCCCCCGTTCGAGGTGCGGGCCCAGGGCGCACCGGTGGCGCTCGCCGTCATCGGCCTCGGCTGCGGCGCGTGGGCGCTGCAGGGACGCGAGTGGCGGGCCGGCGGCTGGGCCGTCGGCGTCGCGATCGTCGCGGTCCTGATCGCCACCTGGGCCCAGGGCCGATCGACCGACACGCTGGCGGCGATCGTGAACGCGGGCCTCCTGGCCTCGACGCTCCAGTACGCCACCCCGCTCGGCTGGGCCGCCATAGGCGGCGTGATCTCCGAGCGCTCGGGCGTCGTGAACATCGGGCTCGAGGGGATGATGCTGGCCGGGGCCTTCTTCGGCATCTGGGCGGCGGCGTGGAGCGGCACCTGGGTCGTCGGGCTGCTCGTCGCCGTCGCCGCCGGCGGCGTGTTCGCGCTCGTCCACGCGATCTTCACGATCCACCTGCGCGCCGACCAGATCGTGATCGGCACGGCGATCAACTTCCTCGCCCTGGGCGTGACGGGCTACATGTTCATCGACATCTACGGCGATCAGGGCACGCCCGCGAACGTGTCCATGGTCCCGGACGTGAGCATCCCCGGCATCCGCAGTCTGCCCGGCGTCCTCGGTGTCTTCGGCGACCTGAACCTGATGATCTGGCTGCTGTTCGCGGCCATCGTCGCCGTGCACGTCGTGCTCTTCCGGACGCCGATCGGGCTGCGCATCCGGTCGGTCGGCGAGCACCCCCGGGCCGCGGACACGGTCGGGATCTCGGTCTACGGCACCCGCTACGTGGCCGTCATCCTCTCGGGGATGCTGGCGGCCCTGGGCGGCGCCTACCTGTCGATCGGCTTCGTGGGCTCGTTCGACCAGAACATGACGGCGGGCCGCGGCTTCATCGCGCTGGCCGCGATGATCTTCGGCAAGTGGCGGCCGTACGGCGCCTTTGGCGCATGCCTGCTCTTCGGCTTCGCGAGCGGCCTCGCCGACCGCCTTCAGCAGAGCGCGGACGTGTCGGTGAACCTGCTCTCGACGCTGCCCTACGTGCTGACGCTGATCGCCCTGGTCGGGCTGATCGGCCGCTCGCGGCCGCCCGCCGCCGACGGCCGCCCGTACGTGAAGGAATGAGTCTGGGGACTGTCCCCGCCGTGGAGGCGGGGACAGTCCCCATCTCGATCAGCTCGCGGTCGACTCCGCCGGCTCGCGCGGGTCGGCGCTCCGGTCGTCGGCCGCATCCCGCTGCACCGGCGGCTCGATCGTGATGTTCGGGAGCACCCGGTCGAGCCAGGCCGGGATCGTCCATGACCGCTCGCCCAGCACCGCGAGCAGCGCCGGCACGAAGGTCATGCGCACGACGAGGGCATCCGTCAGGATGGCGACGCCGAGCAGCAGGCCGAACTCCTTGGACACGCGGTCCGGGTTCAGCAGGAACGCGAAGAACACCGCAGACATGATGAACGCCGCGGCCACGATCACGCGGCCGACGCCCGCGATGCCGTCGCGCACGGCCGTGAACGTCCGGCTTCCGTGCACGTGCTCCTCGCGGATGCGGCTCATCAGGAACACCTCGTAGTCCATCGAGAGGCCGAACAGGATCGCGAAGGCGATCGGCGGCACGAAGCTCTCGATCGGCCCGGTGCGGTCGAGGCCGATGATCCCCATCCCGTGGCCGAGCTGGATGACGAAGGTGAGCGCGCCGAACCCGACCAGCGCCGAGGTGAGGGTCGTCAGGGCCGCCTTGACGGCGACCACGAGCGAGCGGAACGCCATCGCCATCACGAGGAACGTGATCCCGATGATGTAGAGCAGGAACCACGGCGTCCGCGAGAAGATGCGGTTGCCGATGTCGGTGAACGCGGCGTTCGAGCCCGACACGTAGGCGATCGCCGACGAGCCCTTGAGGGTGTCGGGGATCGTCGTGTGCCGGAGCGTCGAGACGATGTCGTCGGTCTGCGAGTCCTGCGGCTTGTACTTCGAGTACGTGTTGATGATCGCCACGGACGCCTTGTCCGGTGTCTTGGCGTTGTAGATCGGCGCCTCGACGTCGGAGATGCCGGGCACCTGCTCGAGCGCGCTCTGGAGCTTCACCGCCGCGTTGTGGTCGGAGTTCAGCGCGAGGACGATCGGGATCGGCTCGGTGAACCCGGGGCCGAAGCCGGTGGAGAGCAGGTCGTAGGCCTGCCGGGTGGTCTGGCTCTTCGGCGCCGTGCCCGCGTCCGCGAGGCCCAGCCGCGACTTCAGCACCGGCGAGGCGACCACGAGCAGCAGGACCACGGCGGCGACCAGCATCACCTTCGCGTTCGCCGTGACGAAGCGACCCCAGCGAGCGATCGGCGTCTTCGCCTGGCCTTCGCGGGAGTCGTCGGAGATGCGCATCCCGAGCCGGCCGCGATCGATCTTGTGACCGAGCAGCGCCAGCACCGCCGGCAGCAGCGACTGCGCCAGGAGCACGGCCGTCAGCACGCCCAGCGCGCTGCCGAGACCGAGCTTCGTGATGAAGTCGATGCCGAT
>JAICJM010000182.1 GCA_025928435.1 Thermoleophilia bacterium
GCCGCGGCCCCAAGCGCGGCGCAGCGGCAGGCGCGTCCACCCGGCGCAAGCCCTGCTACTTCTGCAAGGAGAAGGTCGAGGAGATCGACTACAAGAACTACAACCAGCTGCGGCGGTACATGTCCGAGAAGGGCAAGATCCGCTCGCGGCGGATCTCCGGGGCCTGCCGGCGCCACCAGCGACAGGTGGCCGTGGCGATCAAGCGGGCGCGCGAGATGGCGCTCCTGCCCTACGCCGTCAACTAGACGTTTTCGGTTTCCGCGCTCGTAGCGGCCGTTCCGCGGCCGCCGGGCTGGCAACCGCGCCCAGGGAATGCGACCATCCGACGGCGGCTCCGGCCGCCCGAGGCTGAGAGGGACGAACATGGCACGAAGAGCACAACAGGCGATCCTGCTGCAGGACGTCGAGAAGCTGGGGCGCAAGGGCGACGTCGTCCAGGTCGCCGCCGGCCACCTGCGAAACTACCTCGCCCCGCGCAAGCTGGCCGAGGCGGCCACCGATGCGCGCGTGGCCGAGGTGCAGCACCAGGCCGACCAGCGGGCGCGGCACGAGGCCCAGAGCGACGAGCAGGCCCGCGACATGGCCCACACGCTCAACCGCACGGTCCTCACCATCAAGCGCCGGGCCGGCATGGAGGACAAGCTGTACGGGTCGGTCACGTCGACCGACATCTCCGACGCCATCTGGAAGGCGCGCAAGATCCGGATCGACCGCCGCAAGGTCGATTTGGACGAGCCCATCAAGACGCTCGGAAGCCACAAGGTCACCATGACCGTCTACGGCGACGTGCGCGCGATGCTGAAGGTGATGGTGGTCCCGGGCGGGGCCGACGAGGAGGGCGGCGTCGAGGCCTTCGAGGCCGAGCCGTCCGATCTCGAGGGCGAGTTCTAGGCCGCTCCCCGCGGATGGCGGTCACCTCCCACGAGCCGACGGTCCCACCGCAGGACCTCGATGCCGAGGAGTCGGTGCTGGGGGCGATGCTCGTGTCCGGCAACGCCGTCGCGATCGTCTCGGAACTCCTGCAGCCGGACGACTTCTACCGCCGCTCGCACGCGACCATCTTCCAGACGATCCTGGAGATGTACGGGCGGGGCGAGAACGTCGACACCATCACGCTGACGAACGCCCTCTCGAACCGGGGGCTGCTCGACGAGGTGGGCGGGAAGGCGGTCGTGCACACGCTCGCGGCGACCGTGCCGGCGGTCGCGAATGCGCGCCACTACGCCCAGATCGTCCGCGACACGGCGACGTACCGGGGGCTGATCCGGGCCGGCACCGAGATCGCCTCGCTCGGCTACGAGCGCATGGGCGAGCCGCCGGAGCTGGTCGACCGGGCCGAGCAGATCGTGTTCGGGATCGCCGACCAGCGCATCACGGGCGACTTCGAGCACATGGACACGCTGCTCAGGCAGTCGTTCGACCGCCTGACGCAGCTCGCCGACAACGAGCGCGACCTGACCGGTGTCGCGAGCGGGTTCCGGCAGCTGGACGACCTCACGGCCGGGTTCCAGGACTCGAACCTGATCGTGCTCGCGGCCCGCCCGGGCATGGGCAAGACCTCGCTCGCGCTCAACATGGCCGCGCACGTCGGCGTGCGCGAGCGCACGCCCGTCGCGATCTTCTCGCTCGAGATGTCTCGCGAGGAGGTGACGACCCGGCTCATGTGCGCCGAGGGCAAGGTCGACTCGAAGCGCCTGCGCCGCGGCAACCTCGACAAGGGCGACTGGGAGAAGCTCACGAACGCGTCGAGCAAGCTCTACGACGCGCCCATTTACATCGACGACACGGCCGGGGTGACGCCGATCGAGATCAAGGCGAAGAGCCGGCGCCTGAAGTCACGCCTGAAGGGCGAGCTGGGGCTGATCATCGTCGACTACCTCCAGCTCATGGGCGGCACCGCCAAGGTGGAGAACCGGGTGCAGGAGATCTCCCAGATCTCGCGCGCGCTCAAGCTGATCGGCCGCGACCTCGACGTCCCGGTGATCGCGATCTCGCAGCTCTCCCGCGCTGTCGAGGCGCGCGGCGACAAGCGGCCGGTGCTCTCCGACCTGCGCGAGTCCGGCTCGATCGAGCAGGACGCCGACCTCGTCATGTTCGTCTACCGTGACGACTACTACGACGATCAGAGCGACGACAAGGGCACGGCTGAGATCATCCTCGCCAAGCACCGCAACGGCCCGCTCGACACGGTGAAGCTCGCCTACGTGGGCCGCTACACCCGATTCGACAACCTGGCCCATCCCGGGGCCTGAAACGCCGGAGGCATCCGAATGCCGCTCAAGGTGGTCGTGGGCGCCCAGTGGGGCGACGAGGGAAAGGGCAAGATCGTCGACCTGCTGGCCGAGCGCGCCGATGTCGTCGCCCGCTACCAGGGCGGGAACAACGCCGGCCACACGCTCGTCATCGGGTCGGAGACCTACAAGCTGCGGCTCGTCCCGAGCGGCATCCTCTACCCGGGCACGGAGTGCGTGCTCGGGAACGGCTGCGTGATCGACCCCGAGGTGCTGATCGAGGAGCTCGACGGCCTGCTGGCGCGCGACGTCGACGTCTCGGGCCTGCGCATCAGCGGGAACGCGCACCTGATCATGCCGTGGCACCGGATCATCGACGCCGACTCCGAGCTGCGGCTCGGCCGGCTCCAGATCGGGACGACCCGGCGCGGGATCGGCCCCGCCTATGCCGACAAGTCGCTGCGGGTCGGCATCCGCGTGCAGGACGTGCTCGACGAGAAGATCCTGCGGATGAAGATCCAGACGGCGCTGTCGGTGAAGAATCTCGAGCTGCGCAAGCTCCATCACCACCGGCCGCTGGACAAGGAGGAGGTGACCGTGGCGATGCTCGGCTACGCCGCCCGCATCCGCCCGTTCATCGCCGACACGTCGCTGCTCGTCCACCGCGCGCTCGAGGACGGCCGGTTCGTGCTGTGCGAGGGCGCGCAGGGGACGCTGCTCGACATCGACAACGGCACCTACCCGTTCGTCACCTCGTCGAACCCGGTCGCGGGCGGCGCCTGCGCGGGGCTCGGCGTCGGGCCGACCCGGATCTCGGCGGTGCTGGGCGTCACCAAGGCCTACGTGACCCGGGTGGGCGCAGGCCCGTTCCCGAGCGAGGCCGACGAGGACCGGGGCGCGCAGCTGCGCGAGCGGGGCGGCGAGTACGGCACGGTCACGGGCCGCGACCGCCGCTGCGGCTGGCTCGACCTGGTCGGCCTCCGCTACGCGGCCCGGCTGAACGGCCTCACGGAGCTGGCGGTGACGAAGCTCGACGTCCTCTCGATGTTCGAGCGCATCCCGGTCTGCACCGCCTACCGGCTCGAGGACGGGACCGAGACGATCGAGTTCCCCTCCCACCAGACCGACTTCCACCACGCCAAGCCGGTGTACGAGGAGCTCCCCGGCTGGAGCGCCGACATCTCGGACATCACCGCCTTCGGCGAGTTGCCCGCCGCGGCACGGGCGTATCTCGATTTCGTGGAGGAGCGGGTCGGCGTGCCGGTGACGATGGTCGGGATCGGCCAGCGCCGCGACCAGACGCTCACACGACGCGAGCTCGCGCCCGCCGCCTGAGCCTCCTCGCCGGTGCGGACGTTACGACACCGTTACGTTTCCGCCTTCTGGGCTTAACGCACGGGGCGTAGTGTCTCCCCCGCGGTCGCAGACAAGGGACGGACGCGGCTCGCCCGGCGCGGAAGCGCCGCCCGACCTGCAGGGCGGCCGGCCCGCCCGGGAGCCGCGGCCCGTCCCGACCGTGTTTCTGGAGGCGATTGGCGCTCGCGGCGACCGCCAATTGGCGCCCGTCAGGACGCGACCCGGTCGCCGGCGCGTCCGGCCACCCGGTCGGCGCGCTCGACGAAGGGCCGCGCCCGCAGCTCCTCGAACACGGATCGGGCCTCGGCGAGCAGCAGCTCGGCGGAAGCCGGATCGCCGGCGGCGGCCAGCGCCTCGGCGTGCTCGAGCATGGTGCACGCCATCGGGAACGGTGCCGCGAGCTCGCGCATCAGCGCCGTCGCGCCCTGGAACAGCCGCTCGCCCCGCTCCAGGTCACCGTTGGCCGCGGCCAGCCGGGCCCGGAACCCCATGGCTCGCGCGCGGGTCAGCGGTGGGATCGATCCACGGCCGAGCGGCTCGACCGTCTCGAGCAACGCCTCCGCGCGCGCCTGGTCGCCGAGCCGGAGCGCCGCCTCCACGGCGATCGCGAAGGCCTCCTTCATGGACTCCGAGTTGCCGTCGAAGGCGTCGCGCGTATCCCAGGCCGCCGACGCCAGCCGCAGCGCCTCGGCAGCATCGCCGCGCGCGAGCCGCAGCTGGGACTCCGGCCAGGCGTGGCCCGTCCGCTCCGAGACGTCGGCGGACTCGCGCAGAACGGCGTAGCGCTGGATCAGCTCGTCTGCCGCGTCGAGCTCGCCGCGGTGGCACAGGATGGCGACGCTGTTGCCGAGCGCGCAGACGAACGGGAACCGCGTCTGCGAGAAGAGCTCCTCCGGTATCTCGGACGCCCGCGTAAGCGCCTCGTCCCAGCTTCCCAGCGCGTACAGGGGATACGTCTGCGAGAGGAACATCCACTCCAGCTGCCGGCTGCCGACGCGACGGGCCAGGGCCAGGCCGTCGCGATACCCGCCCGCCGCCTGCTCGTAGCGGTCGGCGCGCGCGTCCAGGTCGGCGACGTTGTTGTCCGCGCGCAGCGCGGCGGTGGGGAGGTCGTGCTCGAGCGCGACCTCGAGGGCGTAGCGGACGAGCGCGCCTCCCTCGGCGGGCCGGCCCTTGGTCACGAGGATCATCGCCTTCGTGTTGATCGCCTGCGAGAGCACCTCGGGCAGCCCCAGCGCCTCGGCCAGCTCGAGGGCCGTCTCGACGCGATCGAGGGCGACGTCCGGGTTTCCCGCGAAGAACGTGAACCGCGCGATCTGGGCGGTGAGCGCGGCGACGTCGGCGTCCCCCTCCTCGGAGCTCAGGAGCTCGAGTGCGGCATCCATCCGGTCGAGCGCCTCGCGCAGGCGGCCGGTGTCCCACATGACCTCGCCCAGCCGGGCGGACACGCGGGCAGCCGGGTGGGTCGCCCCCTCGCCCTCGAACAGCGCCACGGCCCGCTCGTAGTGGGCGCGGGCGGCATCGGTGCGCCCGCCGCGCTGAGCCATGATCCCGGCGTGCTCGAGCAGGTCGGCCTGCTCGGCGGCCTCCATGGCAAGCGCTGCGGCCTGCTCGTAGTAGCGCTGCGCCTCCTCCGTGGCAGCGAGGGACGACGCCCGCTGTCCGGCCTGGCGCAGCGCCGCCACGGCCCGGCGGGCGATCTCGCCGGCGTCCGCGGCGTCCGGGTCGGCGGCGGCCGCCGCCAGGTAGTGCCCTGCGACGACCTCGGCCAGCTCGTCCTCGCCCTCGTCCATCGCCGCGGCCGCGAGGTGCTTTGCCCGCCGCTCGTGCTTGGACAGCATCTCGTAGGCCACCCTGCGCACCATGTCCTGGAGGAAGCCGTACTGGCCCCGCTCCGGCGAGAGCGGGTCGGCGGACAGCGACAGCATCTCCTTGCCCGCCAGGCCGGCCAGGGCCGGCTCGACCTCATCGGGCGTGCGCCCGACCAGCGTCGCGAGCGCCTCGACCGTGAACGTCTTCCCCAGCACGGCGGCCGACTGGAGCAGGCGCCGCTCCTCGCCCCCGAGCCCGTCGAGGCGAGCGGCGACGAGCGCCTGCAGCGTCTCGGGCACCTCGAGCGTCTCGATCGGCCCGGCCGGGATGTAGGAGTGCTCGCGCTCGACCACGAGGCCGCGGTCGAGCAGCATCCGCACCGTCTCCACCGCGTAGAGCGGCATCCCCTCCGCCCGCTCGCGGATGCGCCCTCGCAGCTCCTCCGGCAGCCCGGGGACGAGCCCGGAGAGCAGCGTGTCCATCTCGTCGGTCGCGAGCGGCTCGAGGTACAGCGAGCTCGAGTTGCGCTTGCCCGCGCCCCAGGTCGGCCGCCGCTCGGTCAGCTCCGGCCGGGCCAGCGCGATCACGAACAGGGGGTGGTTGCGCGACCAGTCGACCAGGTACTCGATGAAGTCGAGGAGGGCGGCGTCGGCCCACTCCATGTCCTCGAACACGAGCACCGTCGGCATCTCCTCGGCCAGCCGCTCGTAGAAGAGCCGCCAGGCGCTGAAGAGGTTCTCGCGCTCCCACTGGGCATGCTCCTCCAGGCCGAGCAGGTGCGCCAGCCGGGCCTCGACGAAGCGGCGCTCCTCGGGATCGGCGATCGACTCCGCGACGGCGGCGTGCAGCTTCTCCCGCTGCGACGCGGTGTCCTCGCCCTCGACGATCTGGGCCCGGGTGCGCACCATCTCGGCCAGCGCCCAGAAGGTCACCCCCTCGCCGTAGGGCAGGCACCGGCCGCGGTGCCAGCGCACGTTCTCCGCCAGGCCGTCGATGTACTTGAAGAACTCCCAGGACAACCGCGACTTGCCCGTCCCGGCGACCGCAAGCACCGAGACCAGGTGCGCCTTCGACTCGCCGGCCGACGCATGGAAGAGCTCCTTCACGACCCGCAGCTCGCGGTCGCGGCCGACGAACGGCGCCTCCAGCCCGGTCGTGTGCTGGGCCCCGCCGATGCCGCCGATCACGCGGACGGCCCGCCACACGGGCACCGACCCTGCCTTGCCCTTCAGCTCGCGGGCGCCTGCGTCCGCATACACGACCGCCGCCTCGGTGGCGCGCTTCGTCGACTCACCCACGAGCACCGTGCCGGGCTCGGCCACCGACTGGATGCGCGAGGCCGTGTTCACGAGGTCGCCGGCCACCATGCCCTCGGCCTGGGCGCCGATCGTGACGGCGGCCTCCCCCGTCAGGACGCCGACCCGTGCGCGCAGGCCGTCGATGCCCATCTCGGCACCGAGCGCCTCGACCGCCCCGGCCAGGTCGATCGCCGCCCGCACCGCCCGCTCGGCGTCGTCCTCCATCGCCACCGGCGCGCCCCACACCGCCATGACCGCATCCCCGATGAACTTCTCGACGGTGCCGCCATAGCGGTCGATCAGTGTCCGGCAGGTGTCGAAGTAGCGCGAGAGCAGCTCGCGCACGTCCTCGGCGTCGCGCGCCTCCGATACCGTCGTGAACCCGACCAGGTCGGCGAAGAGCACGGACACGAGCCTGCGCTCGGCGACCGGCTCGGTGGCCTGGGCGCGAGCCGGGACGGGCGTCCCGAGGGTCGCCCCGCACTCGCCGCAGAACTTCGCGCCGGGCGAGTTGCGGGTGCCGCACGCGGCACAGACGACGGCCATGGGAGCGCCGCACTCGCCGCAGAACTTCCGCCCTTCCTCGTTCTCCGTCCCGCAGGCGTGGCAGCGCATCCTGGCAAGCCTAGCCAGCCGCCGCCGCCGAGGCTAGGCCCGGATGCGCTCGCCCTTCGGATCCCAGGCCGGCTCGGCCACGACCTCGGCGCCGATCCAGTCGCCGAACACCTCCACCTCGACCCTCGTCCTGACGGCGGCCGCATCGGCCGGCAGGTACGCGTAGGCGAGCGAGCGCTCGACGGCGTAGCCGTAGCCGCCGCTCGTCACCCTGCCCACGACGTCGGTGCCGACGCGCACCGGCTCGGCGCCCAGCGTGACCGCGAGCGGGTCGGCCAGCGCGAGGCAGGCGAGCCGCCGCCCCGGCGCCGACTCGCGGGCGCGCAGCAGCGCGTCGCGGCCGATGAAGTCGACGCCCTTTTCCGGCTTCACCGCGAAGCCGAGGCCGGCCTCGTCGGGCGTGTCCTCGGGCGTGATGTCGGCGCCCCAGACGCGGTAGCCCTTCTCGACCCGGAGGGCGTCGATGGCGCGGTACCCCGC
>JAICJM010000204.1 GCA_025928435.1 Thermoleophilia bacterium
GACCGCTATCCCGGCACCGTCGAGGCGATCGTGGCCGCCGGGCACGACCTGGGCCACCACGGGTACTCGCATGTCCCCTACCACGCCCTCTCGGACGACGGCCAGCGCGCGGATGTTGAGCGCGCCCTGGCAAGCCTCGAGCGCATCACCGGCCGCCGGCCCGAGGGGTTCCGGGCGCCGTGGTGGGAGCTGACCGACTCCACGCCCGCCCTGCTGGCCGAGTACGGCTTCCGCTGGGACTCGAGCATGATGGACGACGACCGCCCGTACCTGCTCGACACGGGGAAGGGCATCCTGGCCGAGCTGCCGGTGCACTGGATGCTCGACGACTGGGAGCAGTACGCGTTCCTGCCCGAGCCGAACGTCGGCTCCGTGATCGAGTCGCCGGCCAAGGTGCTCGACCTGTGGACGAGCGAGCTCGACGCGCTGACCGCCGAGGGCGGGCTGATGATCCTGACGAGCCACCCATTCCTGTCCGGCCGGGCCTCGCGGGTCGCGACCCTCGAGCGGGTCGTCGAGCACGCCCGCGCGGCCGACGGGATCTGGATCGCGCCGCTGAGCGAGATCGCCGCGCACACGCGGTCGGTCACGCCCGAGACCGACGCCCGGCCGGTGCCGAGCGTCCACATCGAGGAGGGGATCTATGAGCACCGCTGACGCGGGCGCGCCGCGCGCCTTCGAGCGCCAGGCAACGGGCCTCGTCCGGGAGGCCGCCTGGTGGGACGTCCTGATCTACAACGTCAACTTCATCTCGATCGGGCTGATGGCGGCGTTCCTGTTCAACACCACCATCCCGTTCTACCCGGGCGTGAACGTGTACCTGAACGAGCTGGTCGCGTTCGCCCTCGTGATCCCGCTCTCGTTCGTGTTCGCCATGTTCGCCGCGGCGATGCCGCGTTCGGGTGGCGACTACGTCTACGTCTCGCGGACGCTCCACCCGGCGCTCGGGATGATGTCGTCCTGGAACAACACCGTCTGGTGGTTCATCTACGGTGGCGTCCCGTCCGCCTTCTTCGCCCGCTACGGCCTGGGGCCGTTCCTGCGCACCGTCGGCGACATGTCCGGCTCGGGCACGCTCACCGACTGGGGCAACAAGCTCGTCGGCAAGACCGGGACCGTGATCGCCGGGACGATCCTGATCGTCGTCCTGTGCGCGATCTTCTCCCGCTCCCTCCGCCTCTACTTCCGGCTCCAGAACACGCTCTTCGTGCTCGCGATGGCGAGCATCGTGCTCTCGATCATCGTGTTCCTGGCCAAGGGCCGCGGCGACGTGGTGGCGGCGATCAACTCGACCTTTGGCTCCGGGAGCGTGAAGGGCGCGCTCAAGGCCGGCGCCCCGCAGGGCTCGCTCGACCTGCGCAACACCATCCTGCCGATGACGTGGCTCTACCTGGAGCTCGTGTTCAACCAGTCGTCGGCCTACATCGGCGGCGAGGTGCGGCGGGCGTCGCGGGTGCAGCTGTGGTCGATGCCGGCCGCGGCGGTGGTCGCCCTGGGCGTGCTCATGCTGCTCACCTGGTCGGCGCTGCACTCGATCGGGTTCACGCTCTGGAGCGGCCTCGGGAACGACGGCGGCGCCAGCCTCGGCCTCTCGTCGACGCCCGTCTACAGCGAGATCGCGGCGGCCGCCGGCGGCTACACGATCGTCGGCATCGTGATCCTGGCCGGGTTCGTGTTCTGGAGCTACACCTGGCTCCCGGGCCAGATCCTGAACGCGTCGCGGAACCTGGTCGCCTACGCAATTGACGGTGTCATGCCGCGCCAATTGGCGTACGTGAGCGACGGCACCCACGCGCCCATCGCCGCCATCTGGACGGTCGGCGCGGGCTCGATCGTCTTCCTCTTCCTCTACGTCTACACGAAGATCTTCCCGACCCTCACCGGGATCTTCGGGTTCATCCTCGGCTTCTGCCTGGTGTCGATCGCGGCGATCATGTTCCCGTTCCGGCTGCCCGAGGTGTTCGAGTCCTCGCCGGTGCGGTGGCGGATCGGCGGCGTCCCGGTCATGAGCATCGTCGGGTTCATCTCGCTGGCCGCCTGCGTCGCCGCGCTCGTGATCTTCTGGAAGGACCCGTACGCCGGCCTGCGCAACCTGAACGACGGCTCTCGCTACTGGTGGGGCGTCGCCTACAACGTCGGCATCTTCCTCTCGGGCTTCGTCATCTACTTCGTCGCCCGCGCGCTCAACCGCCGCCGCGGCGTCGACATCGAAAAGCGCTTCCAGGAGATCCCGATTGAGTAGGCCCGTCGCCCTCGTCACCGGTGCGGGAGGCGGCATCGGCGGCGCGTCGGCCGAGGCGCTCGAGGCGGCCGGGATGGAGGTCGCCCGCACCGAGGGGAGCTCGGGCCGATCGAGGTGCTCGTGAACTGCGCCGGCCACGTCATCGAGACGCCGATCGCGGACATCTCGGACGCCGAGTGGCGGCGGATGCTGCGCGTGCACCTGGGCGGCACCTGGCACACCTGCCGCGAGGTGGCCCGGTCGAGGTGCTGGTCTGCAACGCCGCGCACATGGTCATGGGCGGGATCGACGAGGTCGGTCCCGACGCGTTCTGGAAGGTGATCGACACGAACCTCACAGGGAGTTTCAACTGCATCCGCGCGTGCGCCTCGGCGATGGCGGACGCCGGCTTCGGCCGCATCGTCACGGTCGCGTCCGGGTGGGGCGTGACCGGCTGGCCGCGCGCGAGCGCCTACAGCGCCTCCAAGGCCGGGCTGATCTCGATGACGCGCGCCGTCGCCCGCGAGCTCGGCCCGCACGGCATCACCGCGAACGCGGTTGCGCCGGGCGTCGTCGATACCCCGCAGCTCGACGTCGACACGGGCGACGCCGGCGTCAGCGCGGCCGAGATCCGCGCCCGCTACGGCGCCGAGGTGCTCCTCGGCCGGGTCCGGCGGCCCGGGGAGGTGGCGGACGTCATCGCCCACACGTGCAGCGAGGCGGCCGGCACCATCACCGGCCAGGGTGTTCCCGTCGCCGGAGGTGCCCTGTGAGCGGCGGCCGCTACATGCCGGCGGACGCGTTCACGAAGCCGCGCTTCTCGGGCGTGCGCACCTACATGCGCCTGCCCCACGTCACCGCGCTCGAGGACGTCGACGTGGCCGTCCTCGGGCTGCCGTTCGACACCGCCACGAGCTTCCGCTCCGGCGCCCGCTTCGGGCCGGAGGCGATCCGCTCGGCCTCCGCGCTGCTGCGGCCCTACAACCCGGAGCAGCAGGTGGACATCTTCGCCCACCTGTCCGCGGTCGACGCCGGCGACCTGGCGCTGGCGCCGGGCGACACCGAGGCCACCTACGCGCTCGCCGAAGAGGGCCTCGCGCCGATCGTCGCCGCCGGGGTCTTCCCGGTCGTGCTCGGCGGCGACCACGCGATCACCCTGGCCGAGCTGCGGGCGCTCTCGCGCCGGCACGGCCCGCTCGCCCTCGTCCACCTCGACGCCCACGGCGACACGTGGCACGAGTACTTCGGTCAGCGCTACTTCCACGGGACGACGTTCCGGCGGGCGGCCGAGGAGGGCGTGATCGACCCGTCCGCGTCGGTGCAGGCGGGGATGCGGGGATCGCTGTACGGCCCCGAGGACATCACCGCCGCCCGCGACCTCGGCTTCACCGTCCTCTCCACCCGGGAGCTGCGCGAGCTCGGCCCGGCCGCGTTCGGCGACCTCGTCCGCAGCACGGCCGGTGCCCGGCCGGCCTTCCTGTCGTTCGACGTCGACTTCTGCGATCCGGCGTTCGCGCCAGGGACCGGCACGCCCGAGATCGGCGGCCCGAGCACGTCGGAGGCGCTCGAGTTCGTGCGGGCGCTGCACGGCATCACGCTCGTCGGATGCGACGTGGTCGAGGTGGCGCCGGCCTACGACTCGCCCGGCCAGCCGACGGCCCTGCTCGGTGCGACCATCGCCTGGGAGGCGATCTCGCTGCACGCACGCGCCCGGGCCGCGCTCGCGGAGACGACCGCGTGAGGCTCTACTACGCCGGCGACGTCCACGGCTCGGAGAAGTGCTGGCGCAAGTTCCTCGGCGCCGCCCGCTTCTACGAGGCGGACACGCTCATCATGGGCGGCGACATCACCGGCAAGCTGATGGTGCCGGTGGTGGCGCGGGAGGACGGGCGGCACGAGGCGACGGTGCTCGGCCGGCTCGAGACGGTGACGGACGACGGCCTCGAGCAGCTCGAGAGGCGCATCCGCTTCAACGGGTTCTACCCGTACCGGTGCGACCGGGCCGAGTACGACCGCCTGAGCGCCGACCGGGAGTACCGCGACGGCGTGTTCACCGAGCTGATGGTGGCCGAGGTGCGCCGCTGGATCGAGCTCGCCGAGGAGCGGCTGGCCGGCACCGGGATCCGCTGCTACGTCATGCCCGGGAACGACGACGAGTTCGCGATCGACGGCGCGCTCGAGTCGGCCACGATCGTGAACCCCGACAACCGGGTCGTGCGCCTCGACGACGAGACGCAGATGCTGTCCTGCTCGTGGACGAACCCGACCCCGTGGCACAGCCCCCGCGAGCAGCCCGAGGACGAGCTGCTCGAGCGCCTGCACGGGCTGGCCGCCCAGCTCGAGCCCGGCGTGAACACCGTCTTCAACCTGCACTGCCCCCCGCACAACACCAGCCTCGACCGCGCGCCGCAGCTGACCGACGACCTCAAGGTCGTGCTCGACGGCGGCGAGCCGCGCATCGTCGCGGTCGGCTCGACCGCCGTCCGGTCGCTGATCGAGGAGATCCAGCCCGTGCTCTCGCTGCACGGGCACATCCATGAGTCGAAGGCGATCGCGAAGATCGGCAAGACCACGTGCGTGAACCCCGGGAGCGCCTACTCGGAGGGCGTCATCGACGGGGCCGTGGTCGACCTGCGCCGCCGCAAGATCAGATCGTGCCAGCTCGTGACCGGATAAGGAGGGAAGACTGTCTTCGCCCGCAAGGCGACGGGGCGGCGTGAGGCGGCGACAACTTCTCGCGCAAGTGGTGGATCTTCGTGGCGGGCACGCTCCTGCTCACGTTCTTCGCGCTCGTCCTCACGTTCGGCAGCCGGCTGTACTTCCGCATCCAGAACGTGACGTTCGCGATCGCGATCGCGATGGCGGGGATCGTCATCGGGCTCATCATCCTGGCTGTGCCCAACCACACCGACACGGCCAACGGACGCAACTCGTACATCCGCGGCGTGGGCGGCGTGCACAACGCGACCGCGAGCCACGTCGACAAGCGCGGCGCCCGGGCGGTTGCCGAGGAGGCGGCCGCGATCGCCTCCAACGGCACCGACGGCGTCTACTTCAGCTTCGACGTCGACAGCCTGGACAGCTCGGTCTGCGCAGGTACCTGTGTGCCCACGATGGGCGGCCTGACCGCCCGCGAGGCGCTCACGATGGTGTCGGTGATCGGCCCTGCGACCTCGTCGCGATGGACGTCTGTGAAGTCGCCCCGGCCTACGACAACGGCGAGTCGGCGATGGCCGCCTGCCAGGTCATCGTCGACACGCTGGCGGCGTACGCCGACTCACACCGCTAGGCGATCGCGCCTACTTCAGGAGACCGAGCTTCCGCAGTCTCGAGTGGACGCCGCCGGGTTGGCGCTGGATCGCCGTCGAGATGCTCTCGACGGAGTGACCGTCCCGGTACATCGCCGCCAGCCGGCGCTCCTCGTCCGGCGTCCAGGGTGCGTACGCGCGAGGGTGCTGCGACCGCCTCTCGGCCAGGGTGAGGCCTCGACGCTTGCCGATGCCGAGATTGTTCTGGACGGCCTGTGCCGCCTCCTCGTCGGTGAGGTCGATTTCCAGCGACGGTCGGCCGTCCACATACTCGACGAGGAGGCGGGCTCCCGTGCCGCCCGGAATCGCCTCGCCCGAAATGTCGGAAATCCGCAGAGCAGCCATTCAGGCGACTGCGTTCGTGAGGCGGGCGTCCTGCGCCCGGGCGAGCGCGAGCACGCGCGAGAGGGTGACGTGGCGGCCGAAGACGGCGATGAGCTCGAGCGCGGCGCCACGCTGCCAGCCGTAGGCGTACGCGGGCAGGCCCTCGACGGTGCCGGCGAGCATGAGCCGCGGCGTGCCGGGCGCGCCCGGCGGCACCGCGACGACGTGGGCGTGCAGCTGGCGGGTGAGGTGTGCGACGGCCTGGGCGTCGCCGATCACGGTCCGGGCTGCCCCGGCGTCGCGGTAGGTCATCACCTGGCTGACGATCCCGACCTGGGCCGGGCGGGCGAACCCGGCCGAGTATCCGGCCACGTACGCGCGCCGGTCGGCGGCGCGGGCGCTGGCCGATTCGTGCAGCAGCTCGTGGGCGAGGGTGATCGGCGTGGTCGCGCTCGCCTGGCGGACGTACCCGGGGCCGAGGTCGGACGCATGTAGGACGAGCGAGGCCGGATCGGGCAGCTCCGGCGCCGCGTTGGCTGCGGGCCCGGCCGCGCCGCTGCCGCACGCGGCCGCGAGCGCGAGGGCGAGGGCGAGCAGGGCGACGGGTGCGAGGCGGTTCACCCGCTCCTCATCGGCCCACGCCGCCATCACCTTGAACGACCGGTGCTTCGAGGAGCTGCGGTCCCAGTAGGGCGCGTCGCTTGCCGATCTGACATCGCGCGAGCGACCGCTCGCCAATCACGCCGCGTCGTGAAAGATGATCCCGAGCGTCGTGCGCTCGCCTCCGAGCACGGTCGCGACGCCGTGGCGCATCGCCGCGCGGTAGAAGCCACGGGAGCCCCGGATGGGGCGGTTGCGGGTGGGGAAGACGAGGAACGC
>JAICJM010000346.1 GCA_025928435.1 Thermoleophilia bacterium
AAGAACACCTCCGAGAACCGCTATCTCGACTGCGCCGACCCCGACGCGGAGTGGGTCGTGTTCCACCCGCGCGAGGAGGGTCTGCTGTACGGGCTCGAGCACGCCGTCATCGCCGGCGAGGAGGTCTTCCTCGTGCAGCACAACCACACGGGCGCCGACTTCGAGATCGGCACCTGCCCGATCGCGCCGACGCCACCCTCCGGCTGGACGCCGCTGATCCCGTACGACGAGCGGGTCCGCCTCGAGGATGTCGCGGCGTACCGAGGGCACCTGGTCGTCCATCAGCGCAGCGGCGGGCTCACCCAGCTCCGCATCCTCGAGCTGGGCAGCGACGGTGTCGGGGACGACTACGTCGTGGAGTTCCCCCAGGAGGTCTACACGGTCGGCGCCGGCGGCGGCGCGCAGTTCGACCAGCCGGTCGTCCGGGTCTCCTACACCTCGCTGACCGTGCCGTCCTCGGTCTACGACTACGACGTCCGGAGCCGCGAGCTGTCGCTGCGCAAGCAGCAACCGGTCCGCGGCCACGATCCTGCGGCGTACGAGGAACGCCGGCTCTGGGCGGTCGCCGACGACGGCGAACGGATCCCGATCTCGGTGGTGTGCCGGCGGGGTGCCCGCGGCCCGGAGGGCGAGGAGCGCCCGATCCCGTTCCTGCTCTACGGGTACGGCGCCTACGAGATCTCGATCGACCCCGGGTTCTCGGTGCCGTGGCTCTCGCTCCTGGACCGGGGCGCGGGTGTGGCGATCGCACACGTGCGCGGTGGTGGCGAGATGGGCCGGCGCTGGTACGACGACGGGAAGCTGCTCCACAAGCGCCACACGTTCTCCGACTTCGCAGCCTGCGCCCGTCACCTCGTCGCGACCGGCTGGGCCACTCCCGAGCGGATCGTCGGCGAGGGGGGCTCGGCAGGCGGTCTGCTGATCGGGGTCGTGGCCAACGAGCACGCCGACCTCGTCGGCGGCCTCGTGGCCGAGGTGCCGTTCGTCGACGCCCTCACCACGATGCTGGACGCCAGCCTGCCGCTCACGATCCCCGAGTACGAAGAATGGGGCAATCCCGAGGGCGATCCCGAGACCTACGACTACCTCGCCGGCTACGCGCCGTACGACAACGTCGGTCCTCGGGCCTGTCCGCCGATCCTGGCGACCACGTCGGTGAACGACACCCGGGTGCTCTACGTCGAGCCGGCCAAGTGGGTGGCCCGCCTCCGCGCCACCGCACCCGATCACGACGGCCGCCCGGACGTGCTGCTCAAGACCGAGATGTCGGCCGGCCACGGCGGCGTGTCCGGGCGCTACCGCGCCTGGCGGGACCGTGCCTTCAGGCAGGCCTGGATGCTTGACCGGATGGGGCTCGCCGAGGCCACCCCACTCGCTTAACGAGCAAGCTCGCTGCGGCGTTCGCTGCCGCCGTTCCGCCCCACCTTCGTCGGCTCGGGCCCTCGTCGCCTTGCGAGCAAGCTCGCTGCGGCGTTCGCTGCCGCCGTTCCGCCCCACCTTCGTCGGCTCGGGCCCTCGTCGCCTTGCGAGCAAGCTCGCTGCGGCGTTCGCTGCCGCCGTTCCGCCCCACCTTCGTCGGCTCGGGCCCTCGTC
>JAICJM010000245.1 GCA_025928435.1 Thermoleophilia bacterium
CCGAGGGCGACCGGCAGGAACCACCCGGCGTACCGGTCGGCCATCCGCACGAACGGCGCCTGGGAACCCTCGGCGTCCTGCACGAGGCGAACGAGCGCGGCGAAGGTGCTCTCGCCGGCCCGGTGAGTCGCCGCGAGTTCGATGGTCGCGCCGGCGTTCACGGATCCGCTGGCGATGTCGTCTCCTCGTTGCAGGTGGGCCGGAAGCGGCTCGCCGGTCAGTGCGGCGGTGTCGATGACCGCGTCCGCGGAGAGGACGGTGCCGTCGGTCGGAACGATCTCGCCCGCGCGCACGACGACGCGGTCGCCGACGGAGACGGCATCGGCGGCGACCGTCACGATCTCGCCGCCGCGCAGGACGTTCGCCGTCGTCGGGATGCGGGAGACCAGCAGGGAGAGGTCGCGGCGGGCCCGCGACCGGGCGAACCGCTCGAGCGCGTTCCCTCCGGCCAGCATCACCGCCACGATGGCGCCGGCGAGGTACTGGCCGACGGCGATCGCGCCCGCCATCGACAGCAGCGCGAGCACGTCGACGCCGAAGTCCCGACGGGCGAGCGACCGCGCCACCGACCACGCGAGCGGGATCAGCACCGCAAGGGTGGTGATCGCCCAGCAACCGCGTGCGACGGACGGGCTCCCGACGGCCCAGGCGACGGCGCCGAGAGCGACGCCGGCGAGCGCTGCCAGCACGGCGAGCGGCGGTCGTTCCTGGGGGCTGGTGGGCGTCGACGCGACCATGATCCAGGTCACTCGCGATGGAGATGGGCCACCCCGCTGCGGGGTGGCCCAGGACTCCGGCCGGTTCGCTACGCCTGGGCGCCGACGGCGTAGGACTCCCGGCTCCGGGAGTCGGCGCCGCCCGCGGCGGGCGGAACGGCCAGGACGGGGCACGGCGTCATGTGCAGAAGCTTGTGCGTGACGCTCCCGATAATGAGGCTGGAGATCTGTCGGTGGCCCCGCGTCCCGACGACGATCACGTCGGCGTTCGCCTCGCGGGCGACGTCGGCGATCACATGTGCCGGGCCTCCGGCGACCGCCGAGATCACCTTCAGCTCGGCTGCGATGCCGGTCGACTTCAGGTCGTCGACCTGCCGCCGCACGCCCGCCTCGATCTCATCCTCGTTCACGACGAGCGGCATGCCGCCGGCGCGACCGACGAGCAGCTCCCGCACGTGGATGACGACGATCTTGCCGCCGTCACCGGCCTGCTCGACTGCATGCGGGATCGCGCGCATCGAATCCTGCGATCCGTCCAGCCCCAGTACGACGATCTTGGACATGACATCCTCCTCTCGGTTTCATCCATCGTCCTCGCCGGGACGCGGGTGGCGCATCCGGTCTCACCACACGGTGCAGTGCGGGTTTCCCGCAACCGTGTCAGCGCCGTTCCGGAGGCGGTCGCACGTCCCATCACCGAGGCTTTGGGCAACGAGAAGGAGCGCGTCATGGACCACCAGGTCGTCGTAGTCGGAACGATTCGCCCCGGGAAGCGCGAGGAGCTCGAGAAGCTGCTCGCCGCCGGCCCGCCGTTCGACCTCGCCGCGAGCGGGTTCACGAACCACTACGCCTTCGTCGGCGAGCACACGGTCTTGTTCGTTTTCGAGGGCACGGAGGCGCACCAGCACCTGCGGGATCTGACCAGGCGCCTCCCCATGAAGGAGCTCGCGCGGATGGGCACGCTCGTCCACCACCCCGAGCTCCTCACGGAGCGGGTGTCCTGGGCGCCTCCGAGGAACGCGGCAGCCGCCCATGTCTGAGCCCCGCGAATGTCTCTTGCAGCGCGCCCTCGATGGCCACGAACGTTGCCCCGGGGCGGATTGCCCGTTCTTCGAGGACGGTGCATGCCGCCTGCAGGAGCTGCGAGCGGACATCGAGACGAACCCGCAGCTGGCCCGGTTCCTCCTGGACCTGCGGGCCCGCATGGCGGGACGGGAGGGGTGGCAGCCCTATCGCCGCCTCGGCACGCAGGCCCGCCGGTGAGTGACGCGCCACTCGACCGTCACGTTCGGCATAATCGCTTCGTGACCGACGATCAACGGCGTCTGCGCATCCTTCTCGTCGACGACCACCGCGTCGTCCGGGCTGGTCTGCGCATGCTGCTCGCGGCGGAGCCCGACCTCGAGGTCGTGGATGAGGCGGGCGACGTCCGAGACGCCGTCTTCAAGGCCCGCCGGCACACGCCGGACATGATCGTGCTCGACGTGATGCTGCCGGACGGCGACGGCGACGAGGCCATCGGCAGGCTGCAGGCCGAGGCGCCCGACGCGAAGGTGCTCATCCTCTCGATGGAGGACACGGGGCACCATGTCCGCCGGGCGTTCGGGAACGGCGCGAACGGCTACGTGCTGAAGGACGCCGCCGAGGAGGAGCTCGTAAGCGCGATCCGCGAGGTCGCCCGAGGCGGGCGCTACCTGCACCCGGCCCTCGGCGCGAAGATGGTGCAGGCGGAAATCGAGGAGCGCGATCGGGCCGCGTCCGACCCCCTGTCCGACCGCGAGCGGGAGGTGCTGCGGCTCCTGGCTCAGGGACATACGAACCAGGAGATCGCCGCCCAGCTCTACATCTCGGTGCGCACCGCCGAGACCCATCGCGCGCACATCATGCAGAAGCTGCGGTTCACCACCCGGTCGGAGCTCGTCCGCTACGCCATCGACCAGGGCATGCTCGACCGCAGCTAGCCCGCGCACGCCCGGCAGGCGCACGGTGGAGCCGGTACCATGGATCCTCCATGAGCGACTTTGCCGGAACGGAATCCGGCGGGCGGCTGGGGGACATCCAGCTTCGTCGTCTGCTTCACGTCGGTCGCTCGCTCGTGTCGGACCTCGATCTGGAGTCCGTGCTCCAGGCCGTCCTCGACGCTGCCCGCGACCTCACGGGCGCGCGGTACGCCGCACTCGGTGTCCTCAACGACCGCGGGGACGGTCTCGAGCGGTTCCTCACCCTCGGGATCGAGGGATCGACGCGCGCGCGCATCGGCGATCTGCCCCGGGGGCACGGAGTCCTGGGCGTGCTCATCAAGGATCCCCGGCCGCTGCGCCTCCCGGACGTCGGTATGCATCCGCATTCGTACGGCTTCCCGGCCGGCCATCCGCCGATGACCACGTTCCTCGGCGTGCCCATCACGATCCGCGATGCCGTCTTCGGAAACCTCTACCTCACCGACAAGGACGGCGGGGCCGAGTTCGACGAGGCCGACGAGGCGGCGGTCGTGATCCTGGCCGAGTGGGCCGGCTACGCCGTCGCGAACGCGCGTCTGTACCGGTCGGCGACCGAACGCCGGGACGAGCTCCAACGTGCGATCGCCGGGTTCGAGGCGGCGCTCGCCGTCGCGCGCGCAGTCGGCGGTGAGACGGACCTCGACCGGATCCTGGAGCTGATCGTCAAGCGCGGGCGGGCCCTCGTCGAGGGCCGCTCGATGTTCGTCGCCCTCGAGTCCGGAGGGCGCCTGACCGTCGACGCTGTCGCCGGCGAGCTGGCACAGTCGTTGGAGCCGGGATCGGTGGACATCGGCGACACACCGGCAGCGGACGTCCTCACCTTCCAGCAGTCGCTCCACCTAGCGGGCGAGGGCGACGAGAGAATCGCGGTCATGGAGGGCGTCGAAGCGCGGGCGGCGCTCCTGGTGCCGCTCGTCTACCGCGGCGTGGCCGTGGGGATCCTCGGTGCCCTAGATCCCGCATCGGGTGCAGACCACTTCACCGCAGACGATGCGCGCGTGCTCGAGTCGTTCGCAAGCAGCGGTGCGACCGCGGTGGCGACGGGCCGGAACGTGGCCGAGGAGCGTGCCCGCCGCGCAATCGAGGCGTCGGAGTCCGAGCGTCGCCGGTGGGCTCGGGAGCTCCACGACGAGACCCTCCAGGACATGGCGAGCCTCAAGATGATCCTGTCGACGGCCCGCCGCAGCGACGACCCCGCCAAGGTCGAGGCGATCCTCGATCAGGCGATCGAGCAGCTCACCCTTGGGATCGCCGGCCTTCGGCAGCTGATCACCGACCTCCGCCCGCCGATCCTCGACGAGGCGGGCGTCCAGCCCGCGCTCGAGCACCTCGCGGAGCGGCTTGGCCTGATCAGCGACCTCGATGTCCGGATGCACGTCGACCTCGCATACGAGAGTGGACGCCGGACGTTCAGGCTCGCCCCCGCCGTGGAGGATGCGCTCTATCGCGTCGTTCAGGAGGCGCTCAACAACGTCATCAAGCATGCCAACGCGAAGCGCGTGGACGTCTCCATCGTCGAGATCGACGACCGGATCGATCTCCGCATCGCCGACGACGGCGTCGGCATCGAAGAACTCCACAGGTCACGCGGCTTCGGGCTCACAGGGATGCACGAGCGCATCGACCTGATGGGTGGCTCGATCGAGATCCGCGCTCCGGATGGCGGAGGTACCGAGATCTGCGCGTCCGTTCCGGTCAGCCCGGATCCCGATGCGGCCGCGGGTACCCACTCGCGTCAGGGTCGCAGCTAGCGGGCGGTCGAGCCCCACCGCGGCACGGTGCCCGACTCGCCGTGCAGCACGTGCGCCTGCGCAGCGGCGTCACCGTCGCGTTGGAGAACGCCGTCGGCGTCCACCCGCACCGCCTCCGCGAGGAGGTGGCCGCGATCGCCCGTACCGACCACGATCACCCGCTCCGCCCCTGCGGTGCGCAGCTGCGCGACCAACGCAGGGCCATCGGCGCGGATCAGCTGGCGCCCGATCAGCGCGACCGCGCCCCCGGCACCGAGCACCCGCACGGCATCGGAGACGCTCGCCACGCTTGCCACGACGACGACGCCGGGCGTTTGCTGACACAGAACGTCGAGCGCGAGCCGATCGAAGTCCCGGCGATCGATGACCACCACCCGTGTCTCGTCCACAGTGACTACTCGTGGGGGACGATGACGACGGGGCAGTTCGCGTGATGCGCGCACTGTTGGCCGACCGAGCCCAGCATCAGGCCGCGGAAGCCGCCGAGTCCGCGCGATCCGACAACGAGCATGTCGGCGCGCTCCGCCTTCTCGACGAGCACCTGCGAAGGGGTCCCCTCGGTGACGATGAGATGCCTCTGGACGCCGGGATACTCGGCCAGACACGCGTCCACC
>JAICJM010000332.1 GCA_025928435.1 Thermoleophilia bacterium
CCTCGGCCCGCACCTGATGGAGCTGCCGCTCCTGGCCTCGGCCATGGACGGCGTCGTGTCGCCGCGCACCGCCGCGCTCCTGGGCAAGCTCGGCGGCCTGGGCGTGCTGAACCTGGAGGGCATCTGGACGCGCTACGACGACGCCGAGTCCGAGCTCGAGCGCATCGCCGACTACGAGAAGGCCGAGGCGACGCGCGAGATGCAGCAGATCTACGCCGAGCCGGTCAAGCCGGAGCTGATCGGGCAGCGGATCGCCGAGATCAAGGCGGAGGGCGTCCTCGCCGCCGCCTCGCTCACGCCCCAGCGGGTGCGCGAGTACTGGCAGATCGCCATGGAGGCCGGGCTCGACGTGCTGGTGATCCAGGGCACGGTCGTGTCGGCCGAGCACGTCTCGACGGTCGTCGAGCCGCTGAACCTGAAGCAGTTCATCAGCGAGATCCCCGTCCCGGTCATCGTCGGCGGCTGCGCCTCCTACCAGGCGGCGCTGCACCTGATGCGCACGGGCGCCGCCGGTGTCCTCGTGGGCGTCGGCCCTGGCGCGGCCTGCACCACCCGCGGCGTCCTCGGCGTCGGGGTGCCGCAGGCGACGGCGATCGCCGACGCCTCGGCCGCCCGCACCCAGCACCTGCTCGAGACCGGCCAGTACGTGAACGTGATCGCCGACGGCGGCATGCGCACCGGCGGCGACATCTCCAAGGCGATCGCCTGCGGCGCCGACGCCGTTATGGTCGGCTCGCCTCTGGCCCGGGCGTACGAGGCCCCCGGCCGCGGCTACCACTGGGGCATGGCGACCTTCCACGCCAGCCTCCCCCGCGGGGCGCGCGTCCAGACCGACCAGGTCGCCTCGCTCGAGGAGATCGTGGCCGGCCCCGCCACCGAGAACGACGGCACCCTCAACCTGATGGGGGCGCTGCGCACCTCGATGGCGACCACCGGCTACGACTCGATCCAGGCGTTCCAGAAGGCCGAGATCATGTTCGCGCCCGCGCTGCAGACCGAGGGCAAGAAGCTCCAGCGGGAGCAGGCGATCGGGATGAGCCGTTGAGCGAGGCGCCGCGGGCAAGCGGCGCGGCGGCGGTCGCCCAAGAGGCGTCCGCCGAGCACCGGCCGGTGCTCGTGGTCGACTTCGGGGCGCAGTACGCCCAGCTGATCGCGCGCCGCGTGCGCGAGTGCCGCGTCTATTCCGAGATCGTGCCGCACGACATGCCGGCGGCCGAGGTCGCGGCCCGCAACCCGGTCGGGATCATCCTCTCCGGCGGCCCCGCCTCGATCTACGAGCCGGGCGCGCCCGCCGTCGACCCCGGGCTCTTCGATCTCGGGGTGCCCGTGCTCGGCATCTGCTACGGCATGCAGGCGATGGCCGCCGCGCTCGGCGGCGATGTCGCGAACACGGGCGTGGGCGAGTTCGGCAAGACGCCGGTGCGGCTCGGCTCCGACAGCCTCCTCTTCGGCGACCTGCCCTCGGAGCAGACGGCCTGGATGAGTCACCGCGACAGCGTGGTGCGCCCGCCGGCCGGGTTCGCGGGGACGGCCGCGAGCGACACGACGCCGGTCGCGGCGATGGAGGACCGCGTGCGCGGGCTGTTCGGCGTCCAGTTCCACCCCGAGGTCGCGCACACGCCCCGCGGCACGGACATCCTGCGCCACTTCGTCCTCGACGCCTGCCAGGCGCCGCCGACGTGGACGGCGCTCCAGTTCATCGAGGAGCAGGTCGACCTGATCCGCGAGCAGGTCGGCGACGACCAGGTGATCTGCGCCCTGTCCGGCGGGGTCGACTCGGCCGTCGCGGCCCTCCTCGTCCACCGCGCGGTCGGCGACCAGCTGACCTGCGTGTTCGTCGACCACGGCCTCCTGCGCAAGGACGAGGCCGCCCAGGTGGTGGAGGCGTTCGACGACCACTTCAAGGTGCCGCTGCGCCACGTCGACGCGTCCGAGCGCTTCCTGGCCGCCCTGGCCGGCGTGACCGATCCGGAGGGGAAGCGGCGCATCATCGGCGAGCAGTTCATCCGCCTGTTCGAGGACGAGGCCCGCGGCCTCGGCGACGTGCGCTTCCTCGTCCAGGGGACGCTCTACTC
>JAICJM010000015.1 GCA_025928435.1 Thermoleophilia bacterium
GGTTGAGGGCCTTGTGACCCGATTGGGTCGTGGAGGTTCAAGTCCTCTCCAGCGCATGCGCGGAAGCCGCTCGGTTGAGCGGCTTTCGGCGTTTTCGGGTCGGCGGTCGGGTTGGCGCTCGCATCCGCGTGGTAGCAGCCGTGGTAGCAGCCGCGACACGCCAGCGGCCAAGATCCCCCGTTCGAGCCACGACTTCGTCCGGCCGCACGTGCTGGCACGTGAGAGAACCGAGGGGATGGATGCACGCACCGATCCCACCGGCCTGGAGACAGACGGGGTGCTCCTGACCGCCTCGCAGGTCGCGCGCCGCTTGTCGGTCAGCCGAAACTGGGTGTACCAGGCGGTCGAGGACGGCCGGCTGCCGTACCGGCGGCTCGGCCCCGGCGGCCCGATCCGCTTCGTCGCCGCCGAGATCGACGAGTGGCTGGACGCGCAGCGGTGCGGGTGGACGCCCGGACGTTCACGCCGAGGGGCGGCGTGATGCCAGGCTGGATCCTCGAGCGCACGCTGCGAAGCGGCGCCACCGTCTTCGACATCGGTTACCGCGTCAACGGCCGGCTGGTCAAGCGAAAGGGTGGAACGACCCGCCGCGAAGCCGAAGCGGCGCTCGTGCTGGCACTGGCAGACATCGAGTCGGGCGTGATCCGCGACCACACCACCGACACGCTCGGCGCCTACGCGATGCGCTGGCTCCTGCGCCGCGCGCCCTTCATCGAGCCCGGCACGCACACCGCCTACCGAAACGACGTCATCTGTCGGATCGCGCCCACCCTCGGGGAGCTGCGCCTGCGCGACGTCACCGCCGAGGCGATCGAACAGGCGATCCTCGAGATGCAGCGGATGAAGCCGCGGCGCGGCTCCGGGCGCGCGACCTACAGCGCAAAGACGATCAACAACACCCTGACCACGCTCTCTGTGATCCTCGGTGCCGCGGTGAACGACGGTCTGCTGCGCCAGAATCCCGCTCGCCGGCAAGGCGGCGCGGGCGAGCGACGGATGCGCGCGCGAGTGGAATTCTCGGAGGTGGCATACCTGATGCCAGACGAAATTCCGCTCTACCTCGATGCCTGCGACCCTACTTACCGTGACCTGGCGGAGGTGCTTGCGCTGGCTGGCCTTCGGATCAGCGAGGCGCTGGCGCTGGAACCGCGCGACATCGACGGCGAAGACGGCATGATCACCGTCGCCCGCCAGCTCAAGAACGGCGCCGGTGCCCAACTCAAGGACAAGACACCGCGAAGCGTCGAGATCGGCCCGCGCCTCGCCGACCGGCTCGAACGCCGCGCGCACGCATCCCGGCGGGCACGGCGGCGGATGCTGTTCGCCGAGCCTGACGGCAGCTACCTCGACCGCACGGTCATCGCCCGGCGCTGGCACGACCCTGCGCTTCGGGACGCTGGCATCGACATGCATCTGCGGGTGCATGACCTGCGCCACACGGCAGCCGCGGGCTCATCGCAGGAAAGCAGTCGCTCGAGTACGTGCGCCGCCAGCTCGGCCATGCCAGCATCCGTCAGACCCAGGTATACGCGCACCTCGAGCGCCGCGGTCGCGGCCAGGCGGCGGCGCACACCGAGAGCGCGATCTGGTCGCCGAACGGGCTGACAGCGCGTGACCACGACGGATGAGGCCGGTCTGGCGCGGTGTCGAACCGCTCAACCCGGGCCGGGTCGATGCGACAGCTGCGGACGCGGCCGACCAGGCGGTCGAGCTGCGCTCGCGTCAGTCTGGCTGGAGCCTTCAGAACCGCCGAGCCTGGGACTGCGAGCACGATGACGGCGTCACCGGCGCGGATGCGCTCTGCGTAGTCCACCCATATCAGCCAGGCGACAAGTCGGTCTGAAGCGGTCACCGTGATCCACCGGGACGGGCCCGTGCCCTTCACCCCAACGCCGACACCAGATCGCGTTTGGAGGTCGTGTGGCGGGCGGCCAGGGCGAAGCGTCACGCCGAGAAGTCGTGGCGCAGCCATAGCCGCGAGGGAGACGGAGAGCAGTTCCGGGAGCTTCGGCGTGTCCAGATGGCGGGCGAGCGGCTCGCGACCCCGAAGCGCCATCGCGTCGGCATACGCATGGCGGGAGATGCGATCAAGGTCGCGAACGCCGTGTCGGTCGAGGAGGGATGGCCGCGCCATCGCTTCGATCTTGCGCGTCGTCCGGACACATGGAGGTCCGGCGGGAAACGGCGTGCGCGTGCTGCGGTCGAGGGATGGAGGATCGGTTTGCCGAAGCCAGACATGCACTTGGGTCGCCGACTGTCGCGGCTGGGTCGGCGCTGCTTTGGCAGGGTGACGCGCTAGAGCTGCTGGATCGACTGCCGGACGGCTCAGTCCAACTCGTCGTCACGAGCCCGCCTTACAACATCGGAAAGGCGTACGAGCCGCGGCGAACGGTTGAGGACTACGTCGCCTGGTGCAGCCGCTGGCTTGGCCAGATCGCGCGCGTCCTCACTCCAACGGGCGCGGCATGGCTCAACGTCGGCTATACGTCCGTGCCCGGCCGCGGCGTCGCCGTCCCGATCCCCTACCTCCTCTGGCCGCACCTTGGCGAGTTGCAGCTCATCCAGGAGGTCGTCTGGCACCAGACAAACGGCGTCGCGTGTCGCAGGCGGCTCTCCCCCCGAAACGAGAAGCTGCTCTGGCTCGTGCGCGACCCGTCCGCCTTCGTCTTTCACCTCGACGCGATCCGCGATCCCAACGTGGCCTACCCCCACCAGCGGCGCGAGGGCAGGCTGCGGTGCAATCCGCTTGGAAAGAACCCCGGCGACGTCTGGACGATTCCGCGTGTCGTCGCCGGCCGCAGCGTCCCCGAGCGGACACGCCACCCTGCCCAGATGCCGCTCTCGCTCGCGGAACGGCTCATCACCGCGTGCAGCAATCCGGGCGACCTCGTGTTGGATCCGCTTGCCGGCAGCGCCAGCACCCTGGTCGCAGCACGGCGCCTCGGCCGCGTCGGATGGGGATTCGAGCTGCGTGCCGACTACTGCGACCTCGCACGCGTACGCCTGACGCAACCGAAATGAGGCGGCCGGCTAGGAGACCACGCCACCACATGTGTCCGGACGGCGCGCACACTAAGTCGGAGCGCCCGCCACCCCCGTGTCATCGCTTGCGGAGCGGAAAGGACACCCATGCACCGCTTCCAGCCCTCTGAAGGCGTCTACCTCTACCTGCTCGGCTTGGTCATCATCGCAACCCACCCCGGCCGGTTTTGGTTCGGGTTCACGCTCGCCATGGTGCCACTCGTGGTCGGCTCGGTCAGTCGCTCCTTCGTCGGCCGCAGTCGGAGCGACACCTAGCCCGAGCCGCAGCCTCGTGGAACATGGCGTGGAACTCTGATTCCATTGCAGGCACCTTCTCCTGCACCCACTTCCGACTGAACCGCTGTGGGACCTCGAAAATCGGCACCCGCTACTCCTTCCCAGACCCGGTCCACCCGATACCTGATGCCAACGGCGGTCAGACCCTGGGCTCTCCAGCCGATTGAACCGACGGTACACGGTCCGGAACTGCTCCGCATCTCGGAGTGCCTCGGGCGTTCCGGTGGGCTACCTGGTGGGCTCGAGCCTAGCCCAGCACCTGGCGCAGGAGAACCAGGTCTCGGTGATCACTCCCTTCCCAGAGGTCGCCCCCTTCTGCGACGAGACACTCGAAGGGCACGTCGTGCGAACCGCCCTTCACAACGCCGGCGTCCAGGTCGAGACGAACCTCGTCGTCGGGGAGATCCACACGGACTGCGTAACCACGGCGGATGAGTTCGGCCGTAGGGCGGTGACCGCCTGCGATCTTGTGGTTTTGGTGACACAGCGCGTTTCCGCGGACGCGATCTATCTCCAGCTTGATGCTGCACACCGCGACGGCACCCTCAAGTCACAACTACTTCGTGCTGGGGACTGCGTCGCCCCTCGCCTCGCCGCCGATGCCATCTTCGACGGACACAGACTCGCGATGGAACTTGATCCTGGGAGTCCGCGAAGCCCACGACCATACCGCCATGGGTAACGATAAGTCACGAGCAGCGACTTATGCGCAGAGAGCGGATGTGCTGCAAGAGTCGCGCCGGGGGGCGAGGCCACCGCCGACGAAGCAGGTGACTCGGCGTGTTCGAGTTCGGCTCTTGGAGCGTTCGGCGCGGATCTGCGCTGCGTAGAGCCGCACGAATCGCGCGCCCCGCCTTTGCCTGCGGGAAGGGACGTCACGGAGTCGCATGCGCCGGCAGCCGTCCTCGGTCGTCTTCGGGAGAGTGGGGGAGCGGTGTAGCCAGCACGAATTCAGCGACGGCATCCAGTTTGAGGCGGAACTCCGACGGCGGTACGGCGCGGGGACGCCCCTGCTTCGCCGGTCGGCCCGCACATTCCTGGAACCGACGCGCCCCGACCGCCAGAAGCGCGGATCTGCTTGACAGGCCGACGTCGCGAGCGAGTCCCGGCAGGAGTGGTGATCGCGCCCCCCGAATAATTCCATCCCAGTGTTCAACCCGTCTGCGACTGGCCGCGTCGTGATGACCGCAGCCAGGGATGGCCGTTCCCGATCGGTTTTCCGAGGGTGAGCGGGGCTGCATACATCTGGGCAGCGAGCTCGTTTGCGGTGACGATCTGCTCGAGCGTTCGCGAGCATCCGGTTCACACTGTGGGCTAGGAGCTGTGGCCCTGCTAGGACGCATCCCGCGAGGATTCGTCAATCGCCTCTCCAGCCTCCTAGGCGGATCCAGGTGAACGCCGACATTGTCGATACGTACCAGCGCAATGGCTTCGGGCTGGCGATGGCGACGCGAACCGCGCCTTCCTCCGCGCGCTGCGCGCCGGCGCGGCGCCCGTTGCCATCAACCACAGCCGCGGAGCGTTGACGGGCCCACGTCTTCGCGGTAGAGCGGATCCAAGGCGTATGACCGCCCGGCGTCGGCACCCAAGTGCCCGGCGGATGGAATCCGACGACCCTGAACCCGAACACGGGCCTCTTGCGGATGCGGTGCGGAGCTTGGCGGACGCCGGTGCGGCCTTCGAGCGAGCAATCCAGCTTGGAGACGCGTCGAGCCTGCCGTCCCACGGCGCTCCGGTGAACCGGTTCACCCTGTCAGCGACCGCAAGCTCCGCTAAGATAGAAACTATACCGGCGAGAAAAGCCGACCTTGGGCTGGCCGGAGACCTTCGCCGATGAACTCGTTGCCCCCAATCAACCTTCGTGCGAACACGGTGGACGCGGTCACGAACCAACTCCGGGGGGAGATCGTGCACGGTTCTATCCGTCCCGGCGAACGAATCTGGCCCAAGGAGCTCGCCAAACGGTTCTCGGTCAGCCACATTCCCGTGCGCGAAGCGCTCCGGCGGCTGGAAGCCGAAGAGCTCGTCTCAGCGACATCGCACGGTGCGACGTACGCAACCGATGTCCGGCTGGAAGACATCGACGGGATCTTCGATCTCCGTGCGGTCGTCGAAGGGGAGTTCGCATGGCGATCGGCCACGGCCAGGAGTGAGGGCGACGTGCGTGAGGTACGACGGATCCTCGCCCAGCTGGAGCACTTCGATCCGTATAGCAACGAATACTACGTCGTACATCGCGACTTCCACTGGGCGCTGCTGGCGCCCGCGGCGGATTACGTGATCCGGCGCGTGCTGGACCGCCTGTGGCGTACCACAGACCGGCACCTCGCCGTGGCTGTCGCCACGGACCGCGACTTTCCCTCCGAGCGACACGCCCGGCTGCGTACAAAGGAGCACCGCAAGCTGGTCGCAAAGTTCGCTGCAGGCGACGCCGATAGCCTGCGTGAAGCGATTGAAGCCCATCTGTCCAACTCGCGCGCGCGGTTGCGGCGCAGCTATCTGCCTGACGCGTACGCGGCTGATGCGTAACTCCGACGAACGCGGGCCTAACGAGTCCCTGATCGGTGTTCCAGGCTCCCTCGCCGAGCTATCTACGCCCGCGCTTGTTCTCGACCTCGACCGTCTCGAAGCGAATATCGCATCACTCGCCGCCCACGCGGCAGCGCATAACTACGCGCTTCGGCCGGTTGTGAAGATTCATAAGTCGGTGAGGGTCGCTCGGATGCAGATGGAAGCGGGGGCGACCGGGATCGGGTGCTCGACCATCGCCGAGGCTGAGGCGATGGTCGCCGGCGGGATCACCGACATCTTGCTGTTCACGAGCGTTGTGACCGCGGCGAAGCTCGAGCGCCTCGCGTCACTGAACGCGGGCGCGGGCGGCATGATCGTGGCGGTCGACCACCCAGAGAATGTGGTTCAACTTGGAGAGGCGGCCAGACAGTCGCACGTCACGATGCAGGTGTTGGTTGACGTGGAGGTTGGGGACCATCGCACCGGAGTCGCGGATCCCGCGACTGCCGTCTCGCTGGCCGGACTGATCGCCGAAACGGACGGCCTTGAGTATGTAGGGGTTCAGGGCTACTGCGGCACACACCAGGTTACGATCGACTACGACGAGCGCCGCCGTCAGGGAATGATCGTCCTCGACCGACTGGCGGAGTTCATCGACGCTTTGGACGCCGCAGGCTTACCGCCTCGCATCGTCTCTGGCGGAGGCACCGGTACCCATGATTTCGACCACGAACGCGGCGTGCTGACCGAGTTGCAGGGGGGGTCGTATGTGGTGCTCGATGGTAACTATCTCAATGTGGAGCTTCGCCGTGACGAGCCTCAGCCGTTCGCTCCGGCACTGACGGTGCGGGGGACGGTGATCTCGAACGCGCAGCCCGGCTACGTCATCACCGATGCCGGGGCCAAGGAGATCGACGGCATCTTCATGCCGATGGCAGCCCAGGTGCTGAGTGGCGCGCCTGCGGACTCGAACTACGTGATCGTTGGCGACGATATGGGGCGGATCGAACTGTCCGGGTCGAGTCCCTCTCCGCGCGTCGGCACCACCGTCGAACTGCTCCCACCGCATTGCTATCAGACGGCGATCATGTACTCGCATTACCACTGTGTCCGGGGAGACACGCTCGTCGACATCTGGCCGATCGATGCCGTCCGAACCTGGTAGCCGCCGGCTCGAGGGACGGGTAGCGATCATCACCGGCGCGGCCCAGGGCATCGGGGCGGCGATTGCTCAACGGTATGCGGCGGAGGGCGCCCTCGTCGTGGTAGCTGACAGAGACGTCGAGGGCGCCCAACAGACCGCTGATCGGCTCGCAGCCGACGGTCTCAACGCGGTTCCGATTCAGGTTGATGTCCGCGACGGCGAGGCCGTCGACGCGGCGGTCCGCGCGGTCATCGAAGGCAATGGGCGGATCGACGTGCTCACGCATAACGTCGGTATCTATCCCTCGGCGCCGATCGAGCGGATGAGCGACGAACTGTGGGACACGGTGCTCGAAACCAACCTGAAGAGCCTGTTTCTAGCCGTGCGGGCGTGCATCCCGCCTATGCGCACCCAAGGCGGCGGCAGGATCACCGTCACCTCGTCGATCACCGGGCCGCGCGTAGCGCTTGCCGGGCTCGCCCACTACGCCGCCTCGAAGGCGGGTATGAACGGGTTCATCCGCAGCGCTGCGCTCGAGTTGGCGCCGTTCGGCATCACGGTCAACGGCGTCGAGCCGGGCGCCGTCCGCACGGAAGGTGTGCTGCGCATCGTCTCCGAACAGGAGCTCGCGTCACAGGGCGACGTCATCCCGCTCCGGCGCGTCGCGACAGGAGACGACATTGCCGCAGCTCACCTGTTTCTGTGCTCGGACGACGCGTCCTATGTCACAGGCCAGACGATCGTGGTGGATGGCGGCCAAATCCTGCCGGAGAACCTCCGTGACGGCCGTGAGCGACGCCTCAGTTCCGAGCGGTGAACTCGCGGATCCCAGCCAGGCAGCGGTCGATGTCCTCGATCGTGTTGAACGCGTGAGGGTCGATCCTGCCTAGGCCGAAGTCGTACCCGCCGACATCCACCCCGATCTCTGCGAGGTGAGCGGCCAGCGCGTATGCCTCGGGAAGGTCGAACGCGATTACCCCTGCCCGCTGCTTTGGGTCAGATGGAGTCCGGAGCGAGATCCCGAGCTCGCCAAGTCCATACATGCAGTGCGTGACGAGCTCGACAACCCGGCGTTCAACGGTCTCGATGCCCACTTCGAGGAGGAGCTTGATCCCCGCCGTTGCCGGCGTCAGCACCGGCAGGCTTGGCATGCCCAGTTCGAGCCGTCGGCTGTCCGGCCACAACGGCGGCAGCGTGGCCTGGGGCCACTCCTCGCCAGCGACCTCGACGGCCATGTAGCCGAGGTCAAGCCCTGGCGTGCTCTCGAGGTACTCGGCGCGGACGCACAGGAAGCCGATGCCCGGCGGCCCGAGCAGCCACTTCATGGTCGTTCCGACCGCCATGTCCACGCCTTCGACGTCGAGGTCGATTGGCACGACGCCGGCGGTTTGCGCCACGTCGACGATCAGCGCCGCTCCATGCCGGTGGGCGGCCTCGGCGAGTGGCGGCAGCGTGTGGCGAACCCCGGTCAGCGGAGCGACGTGCGAGACCGATACCGCAACGGTGTCGGGATCGATGCAACGGACGACGGCATCGGTGTAAGTCTCGCCAGGCTCGCGGATCGCTACCCGCGGAGTTGCCTGCGCCATCGTAAGCCAGGGGTAGCGGCTCGACGGATAGGTCGTCTCGTCGAAGACCACGTTTGCGCTGGGCGGGCAGGCCAGCAGTCGGATGGCCGTGTTGGACGCTCGCGATGTGTTGTCGGCGATCGAAACGCGCGTCTGGTCGATCCCAAAGAGGTCCGCAATCGTCGCTCGGAGCTCAGCGATCTGACCAAACGAGGCGTCATAAGCAAGCAACGGCCGCGACTCCCACTGGAGCATCCACTCCTGCAGCGCCGACTGAGTCTGGTCACACGCGGGCGTCATGGCGCCTGAGAATAGGTAGGCGCGCTGCCCGGTGATCGGAAAGGCTGAGCGGAACTGCTCTAGATTCACAACACTCCCCTCGTTGAGCTGGCTGGCGACCAAGCCGCCCCTTCCCATCCTTCTGCCACGGCGTGACAGGCGACCCGATGGCCGGGCTCCTCGTCGTCCGTGCGGGCTAGCGGCGGGACGTCTTCCGCGCACTTCGCACGTGCGAGCGGACAGCGGAGGCGGTAGGCGCACCCTTCGGCGGCGATCGGCGGCGCGGCGGGTCTGGCCGTCAGCTCCCACGCCTCCTCGCGCGGATGGAGCCGCGGCGCCGCTGCCAGCAGCGCCAGCGTGTACGGGTGCTTTGGTGCAGCGAAGATCGTCGTGGTAGAGGCGGTCTCGACGATCCGGCCAGCGTGCATCACGCAGATCCGGTTGCACAGCGCACGCACGACCTGCAGGTTGTGGGTGACGAAGACCAAGGTCAGGTGGCGCTCACTCGCGAGGCGAGCGAGCAGGTTCACGATCACTGCCTGTACAGAGACGTCGAGGGCTGAGGTGACCTCGTCGGCCAGAATGACGGTCGGCTCGACCGCGAGTGCTCGCGCGATCGCGACTCGCTGGCGTTGACCTCCAGACAGTTTCGACGGCCGCACCGTCGCGGCGACCTCAGGTAGCCCAACCGTCCCAAGGAGCTCTCGCACCTGCTGTGCCGACTCTTCGCCGTTGCGGCCACCGGCGCGCACCGCTTCTTCGAGCACCTTCCCGATCCGCTTCCTCGGGTTGAGCGACGTGTAGGGATCCTGGAAGACGATCTGGATTGCCCGTCGCAGTTCGGGCGAGCGCTTCGCTGGAAGAGCGGCACCTTGGTAGAGCACCTGGCCCGAGGAAGGCTTGTAGACCCCCGCGATGCTTTTGCACAGCGTTGACTTGCCAGACCCGGACTCGCCGACTATGCCGAGGCGCTCGCCCGCTGCGACGCTGAAGCTGACGTGGTCGACTGCCCGCAGGTGGCCTCCCTTGCGCCCGCGGTGCGCGAAGTCGACCGTCACCTCCCGGGCTTCGAGGATCCGCTCAGGCACTCTCCGCCTCAGGCCCGCTTCGATGTCGGAGGGAGCCGGTCCGCTCGTGCCGGATGCAGGCCGTGGCCCGGCCGCCGGGGAGCGGGATGAGCGGAAAGCCGCCGGACCGACACTCGTCGAGCGGCATTGGGCAGCGAGGGTTGAAGCGGCATCCCGCCGGCGGGGCGGTCGCATCCGGCGGCTCACCCGGGATCGCCACAAGCGCTGGCGACGGTGCCTCTATGTCGGGCGCGGACTCGATCAGACCAAGCGTGTAGGGGTGCCGCGGTGCGCCGAACACTTCCGCCCGCCCGCCGGCTTCGATGATCTGCCCGCAGTACATGACGCAGACTCGTTGGCATACGTCCGCGACCACGCCGAGGTCGTGTGAGACGAAGATCACCGCGAGTCCCTCCTCGCGGCGGAGCTCTGCGAGGAGATCCAGGATCTCGGTCTGGGTTGTCACGTCCAGGGCGGTCGTCGGCTCGTCGCAGAGCAGCAGGGACGGGTTGCAGGCGATCGCCATCGCAATCATCGCGCGCTGTCGCATACCGCCCGAAAACTCATGCGGATACTGGCGCACTCGGCGGCGCGAGTCGGGGATCCCCATGCGATCCATCAGCTCGATCGTGCGCGCATTCGCCGCCCTCCGGCCGAGTCCGGTATGACGGCGCACGCTCTCGGTGATCTGGTCGCCGACTCGGATCACTGGGTCGAGGGCACTGGTCGCGTCCTGGAAGACCATCCCAATCTCGCGGCCGCGCAGCGATCGCATCTTATCCGTCTGGCGCCCGTCGTTCACAAGCAGGTTGCCGCGGTAGGAGATCGAGCCGCTGGCAACCTCGGTGCCTTTGGGAAGCACGCCCACTAGCGCCCGGAGCGTGAGGCTCTTGCCGCTGCCCGATTCGCCGACGATCCCAAGTGCCTCGCCAACGCCCACCGACAGCGACACGTCTCGCACCACCGAGGCGTGCTTGTTCCGGGTTCGCACGTCGATGGTCAGCCTGTGGACGTCCAGCAGCGCCTGGTCCTCGGCGCGATCGGCGATAACGGCGGCGGCGCTCACTCCCCCTCGATCACCTCCGCGATACCGTCGCCCAAGAGCGAGAACCCAAACCCGGTGATCATGACCGCGAGGGCCGGGAAGGTCGCGAGCGTCCAGTGGTTGGTCAGGAACGCGCTGCCGTCTGCGATCATCGAGCCCCACTCCGGCGTAGGCGGCTGAACGCCGAGCCCGAGGAAGCCGAGCGTGACGATGGTGAGGACGACGTTCACGATGTCGGACATCGCATAGACGATGGGCTGCGTGATCACGTTGGGGAGAATGTGCCCGAACAGCACTCGCTTGCGTGACAGGCCGGTCTGGCGTGCCGCCACGACGTAGTCCTGGTTACGCGCAATCATCGTCTCCCCGCGGACGATCCGTGCATACGAGACCCAGCCGACTCCGACCAGCGCCCCGTAGATGCTGGCCAGCCCTGAACCCAACACGAACACCAGCGTGATGATGAGGACGTAGAACGGGAACGCCATGACGATGTCTACGATGCGCATGACGATCGTGTCGAACACCCCGCCGATGTAGCCCGAGAGTAGCCCCACGGAGCCGCCGATCAGAACGGCCAGGCACGTCGCCCCGACGGCGATCTCGAGGTCCGTGCGGGTGCCGACCAGGATTCGGCTGAGCACGTCCCGGCCGAACTGGTCGGTGCCGAGTCGGTGCGCGGGGCCTGGGTTCTGTAGCAGATGCGTCAGGTTCTGGCGGATCGGGTTGTACGGCGCGAGGTAGGGGGCGAACACCGCGACTCCGACCACCAGTCCGACCAAGATCACGCCCGCAGTCAGCGTCCAAGACCGGCCGGCGATCCGCCTGAGCGACCAGTTTCGCGGCGGTGCAGCGATGGTCTCCGCCGGCACGGACGTCATTCGAGGACGACCCGCGGGTCGAGGGCGGCGTGGGTGAGATCCGTCAGCAGGTTGATCGAAAGCACGAGAGTGCCGTATACGATAGTCACGCCCTGAACGATCGGGAAGTCGCGGCTCAGCACAGCTTGCACCATCAGGTTGCCGATGCCCGGGATCGCGAAGATAACCTCCACCGCGACCGTGCTGCCCACTAGGTATCCGACGTTTAGGCCGAGCACCGTGACCGTCGGGGCGATCGCGTTTCGTATGCCGTGCCGGATGACGACGGAATAGCCGGAGAGGCCTCGCGCCCGCGCGTTGGTGATGTAGTCCGCCGCAAGCACGCGGATCAGGCTCGCGCGCAGGCTGCGCGTGAGCGTCGGGAACATGCCCAGCGCAACCGTGAGGCTGGGCAGGAACATCGCTTGGAGGTGGATCCCCGTGCTGTCGTTGTAGCCGCCGACGGGGAACGCACCCAGGCGAACGGCCAGGAACAGGATCAGCACCAGGCCCATCCAGACGGCCGGTGCGCCGAGTCCGATCAGCGACACCACGCGGATGAACTGGTCGACGATCCCGCCCTGCCGAAGCGCCGCAATCGTCCCAAGGGGGACGGCCAGGATGACCGCCAGTAGCGTCGAGTACACCAACAGCAAGAGCGTCGCGGGTAGTCGGCCCGTAATCAGGGACGTCACCGGGGCGTGGAAGAACAGCGAGGCGCCCATGTCGCCGTGGATCAGGTGCGACATGAATTTCTCGTACTGGTCATAGATGGGCTGGTTCAGGCCCCACTCGCGGTGGAGCGTTGCGATCGCCTCAGGCGTCGCCCGGGGGCCAAGCAGCGTAACGGCCGGGTCTCCCGGGACAAGGTGCACGATGAAGAACACCACTAGCGTAAGACCGAAGAGCGCGATTGCGCCGGACGCGATTCTTCGCACCACGTATGTCCACATCAGCGATCGTCGGACGAACTTGTGCCGCCCTGAGGCGTTACTTGGACAGCCAAATGTCGCTTAGGTGGTAGTTGCCGGTCAGGAGCACGTTGAAGTTCTGCACCTTATTGCTGATGGCGTAGACCCACGGCGACTGGAAGAGCGGGGCCGTCGCGTAGCTGGCTGCGAACCCCTGTACGAACTTCGCGTACATCGCCTTGCGGATTGCCTGGCTGAACGGGCGCGCCCCGTCGTTTGCGGTCTTGACCAGCGCCGCATCGTTCCAGCCCGTCCAAATCCCGTTGGTGCCCGCCACCTGCTGGACCAGCTCGCTGCTGTCTGCGATGTCGGTGTTGAAGTAGACGGTGGACATATCGTACTTGTAGGCGACGATGTTGCCGAACCAGGTGCTAGGGTCGAGCTTCTGGATCGTGACGCGGATGTTGAGCGGCGCCAACTGCTGCTGGACGACCTGGCCGATCGCCTCGTCGGTCGCCGATCCCGCCGAGATGTTGAGCGTGGTCGAGAACCCGTTGGGCACGGTCGACTTCGCCATCTCCGCCTTCGCCGCCGTCAGATCGAACTTCGGCGGCTGCACCGCAGTGGCGAGCGGGATGTTTGGCGCCAGGAAGCTGCCGGCCGGCGTGCCATGCCCGAACAGGGCCGCGTGCACGAGCGCCGCTCGGTTGATCGCAAAGTTGATCGCCTTGCGGACATGGACGTCCTGGAACGGGTTGACCTTCTGGTTGAACAGGATCATGTCGATTCGGGTCGAAGGCACCGAGACCACCTTGACCCCGGGCGAGCTCGAAATCTGCTGCAGCTGCGAGAACGCCGGGAACTCGTCTACGTCGATCTGGCCGCCCTGCAACTGGAGGAACCGGGTGTTGTTGTCGGGGACGACGCTCCACACCACCTTGTCAAGGTACGGCTTGCCCTTCTGCCAGTAGTGCGGGTTGCGTGTCGCGGTCAGCGACTGGCCCCGCGTCCACGACTGGAACAGGAACGGGCCGGTTCCGATCGGATGGGCGAAGAACTGCTTCTCGGTTTCGCCCCCGTAGTTGTTTGGGATGACCGAGTTGCCGTAGAGCGACACGATCGCGAGCATGTCGGCTGTGGGCACCTTCGTGTGGAATACCACAGTCTCGGGATTCGGAGTCGTGATGCTCGAGATGGCGTCATCGATGAACGCCCACACGGACTGCTTACGGCTGGCCCGCTCGAACGAGAACTTGACATCGGCCGACGTCATCGGCTTGCCGTTCGCAAACTCGACCCCAGGCCGAAGGTGAAACGTCCATGCCAACTTGTCGGGTGACAACGTGTAGCTCGTCGCGAGCATGGGCACGAAGCCCTGGCCGTTCGTGGTGCTGTCGTAGAGCATCTCGTACAGGTTCTTGAGGACGAGGATCGACTCGTTGGCGTAGGTCGCCGTCGGATCCATAGACTCGGGGTCGCGCACCTGGGCAATTCGCAGCGTGCCGCCGTGCACGGGTGAACCGGCGGAGCCCGACGACCCCGACGAGGATGACGACCCGCCGCACCCTGCTCCGACGATGACCAAGACGATGCCGACAAGGGCGACTACGAGGCGTCCGAGTCGTGGGGTGGGGTGGGCCGTCATCGTCCCTCCTGCGGTGGAGAAATGCGCGAAAATGCGAACCCTAAGGGGCTGCGGCGGCGATGGTAGCAATTATACCCCGGAGCGTCAAGCGGCCCTGGGAGGTGGTAATGTGCCCGCCGGCCGGGCCGACGCGCGTCCGGATAATCGCCACCAAGGAGACGCAGCACGGCTCGGATTGGCATCATCGGCGCGGGGTTCTGGGCAGCCTCGTTCTACCTTCCGTTCTTGCGTGACCTTCCCGGCGTCGAGATAGTCGGCGTCGTGCGGCGCGACCCCGACGCGCTTCGCGCGCTCCGCAACTCGTTTCCGATGGAGGTTGCTACGGGTGACGTCGCCGAGCTGCTCGCTCGCGGCTGTGATGGGGTGATCGTGGCCTCGCCTCACACCACTCATCGCGAGCACGCCGAGGCCGCCTTGCGGGCCGGCGCCCACGTGTTGATCGAGAAGCCGATGACGGTGACGCCGGAGGATGCGCGGGCGGTGGCGCGAACCGCGCAGGTCGAGGGCCGCGTCGTGTCGCTCGCCTACGGCTGGAACTATTCGCGGATTGGAGTCTGGGCCGCGGGCGTCGCGGAGTCGGGAGCGCTGGGCGACCTGTGTTCGGTCTCCGGTCATATGGCGTCGGCGCTCGTGGGGATGTTCTCCGGGGCGGGCAACTACGGGGTCGTCAGGCTCGACGGCTACGCCTTCGAGGCGTCGGCCGACACGTGGGCGCGCCCAGACGCGGGCGGCGGGTACCTCTACGGCCAGCTCTCGCACCAGCTCGGCTTGGCGCTAAGCCTCGTGCGATCAGAGCCAGAGACGGTGTACGCCCAGACGGGCCTGCTCCCGAACGGCGTGGACATCGACGTTGCGGTGACGGTGCGTTTCACGGACGGCGTGATTGGGAGCTTCACGGGCCACGGCCGGTTGCCGTGGGGCACGCGCTACCCGTTCGGGCTGCGCGTCGCGGGGACGGACGGCGTGATGACCCTCGACTTCGAGCGGGAGCGGGCGGACGCGAATCTGACCGAGGGCGCAAACGCCGATGCCGCAGGTGGCCGTGACGCCTTCGCGGGAACCGAACGCGACCTCTGGCTCGACGTCGCCGACGGCGACGGGATTTACACGTGCGAGGGCCCGGCGCGGTTTCTCGTCGACCTGTGCAACGGACGCAACCCGATCGACCGGGCGCCCATCCAGACGGGTGTTCGCGCGGTTGCGATCATGGACGCCGCACTGCGCTCCGCGCGGTCGGGTCGCCCGGTGGAGCTGGCGGTCGCAGCGTGAGCCGGCGAGTCTCATGCAGCGAGTTCTCCTTCCCGGCGATCGCCGACCAGGGAAACCGGATCGGCGTCGTGCGGTGGCTCGGTTTCGAGTTGGTCGACGTTGCGCTCTTCTCCGACCACGCGCGCGTCGTCGCCGACCCGAAGGGCGTGGCGGCCAGCATCGGCCTCGCGCTGCAGACGCACGAACTGGACGCGCCTGACATCTTCTACGCGGACGGGGAAACATTCGACGAGATCGCGCCCAATCCGCGTGACGCGGCCGTCCGAGTGCAGCGCCGGACGGGCTTCGCCGCCGCCGCGGAGGTCGCATCCCTGCTCGGCGTCGCCGGGATGACGATCCTGCCTGGAGTCTCGTGGGCCGGAGATCCCGAGGGAGCATGGGCGTGCTGCGTCGAGGAGCTGGGCTGGCGGGTCGAGCACGCACGCGCGCTGGGAGTCGAGCTCCGCATTGAGGCACACGCCGGAGGCATCGCCGCGCTGCCCGAACAGGCGATCAGGCTGTTCGAGGAGGTGCCCGGACTCCGCCTGACGTTGGATGTCTCGCACTTCGAACTTCAGTCGGTCGGGCTCGAACGCGTGCTGCCGCTCGTCCCGTACGCGTCGCACATGCACGTACGGGCGGCCAAGCCAGGCGCCATCCAGGTCCCTTGGCGCGACAACCAGATCGACTTTCCGACGGTGCTCAACGCCCTTGCGGCAAGCGGCTACGAAGGCGCGTTTTGCGTCGAGTACCGGCCGATGGCGAAATGGCGGTGCGACGAGCTCGACGCGCTGTCCGAGAGCGATGAGACGCGTAGATGGTTCAACGGGCGAGGTGTCTTCTGATGGATCAGATCTTGCACTGGATCGACGGCGATGCGGCTGCGTCGGAGGACGAGCGATCCTTCGACTCGTTTGACCCCGCCACTGGCGAGGTGATCGCGAGGGTCGCACTCGGCGCCGAACGCGATGTCGACCGCGCCGTTCGGTCCGGGGCCGCCGCGTACGCCGACGGCCGCTGGGCGCGGATGCCGGGGGCTCAACGCGCGCGGGTGTTGCGGCGGATGGCGGAGGGACTGCGGAGCCGGAGGGAAGAGTTCGCCCAGCTGGAGACTTCAGACACCGGCAAGCCGATCTCGCAGACTCACGGCGAGGTCGAGGACGCGGCCTCGCTCCTCGACTACTTCTCGGGGCTGACCGAGGAGGCGATCGGATCGGTCTACCCCCAGAAGCCCGGCTTCTTTGCGTACTCCAGGCGCGAGCCGTACGGAGTCGTCGGCGCGATCGCCCCGTGGAACTTCCCGATCGTGCTGGCCTGCTGGAAAACCGCGCCAGCACTGGCAGCTGGCAACTCCGTGGTGCTGAAGATGGCCGAACAGGCGCCCCTCACGACGGCGCGCCTGGGCATGCTGGCGCAGGAGGCTGGCATGCCCGACGGCGTGCTCAACATCGTCCACGGCGACGGGCCGACCACCGGGGCGGCTCTAGCCGCCCATCCGCTGGTGCCCAAAATCACGTTCACCGGATCGACCGATACCGGGCGCGCCATCCTGCGTGCGGGCGCCGAGCACATCAAGAGCGTGCACCTAGAGCTGGGGGGAAAGACGGCGAACATCGTCTGCGCGGACGCCGACATCGAGCAAGCGTTGGCCGGGACGCTGTTCACGAGCTTCTTCAACGCCGGCCAGATTTGCACCTCCGGGTCCAGGCTGCTCGTCGCCCGCGAGATCGCCGCCGACTTCGTCGACGCGGTCACCCGTAGGGCGGATGGGCTCCGCACCGGCGACCCCACAGACGAGGCGACCGACATCGGTCCGCTGATCTCCGCCGAGCAGCGCGACCGCGTCGCCTCCTATATCGCCCAAGGGCTCACCGCCGGGGCAACCGCCGTGGTCGGAGGCGCGGCGGGAGTCGCCGACCACGGCGGCTACTTCGTACGGCCAACCATCTTCAGCGGCGTTCGCAGAGACATGACGATCGCCCAAGAGGAGATCTTCGGGCCGGTGCTCTCGGTCATGGAGTTCGGCGACGAGGACGAGGCAGTCGCACTTGCCAACGACGTCCCCTATGGCCTTGCCGCCACTGTCTGGACTCGAGACATCGGACGCGCGATGCGTTTCGCCGAGCGGATCGATACCGGGATCGTGTGGACGAACTGCCCGCACCACCTCACCTGGAACGTGCCCTACGAGGGGTTCAAGGTGAGCGGACTGGGCGAGGACCTCGGACGCGAGAGCCTCAACACCTTCACCCGGCTGAAGGTGCACTACCTGAACTTCGACGGCGAGCGGATCGGCTGGCCGTCACGCTGAGCATGGCCTCCACCGAACCGGATCCCGCGCGTCTTTATGAAGGGTATCGCCGATCCATCGGGGGGAGTCGGCGCGACCTGGCCACCCCGGCGCTGATCCTCGACATCGAGGCGGCGACCCGAAACCTGCACGCGATGGAAAACTCGTTGCGCGACCAGCCGGCGAAGCTGCGGCCCCACATCAAGGCGCAAAAGAGCCCACAGCTGGCACGGTTGCACATGGAGCACGGTGCGGTCGGCGTCGCGACGGCGACCGCTTGGGAGGCGCTCGCCATGGCGCGCAGTGGGATCCCCGACGTGCTGATCGCGAACGAGGTGGTCGGACCCACCAAGCTCGGCGCAGTCGTGGCGGCCGCTCAGCATGCGAGGGTGACGATCGCGGTCGATGATCCGCGAGGCGCCGCCGAGCTGTCGGCCGCCGCACAAGCCGCAGGCGTTGTGGTCGAGGTGCTGATCGAGGTCGACGTCGGTATGTCACGCGGCGGGACACGTACAGTCGAGCAGTCGCTGACGCTGGCGCGTGCAGTGGTCGACGCCCCGGGGGTTCGGCTGCGCGGCATCCAGGCGTACGAGGGACATTGCATGTCGGAGACCGATCGGATCAGCCGGACGGCCTTGGCGCAGGACGCGATGGGTGTAGCCGGAGAGCACCTGACCGCGCTGCGGGACGCTGGGTACGACGCCAGGGAACTGTCGGGGGGCGGTACAGGCACCCACGACATCACGGGCCGTAACCCGCTGGTCACCGAGCTTCAGGCCGGATCGTTCGTGTTCATGGATATGTTTCATGGGGCGCTGGTCGACCAGTTCGAGTTCGCCCTGTTCGTCGCGTCGACGGTCGTTGCGCGGCATGGCAACACGGTCGTCCTCGACGTAGGGCGCAAGAGCGTGGGCATTGATTACGCGTCGCCCCGGATCGCCGGGATCGAGATGGACGCGCGGTTCTTCGCCGAGGAGCACGGCTCGTTCGACTTTCCGGGCGATTCACCGGTCGACCGCGGCGATCGGGTGGAGTTGATCCCCGGGTACGCCCCGACCACCGTGAATCTCTACGACGTGTACCACGTGGTGTCTGGCGACGAGGTCGTGGACGTGTGGCCGATTATTCCGCGCGGTCCGGGGCGGGGGATGATCGCGTGAGCGAGGTCGTCAAGATCGCCCAGCGCCTGGTGCGCGCCCCGTCCGCGAACCCCCCTGGCGATACCCGAGATGCCGCCGCGATCGTCGAGGCCGAGTTGGCGGGCGCCCTCGATGTGGTGCGAGTAGAGCCGGCGCCGGGCTTCGTCAGCGTAGTCGGTTCGCACGATTTTCCGAGGCCGGGACGGACCCTGATTCTGTGCGGACACTTGGACGTCGTCCCCGCCGATGCGGCGTCGGATGGGTGGAGATGCGACCCTTGGGGGGCGGAGGTCAAGGATGGCTGGTTGTATGGGCGCGGCAGTCTCGACATGAAGGGGGCAGTCGCGGGAATGATTGCGGCGGCACGCCGGGCGGTCACAGAACCGCACGGCCTGCGGGGGCGGATCGTGGTCGCGGCGGTGGCCGACGAGGAGTGCGGCGGGCGCCGAGGGGCAGGCACACTAATCGAGAAGGCAATCACGACCGGGGACGCCGTCGTCATCGGAGAACCGGGCAACGGCGCTCTCTGCATCGCCCATCGCGGAATGTGCTTCGTCGAGGCGATAACCCGCGGCCGGGCGACACACGCGAGCACGGGTGGCGGGGTAAACGCGGTGAGCACGATGGTGCGGGTGCTGTCAGCGCTGGAGGGCGTCGAACTCACTCACACACCACACCCTTTGCTCGGCGGACCGACGATCGCCGTGGGAACCATGATTTCGGGAGGTAGCACCGCGAACGTGATCCCCGACCTTTGCCGCGCGACACTCGATGTACGAAAGGTCCCCGGTATGACCGACGAATCCGTGCTCGCTGATCTTCGGACCCGCCTGACAGAGGTCGGTATCGCGGAAACCGTGGAGTTCGAGATCAGGACATCCGTCGAGCCGTCTGTGACCGACGTCGCCGACCCCATCGTCGGCGTATCGGCGGAAGCATACGCCGCGGAGTTCGGGCAGAAGCCTGAGATCCGCGGGATGTCGGCCACGACCGACGGCTGGTGGTTCCGCAACCGGCGTGGAATTTCCACGGTGATGGCCCTAGGGCCGGGACAGATCGAGGACTGCCACACGGTCAACGAGCGGGTCGCGATCGACGAGTTGGAGTCCTATTCGCGGATTTACGAGGGCATCATCCGCCGGTTCCTAAGCGCGGGGCAGTCCCGATGACAGGCCGCGGATTCGCAAAGAACTGCAGCGAGTCGCGCAGTGTGCGACCCTCTCGCTAGAGGACGCGCCGGAGCGGAGTAGGGGCGATTTGCTGCCGAGGCGTCTCTGACGATCGGGCATCGGGCGGAGTTGGAGAGTCAGGGGCGACTCGGCGGCTGTGAGCGGGTGGGCCTTCGTGGTGGGGCGTTGCGACGACGCGTCTTTAGTGTTCGTTTCGCTTTCGCAACTGGGAGATTGCATCGACCTCCGAGAGCGCGTAAAGAATCCATACCGAGCTTGCGGGCGGCCTTGAGGTGCGAGGAGCAGCCACCTTGCCGATCGACCACCTGCGACGGCGTGTACCCGCTCGCTCTTGGAGGTGCAAGCATCGTCAACGAACCTAGGAGATTCCCGCGCCCCTGAACATCCTGGCCGACGCCCTCCTGATCCTGCTCGTGCCGAAACTCCGGACGGCCGCGTGACGACGATCGCGACGCCGGCGCGGCGACGATCGGTCCGAGGCCGCCTGACGCTCGGGCGGTCGTGGGCGGGCCGCGTCGGACTGGTGCTTGGCCTGCTGATCCTCGCGATCGCACTGCTCGGCCCCTTCGTCGCCCCGCACTCGCCGTCCGAGCTCGTGGGGCCGGCCTATCAGTCGCCGACCCGCAGCTTCCCGCTCGGTACCGACTTCCTCGGTCGCGATGTCCTGAGCCGCGTCCTCTGGGGCGGCAGGTCGGTGGTCGGCCTGGCCGTCACCGCGACGGCCCTGGCGTACGTCGTCGGCATGTCGATCGGGCTGGTGGCCGGGTTCTCCCGCTCCGCGGTCGACCCCGCGCTCATGCGGGCGATGGACGTGCTGCTCGCCTTCCCGCCGATCATCCTCCTGCTCGTCGTTGCGACCGGCGCCGGTCCGAGTGCCTGGGCGCTGATCGTCGGGGTCGCGATCACCCACGTGCCCGGGATCGCACGCATTGTACGGGCGGCGACCGTCGAGACCTCGGTCCGGGGGTACGTCGAGGCCGCCGTCGCGCGGGGCGAGCGTCTGCGATTCATCCTCGGCCGCGAGATCCTGCCCAACATCGCCCTCCCGATCCTCGCCGACGCGGGGGTGCGCCTGACCGGGTCGATCCTGCTCGTCGCGTCGGTGAACTTCCTCGGCCTCGGCCTCCAGCCCCCGTCCGCGGACTGGGCGCTGATGATCTCGGAGAACCGGCAGGGGCTCACGATCCAGCCGTGGGCGGCCGTCGTGCCAATCATCCTGATCGCCGGGCTGACGATCGCGGTGAACCTCGTCGCCGACGCCTTCGCGCGCGGCCTGGGGCGGTCGGTCGAGCGCGCCCGGATCGCGAAGTGAGCGGGCCCGTCCTTACCGCGCGCGACCTGCGGCTGGAGCTGGCCAACGGCGACGCGGTGGTCGAGGAGCTCAGCCTCGACGTCAAGCCGGGCGAGATCGTCGGCCTCGTCGGGGAGTCGGGGAGCGGCAAGACGACGACCGCGCTCGCCCTCCTCGGGTACCAGCGTGCCGGCGTGCGCCGGGCCGGGGGCGAGGTCACCGTCTCGGGCGAGCAGCTCACGTCATACCCGGAGCCGAGGCTGCGCCGCCTTCGCGGCCGGCTCGTCGCCTACGCGCCGCAGGAGCCTGCCATGGCGCTCAACCCGTCGATGCGGATTGGGGATCAGATCAAGCGGATGCTCGAGACTCACAGCGGCGCGAGCGCTCCGCCCGGCGCCGTGGCAGACGCCCTGGCCCGGGTTGCGCTCCCGAACGACGAGAGCTTCATCCGCCGGTTCCCGCATCAGCTGTCCGGCGGCCAGCAGCAGCGCGTGGCCATCGCGATCGCGCTCGTCTGCCGCCCCGCAGCCGTGATCCTCGACGAGCCGACGACGGGCCTCGACGTCGTCGTGCAGGAGGGGCTCCTCAAGGAGATCGACCGGCTGGCCAGGGAGACCGGCCTCGGCATCGTCTACGTCTCCCACGACCTGGCCGTGGTCGCTTCGATCGCGGACCGCATCGCCGTCATGTACGCGGGCCGCATCGTCGAAGAGGGCCCGGCGCGCGAACTCGTCGCCGCGCCCCGTCACCCGTACACGCATGGGCTCGTCTCGGCGATCCCGGACCCCCTGCAGCCGCGGAGGCTGCGCGGCATCCCGGGGGTCGCCGTCGGCGTCGGCGAGCGCGGCCCCGGGTGCGCATTCGCGCCTCGCTGCGGCCGGCGCACCGACCGCTGCGACCAGGAGATGCCCGAGCTGGTGGCGGTCGAGCGGGAGCGTCGCAGCCGCTGTTTCGAATGGTCGCGCACGCCCGCGCCCGTGGTCGAGCCTCCCGTCACCGCGGTCGTGCCCGCCACGGCCCCGCGGCCGGTGCTCGCCGTGTCGAACGTCGTGGCGACGCATCGCACCCGGGTCGACCGCGTCGTCGCGGCGGAGGACATCTCGTTCACGATCGCGGCCGGGGAGTGTGTTGCGCTCGTCGGCGAATCGGGCAGCGGGAAGACGACGATCGCGCGATGCGTCGTCGGCCTGCACACCCCCGACACGGGGACGATTGAGCTCGACGGCCAGCTGCTCGCTGGCCGGGCCGGCGACCGGCCGGTCGAGATGCGCCGCAGGGTGCAGATCGTGTTCCAGAACCCCTACGACTCCCTGAACCCGCGCCACACCGTCGCCGACGTCGTCGAGCGCCCGGCACGCCAGCTCCGGCGGCTCAGCCGGGCCGAGGCGGAGGCCGACATCCGCTCGCTGCTAGGACTCGTGCGCCTGCCAGCCCGCATCCGTGACCGCTACCCGGGGGAGCTCTCAGGAGGTGAAAGGCAGCGCGTCGCGATCGCACGCGCGTTGGCGGCCCATCCGGATCTGCTTGTCTGCGACGAGGTGACCTCCGCGCTGGATGTGTCGGTTCAGGCGGCGGTGCTTGAGCTGCTTGCCGAGCTGCGCCGCGACCTTGGCCTAAGCATGCTCTTCATCACCCACGACCTCGGGGTCGTCGCGAGCATCTCTGACCGCGTGCTCGTCCTCCAGCGCGGACGCGTCTGCGAGCAGAGCTCCGTGGAGGCGCTGCTCGAGCGACCGCAGGACGAGTACACCCGCCGACTGCTCGCCGCCGCACCGCGGCTGGAAGCCATAGCCCCCGAGGCTTCGCGGCCGGCGTGACCAATCGCCTGTCAGGAAAGCGCGCCATCATCACCGGCGGCGCGAGCGGGATCGGTCGCGCGACCGCCCAGCGACTCGCAGCCGACGGCGCGCGAGTGGCTGTTGTCGACGTCGATGCTGACGGCGCCGAGCGCATCGCAGAGACGATCCGGGCAGCCGGTGGCGAGGCGCTTGCGGCTGCGGCGGACGTCAGCCTCGAGGCCGACGTCGAGGCGGCCGTTGAAGCCGCGGTGAATCGGTGGGCCGGTTTGGACATCGTGATCGCGAACGCGGCGATTGAACCCGTCGAGAGCGATGGCTCGGTCGACCTGTTGGACATCGCGGTCTGGAATCGGGTGTCGAGGTGAACCTCACCGGCACCTTCCTCACATGCAGGCACGGCGTGCGGGCGCTGATCGCCTCCGGCGGCGGAGCGGTCGTGTGCACTGCTTCGCCGACCGGCCTCTACGGGCTCGCCCCTGGAGAGGTCGCCTACAGCTCCAGCAAGGCTGGTGTCTACGGCCTCATCCGTGTCATGGCGAGCGACCACGCGGCGCAGGGCATCCGCGTGAACGGCGTCATGCCGGGCTTCATCGATACTCCGCTCACGCGTACGGTCGTCGAAGACGAGGCGCGGCGACTGGCCGCGCTTCGGGCGGTGCCGCTCGCACGGGTCGGCCGCCCTGAAGAGGTGGCGACGGTAATCGCGTTCCTCGTTTCGGAGGACGCGTCGTACGTCACCGGAGCGGTGTGGGCCGTGGACGGCGGGATGACGGCGGTGTAGCTGACTCCGCCGAGTCGAGCGCCCTCCTGAGCCGATCTGCGGCACCGCGTCGATAGACCTGCATAAGTACCTGGTCGGCCGTCCGTGTGTCCGGACACCTCCTACGCTCGGCGCATGGCGCGGAGCATTCAAGCGAGTTCACGGGAGCCTGCCGCCGACGAGTCGGTGTTTGGCGGTCGCGGCGTACTCGGCGTTCCTTTCGATGCCAACCGCTCGTCGGCCGCTGCGCATAGCGGCGACCAGGGTGGTACCGGACCCCGCAAATGGGTCGAGTACCAGGTCTCCCGGCTCGGAGCAGGCAAGGATGACGCGTTCTGCAAGCGCAAGCGGCATCTGCGCCGGGTGCCCTGTCCGTTCGGCCGTCGCACGACCGGCTACGACCTTGGGGATGTGCCAGACATCGCTGGGGTTCTTGCCGCCGGGTTGTTTCGCAAGCGCCCATTCTTCCGCGAATTCGGATAGCGGATGTTCGGGTCGCGGACGGCGTCGAGGTTGAACCGGGACGAGGCCGGGTCTCGCACGAACCAGAGCAACTTCTCGTTTCGCGGCGAGAGTCTCCGCCTGCACGCCACCCCGTTCTCGCACCGCCACACGACCTCTTGCACGATGTACAGGTCGATCAGAGGCCAGAGAAGGTAGGGGAGCGGCACCGCTTTGCCGCGATCCGCGACCTCTACAAATCCGAGGTTGATCCAGGCGGCGCCCGTCGGTGTGAGCACGCGACGGATCTCGGCCAGCCAGAGCCGGCACCAGAGCAGATACCCGTCGAGCGGCATGGCCTGTTCGTAGGGCTTGCCGATGTTGTAAGGCGGCGACGTCAGGACGAGCGCAACCGACCCCGTTTCCACCTCGGCGAACCTCTCCAAACAATCGCCGACCAAGATCTTCCATGCAAAGCCCATCCCACTGATCCCGCCACCTCGCGGCGAGCGGCGCCGGAATCTCGCAAATCGTGACTCCCTACTTGACGAAGGCGGAGGTCGCCGAACTCGACCGGCTGTTCCTGGTTGCATTCGATGCGGTCGAGGATGTCCGTTGTCGTGCTCCGGTCGGCCGCGCTCTCCATGCGGTCAAGGTGCCGCCACGGCTCACGGAAGGGATCGTGGCCGCGTACTGCCGGGAGTTGTTCGGATCGGAGGCCTGCGTCCTCGAGCGGTGTCGGCCGCACGACGTGACGGTACGAACCCGTCGTCGCCTCAACGTCGCGGTGAAGGGTTCTGGTCTCACGGATTGGGCGATGATCACCGCTGCCGACCGTTTGGCCGATGTGCTCGTCTGGGTCGACTATCGCGACCGCTTGCTCGACCTGGCGGCACCGGTGCTCGTGTGGCGGATCCGCATCGGAGCACTTCCGGTCGATGGAAACCGCGCCTTTCTACGATCGCTCTGCGTTGGAGCGGTGCCTGTCCCCATCTACCCCGGCCGCTGATACGCGGCGCGACTCGCGCTTCGCCTGGTGGATGCTGCGAGATCCGCGGCCGCTCTGCTGGCGTGACCCTCTCATTGCGGGCCACCGCGAGCGGCAGTTCAACCTAAACGGCGGCCGGCGCCGCCTGACCAGGGGGCAACCGAAGAGGGGGCAACCTCAACCTCAGTCTGGTAAGGCGGTGTCCCCGGTTCGTGGTATTTGTGGTTTATCCGAAGCGCTGAGCGTGGACACGTGGGTTCGGTGAGGGGGTTGCAAGGCGAGGGCTCCGATCTATTGGGGCATGAACACTTCCTCGCTTCGCCTCATCATCGTGCTCCTTTTGGCCGCCGTCTTTACCGGATGCGTCGCCTCCCACACGGCGCAGGCCGCTACGGTCGCTCCTCGCAAGGCGCTGCTCGACCGCATCAATGTTGTTCGGGCCCGGTACGGCCTGCCGGATGTCCACCCCGCCGCCAAGCTGCGCGGCGTCGCCCAGCGTCACTCCCTCGACATGCTGCAGCGAAACTACTTCGCCCACACCAGCCCGACCGGCTCCTCCGTCTACACCCGCATCGCCACTAGCGGCTTTGTCACCGGCTACTCCTCCTGGGTTGGCGGGGAAACTCTCGCCTGGGGGACAGGCACGCTCGAAGGCGCTCGCGCGACCGTTCACGCCTGGATGAACAGTCCCGAGCACCGCGCAATCCTGCTCTCGTCCCGGTTCGAGTGGATCGGCATCAGCCGGGAATGCGGCCAGTACCACGGCTTCTCCAACGCCTGCGTCTGGACAGCCGACTGGGTCACCCGCTCCTAAGCCCAGCGACATTCCGTCTCCCGCTACGGGGCGCCGCTGAGTCGTGGGCGGGGCCCCGTTCCCATGGGTGGGAACAGCGCCTGTTTCGGAGTCGACGACGCGGGTATAGTGCGGCCCATGGGCAATGAGCGTGGTGTGGTGCGCCGCGCAGATGTGCTGGGTAGCGCCTCGCCTGAGATGGTTTGGTGTGAGGCCGCGGAGTGCCTGCGCGGCGTCGTGGATGTGCTTGTCTTTCCCGGGCATGTCGCCGGATACCTGCGCGGACACGCCGACTCGATGGAATTCCATTGTGCCCGGGGGGCGCCTGTGGAATCCAGGGTCGGTGACGTCGTGAACGCCCGCGCTGGGCGTCTCGCCGCCTACGCTCGAGAGCCTACAGTGTCCCGCGAGCTTGATGTCGCTGATCAGCACCGACGGATTGAGATCGCCGCCAAACGGGGCTTGTTCACCGTCGTGAGCTGGCACCAGGACGAAAGCGACCACGCCAAGAACCGCCGTACGCCAGGTCTGCAAGAGGCGCGTGCACGCATCCAGGATGGAAAGGTGGGCGGCATCGTCGTCGCCGAACTTTCGCGGCTGGGCCGCAACACGCTGGACGTGGTTGACCTCGTCGAGCGGTCACACAACGAGGGGTGGCGTCTCGTGGCGCTTGACTGCAAGCTTGACTCGACGACCTCTTGCGGAGACCTGGTTCTTGACGCGCTCCGGTTGGCTCGCCGCATGGAGTGGCGCAAGGTGCGTAAGCCGCGCCGCCGGGCTGCTTCGATCGCCGACAGGCTGGGGCCGCCCAACAGCCCGCGTGCTGTGCCGCTCGCCGTTGTCGAGGAGATGAGCGCGATGCGCGACGACGGCCAGAGCTACCGAACGATCGCCGCCAGGCTCAACGCGAGCCTCGTACCTGCGCCTATGGGCGGCGAATGGGGGCCCTCTTCAGTGCGGCACGTCCTTCGAACCGCTCGCAAGCCCGCCCCCTCAAACTGACCGCTCGGGGCGTCCGGCTCCTCACTCACTCTGGCAGGCAGAGTCGGCGAACGTGGCTCTCTTCGACGGAGGGAACTGGCACGGGAACCTAATGCAGCGTCGCTCGACCGGCCGAATTTGCCCCGGTCAGATCGCGGACCAAACTGAGCGCCCGATGCGCGTCGTGCCGGCATGGCATGGCTGGAAGGAATCTCCGGCCGACTGGCGAATCCGGACAGTCCTCGGACTTGGAGGTTCTCATGGGTCGGGCAACCGCGGTGGCCGTAGCGTTCGCCGCGGCGATGGCGATGCCGGTGTCCGCGGCAGCCGAAAGGCGGTACGTCGTTCGCTACGGCGACACGCTCTCAGGGATTGCCCTCGCCCACGGGACAAGCCTGACCGACCTCGCCCGCATGAATCACCGCTCCACCTACGGGCTGCTTCGAGCCGGCACGGTCATTGTCGTGCCGTCCGGCCGGGAGGCCTCGACGACCAAGGCCTACAGGGTGCGATATGGAGGCACGCTGTCGGCGATCGCGGCAGCTCACGGCGTCGGCGTCGAAGAGCTCGCGAACGTGAACCACCTTCGCGTCGATCGGATTCTTCCCGCGGGGATCACCCTGGCCGTCCCGACGGCGACCGCGGCTGCAGTATCGATGGCTTCTTATCATGTCGCTCCCGGCGACACGCTCTCGGGCATCGCCGCCCACTTCAGTGTGGGGTTGAGCGCGCTTGCGCGCTTGAACGGGCTCCGCGTCGACGGCGTCCTTTTTGCCGGCATCACGCTGCGCATCCCTCACACGTCTGGCGTCGGTCAGCTGCCGACGCCCACCGGGCCGTGGTCGGTGGTCGCCTCGATCGACTACTGGTGTGCACACTATGGCGTCGACTCCCAGTTTGCGCGCGCGATCGCCTGGCAGGAGTCGGGCTTCCAGGTCGATATCACCTCGTCGGCCGGCGCGTGGGGGCCGATGCAAGTCATCCCTCGCACCTGGCGGTATGTCGAGCGGAGTCTGATCGGCCATCCGGTCGCCCGCACCGGCGGCGGCGGTATCCGCGTTGGGGTCGCTCTTCTTCACCACCTCATCCAGAGATTCGGTGGGAGCGAGCGGCTTGCTGCGGCCGCCTACTACGAAGGCGGCCGTGCGGTGCGAACGGTCGGCTTGTACCCGGAAACGCGCCACTGCGTGGCCGACGTACTCGCGCTTCGCGGACGCGTCTAGAAGGAAAGGCGCGCCGTGCGCCTAAAGGCCGGGCCGCCCCCGCTGGGTGTTCGAATCGCTGGTCGCGATCGTGGAGATCCGCCGGCACGAGGTATGGCGACCGGCACACGGACCTCAACGAGCAGGTTTAGCTTGACGCGTCTGGGCATCTGGCCCTTCATCGACACCGGGCGCGGGATGTGGGTCGCGCGCGCTCTGCAAGCATCGTCACCGGCGACGTGTTCGGCCGCTACGGTAAATCGGTCTCGTGCTAGGCGCGGCGTGTCAGGGATCGGGGACAACAGAATGCTCTTCGTCGTGGCCGCCACGCTTGCGCTCGGCTTCGCGGTCTTGAACGCGTCGTGCGGCGCCCGCGCCTCGCCAATCCACGGCTCGGCGTCCTCGCCGATCTCGCCGCCGTCGCGGCCTGCGAATGCGCCCCCGATCGTGGGTACAACGCTGAACGGTGATCAGCTCACCCAGAGAAACGGCTCGTACGTCCGCATCCTGCTCTCCCGCTTCGGCTCGGTCACCCCGGAGTACGAGATGGACATGAACGACATCGAGCCCGCGCCGGGGCAGTTCACGTTCGGGCGCGCCGACCGGATCGTGAACTTCGCCAAGAGTCACGGCCTTGCCGTGCGCGGTCATGCCTTGGTCTGGGATGAGCTGATTCCGGCCTGGGTGCGACATCGTCACTGGACCCACGTGCAGTTGGCCGGCATGTTGCAGCGGTACATCATGACGGTCGTCGGCCGCTACCGGGGTCGCATCCAAGACTGGGATGTTGTCAACGAGCCGCTGACCAACCGCGGCGGACTCCGGCCAAGCCTGTGGGAGCGCGTCATCGGCCCGGGCTATATCGCGCTTGCACTGCGCGCGGCGCACCGCGCCGATCCATCGGTGCGCCTCTTCATCAATGACTACGGCCTTGGCTGGCCCGATTCGAAGGAGCGGGCGATGCTCCGGCTCGTGCGTCGGCTGCGTGCCGACCACGTGCCCATTGATGGCGTCGGTGTCGAAGCCCACTACGACATCAACGACCACCCGACCACACCCGAACTCCTCACGAGTCTTCGCAATCTGGCCCGGCCGGGCGTCCAAGTAGAGATAACCGAGCTCGACGTCACGACTCGCGCCGCCGGTAGCCTCAGCGAACGACTCACCCGCCAGGCACACGTCTACGCCGTCGTCGGCGGAGCTTGCCGAGCGGTAGCGGCGTGCACCGCCGTGACGATCTGGGGGATCACGGACGCGGACAGCTGGCGCGGCGCCGATCAGCGTGCCCTGCCGTTCGACTCCAGGTACCACGCGAAGCCGGCATGGCGAGCGCTCCTGAGATCCCTCGGCGACGATCCGAGCCAGCACGGCGGGTTGGGCCCATCGTCGCTTCGCCCACGTGACGGCCGCGCCCGCCGGGCCAGTCAAGACTCGCGATCCACGGCATAACGATTCAACGACCCTAAGTCAGAGTGGTGGGCGCCCCGGCTGACACGGAGGCGGCCGGGCCGCCCGTGGTCGGCTGGCTACCGCGCTGCCATGGCGTGCGCGAGGACGGCGCGGACCTTGGCCAAGAGTGCCGGCTCGGAGAAGGGCTTATCGAGGAAGGCAATGTTGGCGTCGAGGCGGCCCTGGGCGCCGAGCACGGGTTCGGCGTATCCGGAGATGTAGAGCACGGCGATGTCTGGTTCGAGGTCGGTGATGTGTTCGGCGACCTCGCGGCCCAACATCCCGGGCATGACCACGTCAGTAATGAGGAGGTCGATAGGATCGGGGTGGCTCGAGGAGATTTCGATCGCTTCGGCACCATCGCCGGCCGTGAGCACGGTATAGCCGTTCTGACGCAGCATCTTTGCGGTGACGTCGCGAAGCGCCGCCTCGTCCTCCACCACCAAGACCGTCTCGTCTCCCGACTGGGCTGAGCGAACCGGGTCAGGTGCGCTTGCGGCGGCGGTCACCTGCGTAGCGGGGAGAAGGGCGGTGAAGGTGGTTCCGATGCCTGGTTCTGAGTAGATCTGGGCTCGGCCTCCTGCCTGGGTGATGATCCCGTAGACGGTCGACAGTCCGAGGCCGGTGCCTTTGCCGGTCGGTTTAGTGGTGAAGAACGGCTCGAAGGCGCGTTGGAGGGTGCGTTCATCCATCCCCTCGCCGGTATCTGAGACGCGCACGCGGAGGTAGCGGCCGGTTGCCAAGCCGGGCCGGGTAGCAGCGTACGATGCGTCGACGTCGATGTTCTCGGTGTCGATGGTGAGGTGGCCTCCGTCGGGCATGGCGTCTCGACCATTGATGGCGAGATTCACGAGTACCTGCTCCAACTGGCCCTTGTCGATCTCGATCGTCCACGCTTCGGAAGTGAGCATGGTGTCGAGATGGACTCGCTCGCCGAGGGTGCGGCGCAGCATCGGCTCGAGCTCGTCGATGACCGCGTTCACGTCGACGATGGTCGGTTGGACGACTTCGCGGCGGGCGAAGGCGAGCAGTTGGTGCGTCAGGCGAGCCGCTCGCTGGGCCGCCTGGTCGATCTCGATCACGTTCTGCCGCACCTCGCTTCGCCAGTCCCCGGTATTGCTGGTCTCGTCAGCATCGGCGACCCGTTCCAGAGTGAATCCGGTATAGCCGAGGATGACCCCGAGCAGGTTGTTGAAGTCGTGGGCGACTCCTCCTGCGAGCTGGCCGAGGCTCTCGAGGCGTTGCGACTGTCGGAGCTGCCGCTCATAGCGTTCGCGGGCGCCGACGTCCTCGAGCATCACGACGCGCGCCGCGGCGCCGGCGAAGGTGACGGGGTAGGAGGTGACGCGGACCTCGAGCTCGCTGCCGTCAGCGGTGACCTGGCGAAGCGGCCCGACCCGTTCGGACGGCGCGCGATCGGTAAGGACGCCGCTGAGTATGGCGCGGTCGGATTCGTCAGCGAGATCTACGACGGACATTTGCAGCAGGCGGTCGGCGGAGTAGCCGTACTCGACGATTACGGCGTCGTTTGCTTCGACGATTCGAAGCTCCCGGGCGGTGCAGATGCACATGGGGACGGGGCTCGCCTGGAATAGGAGCCGATAGTTCTCCTCGGATGCCGACGCCGCTTTTTCCGCCTTGCGGCGGCCGGCCAGTTCGCGCGTCACCGACTCGATCAACCCGTCGATATCCCCGGCAAGGGCGGCCAGCTCTGCCGGACCGTCGACCGGGATCCGTCCAGGCGACGCGTCGTCTGGCGCCCAGGCGCATACGGCTTCCCGCAGTCGCTTGATCGGCATCGCGATCCGCCGATAGGCCAGGATCGTTCCGGCTAGCACGATGACCAAGCCTATGAGGATGATCACGACCTGTCGGTTGCGAAGGCTGGCGGCGGCCGCGAAAACTGCAGAGCTGCGTTGGCCGACGTACAAGTGCCAGCCGGTCCCCGAAACGGTCGCCGACTCATACAACCGTGAGACGCCGTCGACGCCGCGATGTTCGCCGGCGCCGTCAAACCCTGCAAGCGGCGTATGCCCGACGCCTTGGCCGACCCACTTCTTGGCGGCGATCGACCGGACGAGTATCCGACGGCGATCGGCCGTGGTAAGGAGGAACTCAACTGGTTCTCCGTTGCCGTAGAGGGTGGCCAACTCGCCGCCGACGGGATCGAGATCGGCGACGGCCACCACCGCGCCGCGCCCATGGATCGGGGCCGAAACCACGACGGCGGGACGTCCGGTCACGGGATCCGTTGCTGGGGCACGCATCACCGGCCGATGCGGCGCCTCCGACCACCATGATGAATGGGCGTAGGACATCGTCTTGTCCTTCGCCGATGAGCAGGCGACCACACCGTTGGGGCGGACGATATCCAGATGCCCGTTTCCGAGCCCGCTCGAGGCGGCGAACGACAAGGTGCAAGCAGCCGGGTTCGTGAATGTCGCGGGGACTTGCGGGTTCGCTGCCAACGAGGCCACCGTTTTGCGCAGCGTCACGATGTCGCTGCCCAGTTCATTCGCTGCTGTGCGCGCCGAGTGGGTTGCGGATGTCTCGGCGGCCCGCCGAGCGTCGCTTCGGGTCTGAACAGCCGCGTACACGACTCCCGCCGCCGCCGTGACAACGAAAACGGCCACAAGCCCGGCGAGATGCCACCCCGCCGACCACCGCCGAGGAGTCGCGCCCGTCGGCTTGGAATCAGGCATGGCCGCCGGAATCGAGCAACGTCTCGATCGACTGCAAGAACTCGCGGCGTTGGAACGGCTTACCCAGGAACGCAGCGCCAGGAACCGACCCATCGGGCACCGACGTCGCTGCCCATCCAGACGTAAACAAGACCGGCACGTCGGGTTGTTGGTCACGGATCCGCTCCGCGAGGTCGCGGCCGTTCATCCCCGGCAACGACAAATCGGTGACAAGCACGTCCACCGAGCCGGCATATGCAAGCGCCTGCGGCGCATCCTCCGCCGCGAGAACCCGGAACCCTGCGTCGTCGAGGATCATTCGATACAGCTCCCGCAACTGCTCGTTATCCTCAACGAGAAGTACCGTGCGGGTGGCGGTCTGCCCTTCCACCACAACCCACCTTCATCGACCGCCCGGCATCGTAGCACCGCCGCTTCGAGCGTCAAGAGCCGCCGAGGTCGCCCCATGAGCGCATGGACGGTGGACATCGCCTCGGTACTCCGGATTGAATAGCGCGGGCTCGCCGGTCTCACGGCAACCGTGGCGATGCGCCGCCCGAGCGAGTGCGTGGTTCTTTCTAGGCATGCGTGCCGGCGTGGAGTGGGCGTGCCGCCGAACGACCGTTGAAGGCGATTGGGTGGAGTTGACCCACTTGCGTTGACACCTGGTGGTTAGGCCGCGTTGGCTTTGTCGTAGTATCGCTGTTCGTAGGCTGCGGGTGAGATGCCGCCCAGGCTCGTGTGCCGGCGGCGGGGGTTGTAGAAGCACTCGATGTACCAGAAGATCCGCATCCGGGCGTGCTCGCGGGTCTCGAAGTGCTCGCGGCGCAGGAGCTCCTTCTCCAAGCTGGCAAAGAACGTCTCCGCCATCGCGTTGTCCCAGGGGTCGCCGACCGATTCCATGGACAGGTCGATGCCTGACTGCTTGGCATACGTGCCGTAGGCCACGCTCGTATATTGGCTTCCGTGGTCGGAGTGGCACACCACGCCGGCGCCGCCGCGGGCTGTGACGGCCATCCCCAAGGCGTCCAGGATCAGCTCGGTCTCCAAGTCGTCGCGCATCGACCAGCCCACGATCCGGCGCGAGAAGGTGTCCTGCACCGCGGACAGGAACAGGAAGCCCTGAGCGGTCTGGACGTACTTGATGTCGCACACCCACAACTGATTCGGCTCAGAGCGGGCGAACTGGCGGTCGACCAGATCCGGCGCCGACTCTCGTTTCGCATCGCGGATGGTGGTGCGCGGCCCGCCCCGGCGGCCATCCGCGCCGCGCAACCCGGCCAGCCGCATCAACCGCGCGACCCGCTTCCGCGAGACGCGCACCTGATGCTCGTCGCGCAGCTCCAGATGGATCCGCGGCGCGCCATAGATGCCGCTTGTGTCCGTGTGGATGAGGGCGATCCGCTCGGTCAGCTTCGCATCGCTGAGGCTGCGCGGGCTAGGCGCGCGGCGCTTCCAGGCGTAGTAGCCGGCGCGGGTCACGCCGATCGTCTTGCACAGCAGGGAGACAGGAAACCGTGCTCGCTCCGCCTCGACGAACCGAAACTTCATCTCGGCCCCTCGGTCTCCCTGGCGAAGAAAACCGCCGCACGCTTGAGGATCTCACGCTCCTGCTTGAGCACCCGATTCTCGCGCTCCAACTCTCGCAGCCGGCGCCGCTCCTCGCTGGTGAGCACGTCGCTGCGCTCACCACGATCCGCCTCGTCCTGCCGCAGCCAGTTACGCAGCGTCTGCTCAGAACACCCCAACTCCCCGGCCAACTGCTTCGGCGACCGCGCGCCGCTGCGCAACAGGCTGACCGCCTCCCGCCGAAACTCCGCCGCATACGGCGGCCTCGTCCTGGACATCTCCGCTCCTCCCTCGAGACCAACCCCGAAAGCATCGCGATGTCAATGAAACCGGGTCAACTCCA
>JAICJM010000330.1 GCA_025928435.1 Thermoleophilia bacterium
CAGGCGCATCTTCCGGCTCGACCCGCCGTGGCCGGTTCAGGCACTCCGCGCTAGGTTTGTGACATGCGCATCTTGCAGGCAGCACGATGAGACACGGGTGCGGCGTGATGCACCAGAAGGGGTCTGACCCCGTTTGGTGCGCGCTCAGGCGTCGTGGGTACGGCGGGTGCCGCCACGCAGGCCCGTCCACCAGCGCTGGACGCCGGCCAGGTGGGCCTCGAGGCCGGCGGGGGCGAACGGGGCGGTGGCGGCCAGCGCGTCGCTGATCCAGACCGTCTCGTGGTCCGGGTCGAGCTCCTTCACGTCGTCGACCGGCACCTCGAGCACGCGGGTGCGGAAGGTGCCGCTGAGGGCGAAGATCGCGTCCGGGCGGTCGTGCGCCGAGCCGTAGCGGACGTACTCCACCACCCCCACGCGCCGATCCCCTGCGCGGACGTCGAAGCCCTCGCAGTGCCCGAGCCAGTACTCGCGGTTCTCGCCCATCCGCCTCCCGTCGCCCGCTGGGGTGCCGGCCGAATCGTACCCCCGAAACGGGCCCCGGCTACTCCTCGACTGTCACCAGCCGCAACCCCATGCGGCGGATGCCGCGGATGATCCGGGGCAGCGCCCGGATCGTGGCCGTTCGGTCGCCGCCGCCGTCGTGCATGATCACGATCGACCCCGCCTCGACGTGCGAGAGCACCGATCGGGCGATGCCCTTCGCCGTGCGGCCGGGCGCCCAGTCGCGCGGGTCGACCGACCAGAGCACGACCCGGCAGCCCAGGCTGGAGGCGATCACGACCACCTGATCCGACCAGCCGCCGCCGGGCGGCCGGAACAGGGTCGGCGTGACCCCCTCCGAGATGAGCGTGCTGCGGGCGCGGCCGATCTGCTCACGCACGACGCCCGGGCGCTGCTCGCCGAAGGGGGGCGTCAGCGGGTGGCTCCAGGAGTGGTCCTCCACGAGGATGCCGCGCTGGCGCTGCTCGGCCTCGATGATGCGCGGGAAGTGCTCGGCGAGGTCGCCGACGGTGAAGAACGTCGCCCGCGCGTGGAACCGTCGCAGGATGGCGAGCACCTGCATCGTCTGACCCGGCCAGGGCCCGTCGTCGAACGTGAGCGCCACCGCCTGCGGCACGCTGGGCGGCCCGGTGGGCCGAAACGCGTTCGACGCCACCTTGCGCGAGATCTTGCCCCGCACCGTCACCTCGTCGCCGGGCACCCGGCCGAGGGTGTACTCGGGGTCGGCCGGCTCGCCGCCGGGCACCGGCACGCGGCCGACGGTCACCGGCTCGGTGTGGTCCGGCCCGGGCTCGAGCCGGAGCCGGTCGCCCGGGCGCAGCGGGTCGGCGCCGGAGGCCGGCGCGCCGTTCACGAGCACCCGGCCGGGATAGCGGCCGGCGGCGATCGTCGCCCCGGAGACGTCGACCAGGTCGCCCGGGCGCGGCTTCAGGCCGAGGTCGCGGATCGCGTCGGCGAGCGTCGAGCCCGCGACCGCCTGCCGCGCGGCCCCGCCGACGCGGAGGTCGAGCGGCGGCGGCTGGTCGGACACCCCCGTCGCCCGCCAGCCCGCCGCGACGAGCACGAGGACGACCAGCGCAACGTGCGACCCGATGCGACCGATCCGTGCCATACCTGCATGGTGCCTACCGTTCCCGCCCGGATCTGCGTCCGCCGTGTAAAAGGTGTGTCACGGCACACCGGCGGCCCGCAGGGCGCGGAACCGCTCGGTGACGGCCTCGGTGAGCCGTTCCGGGCTCGAATCGACCGTGTGCACGCCCCGGCGGCGGATCCCGGCCAGCGCGGCCCCGCGATCCTCGATCATCTGCGTGGCCACCCCGCGCTCGAAGAGCGAGCCGGGGTCGACCACCGGCTGGGCGGCGAGCTCGGTCAGCTCGGCGTCGCGGATCGACGCGAACACGACCGTGTGGCGGCGGGCGAGCGTCCCGAGCAGGGCGGCGAGACGGTCGTCGGACTGCGCGTAGAGGGCGTCGGAGAAGACGACGACGAGCGCGCGCCGGCGCGACATGCGCATGAGGGCCGCCAGGCACGTGCGCCAGTCCGGCTCGACCAGGTCGGGCTCGAGCGGCGCGACCACGTCGACGACGCG
>JAICJM010000068.1 GCA_025928435.1 Thermoleophilia bacterium
CCGGCCGAGGAGGACGAACGTGAACGACGGCGAGAACGCGACCAGCGCCGCCAGAATCGCCGCGCCGACGCCGCCGGCGGCGTAGCCGACCGCCGCGACCGTCCCGACCACCGGGCCGGGCGTGACCTGGCCGAGCGCGACGGCGTCGAGGAACTGCGGGCCGGTCATCCAGTGATACCGGGAGACGGCGTCGGACTGCATGAGCGGGATGATGACGAACCCGCCGCCGAAGCTGAGGGCCCCCACCTTGAGCGCCGTCGATGCCAGGGAGCCGAGCCCGGCGGCGTGGGGCGCCGCGGCCAGGCTGATCGGGCCGGTCCGGCCCAGGCGGATCAAAACCTCGGCGCCGCCGCAGGCCACGAGCGCGACCACGACATAGGGCCCGGCCAGCGCGGCGGCGGCCCCGCCGGCCGCCGCGTAGACGACCCAGCGCAGCCGTCTCGCCGCGCCGGCCGCGCGCTCCCACGACGGCAGCGCGAGGTCGAGCGCCGCGCGCACGGCGACGGCGGCGACGGCCGACCCGCCGCCCGCTCCGGCCGCGCGCACCCAGCCCGGCGGCGACGAGGACAGGAACAGCGCCGCGAGCGCGATGATGATCGCGAGGCCGGGAAGGATGAAACCGGCGCCGCCGACGAGCGCCCCGCGCCAGCCGCCGACGCGGCCGGCGCAGTAGATCGCGAGCTGGGTCGACGATGGGCCCGGGAGCAGGTTGCACGCGGCGATCGCGTCCTCGAACTCGTCCGCCGGGATCCATCCCCGGCGCCCGACGCAGATCTCGCGCAGGAGCACGATGTGCGTCGGCGGCCCCCCGAACCCGATGGCGCCGAGCCGCCCCCACTCCTTGGCGACCGTGCGAAGCGGCTCAGCCGGGGGCGGCGGCACGCAGCATCTTCGACGTGGCGAGCCACAGGAGGATCGCCTCCGTCGCGTCCCCGTCGGGGCGGAGCGTGACGTCGAGGCACGCGCAGCCCGCCTTGCGCAGGTCGATGAATCCCCGTGACCGGCTCCCCGTACAGACACGTTCCACGAGCTCGCTCAGCATCGGCTCGTGGCCGACGATCATCACCGTCCCCTCGGACCGCCGGGCGAGCGCGCGGAGCGCCGGCTCCGGCGGGCCGTCCGCCAGCTCGTCGAGCACCTCGGTCGGGCTCCCGAACGCCTCCGCCGCCGCGTCCGCCGTCTGGCGGGCGCGGGCCTTGGGGCTCGTCAGGATCACGTCGGGGGGATCGCACAGGCGGGCCAGGGCGCGGGCGGCCTTGCGCGTGCGCGACACGCCCTCCGCGGTGAGCACGCGCGACGCGTCCGTGCCGTCGGCGGCGGCCTCCTCGGCGATGCCATGGCGGAAAACGAGCAACCGCACGGCTATAGGAATACTCCATCTGCGCGGCGCTCGAGGTCACGCCACGCCTTCGGGTACGCGGCCCGGGCCGCGCGGCGGCGCTCGTGCTGGCGCTCGATCACCCGACCGGCGGCGACCGCCTGGGCGGCGGGCGCTCGCGCCCCCAGGAGCGCACGGATGCGCGCCTCGGCCACGGCGGCATCCTGGTGGTCGCCGAGCACGTCCTGGAGCACCCTGGCCTCGCGGATCACGGCCGAGGCGCCGCGGCCGACCGCGCGCTCGGCCAGCTCGGCCGCGTACCGGGCCCGCTTGACGGCGATGCGGGCGGCGTGCAGCTCGTCGTCCGGCGGATCGGCGCCGAGCGCCCGCATCGCCTTGCGCAGGCGGCGGAACTCGCGCGCCGCGAGATCGCGCAGCGACCGCTCGCTCCTGGCCACCGGCGGCGCCTTGGTGTCAGTGTCGAGGCGCTCGATCAGCGCGACGTAGCGGGGGTCGCCCAGGGCGGCGAGCATGGCGTCGCGATCCGCCGCCCGCTCGGCCTCGAGCTTCAGGATGAGCGTGAGGAACGCCCCCTCGTCCTCGCCGCCGAGCGCGCCGGCGTCGGCGCGCAGGTGCTCGACGAGCACGTCCAGGTCGCGCACCGGCCCGAGCGCGCCGCCGAGCCGGCCGAGCTCGGCGCGTACCTCGCGCACCCACTCGGAGTCGAGCAGCGGCCGGGCCGCGCGCAGGATCGCGCGCATACGCCGCGTGGCCACGCGCATCTGGTGCAGCTCCTCGGAGTCCTGCCCGAGCCGGGTCCCGGGGTCGTGGCGGACGATCGCGCGGTACTGCGCCCGCAGCGCGGCCGCGACGTGCTCCCGGGCGGAGGCGGAGCGGTCCGGGCGCTCGGCGGCCTCCGGCGGCGGCAGGTCGAGCGCCTGAAAGAGCTTCGGCCGCAGATCCGCCTCGACGGCGCCGGCCCGGCGCAGGCGGCGCACGATCCCGCGCAGGTCGGACACGGTGCCGTCGACGAGCTCGACCTCGAGCTCCTCGAAGCGGCGGGCGATCCGGCGGCCCTCGAACACCGCGACGGAGTCGACGACCACCTCCGCGAGCGCGCGTCCGCCGGAGCGGACGAGCACCCCGGCCCGGTGCGTGCGCAGACGCGCGACGGGCACCGGCCTGGCGCCGCGCAGGTGCGCCGTCAGCAGGGCCGTCACCTCGGCGGGCACCGCCCGGGCACCGCCCTCGAACTCGAGCTCGAGCCGGTCGGCTCCGCGGGGCAGCTTGAGCTGCCAGGCGCCGCCGCCGCGCTCGACCCGGTGGCGCAGCGTGATCCCGGCCGCCGCCAGCCGCAGCCCCGGCGTGTCGTGATACGTCGAGCTGAGCTCGCGCGCCGGCAGCGGTTCCCCCGGCAGGTGCGGCAGGACGAACCCGGACGGAGCGGTGAGCTTGCGCTCGCGCTCGAGCGTGGCCTTCACGGGCGCGATGCTACCAACGGGGGGATTCCCCGGATCGCACGACGTGACAGAATGGCCCGCGTGCACGTGGTCGCGGTGGTCAACCGGAAGGGCGGGGTCGGGAAGACGACGACGGCCGTGAACCTGGCCGCCGCGATGGCGCTCGAGTCGCGCCGGGTGCTGCTCGTCGACCTCGACCCGCAGGGGTCGGCCGGCGTCGCGGTCGGCGTCCCGGCGGCCGTCGAGGACGGCTCGGGCGGCATGTTTCGTGGCAAGCCGCGCTGGTGGGCTCGCCGCTCGCCGGTGGAGCTGCTCGACCGGCTCGGCGTGGTGCCGGCCGACCCGCGGCTCGCGACCGAGGAGGCGACCGTGCACGGCGACGGCCGCCGCGGCGGGCGGTTCGCCGCCGCACTCGACGGCGCGAACGAGGAATGGGAGGTCGTCATCGTCGACACGCCGCCGGGCCTCGGCGGCCTGAGCGCGTCGGCCCTGCGTGCGGCCGACGCCGTCGTGATCCCCGCGGGCGCCGACTACCTGTCGATCGACGCGCTTCAGGGCACGATCGAGGCCGTGCGGGCCATCGAGCACGAGGCGGGCAGGCGCTACACGCCGCTCGTCCTCCTGCCGACGTTCGTCGACGCGCGCCGCCCGGGCGCCCTGGCGGCGACCGCCCTCATGCGCGAGCGCTTCGGCGAGCTGGTGTCGCCGGCCCAGATCCCGCGCAGCGCCCGCCACGACACCGCCGCCCTGGCGGGCTCCCCGGTGGTCGCGAGCGCCCCGCGCTCGACGGCGGCGGCGGCGTACCGCAGCGCGAGCGACGACCTCGTCTCCCGGCTCGGGCGCAAGCCCACCAAGCGCCACGGGGCGCTCAAGGGCTTCGTCCGCGCCGACATGCGCGAGGCGCTCATGGCCATGCGCCGCTCCGTTCGGGGTCAGACCCCGAACGGATGACGCGACAGATTTTCGGCGCTTCCGTTACAGGTTGAACGGGATCCGCAGCCCCCTGACGAAGCATGCGGCGCCCCGGCACGGCAGGTGCAGCATCGACTCCCACGCCCGCAGCGCGCTGAAATGGTTCATCGGCCGCAGCGCCCGCTTCGCCGGCGTCGAGGGCGAGATGACGACGAACGGGATCGGCGTCGCGGCCGTCCCGGACCCGGACGATGAGTCGAACCAGATGAAGACGGCCGTGTGCCCGCGCGTGTACGGGCGCCGGTGCAGCACCCCGTTCGGCCCGCCCAGGAACGACTGCAGCCAGGCGCTCGCCTGGGCGGGCGTGCCGTCGTGCATGTCGTGTGTGAGGTTCGGGGTCACCCAGGTGAACCGCCGCTCGAGCTTGAGCCGATGTGACGGCAGCGGCACGACGTCGGCGCGGCACGTGGCCGTCCGGATGCGGGTGTAGTAAAGCGCCGGCGCGTGCCGCGCGGCGAACAGCGAGGTGTCCTTGCGGTAGCACGGCGACGGCATCGACTCGGCGAACAGGCGCCAGCTCGGCCGGCCGAGCTGGCTGAAGATGTTGCCCCTGCCGCTCCGACACCCCGGAGCGGGCAGGCAGTCCGACGTCGTCACGATCCTGCCGCCGGTCGCGCCGAGGTAGTTGGGCAGGCTGCGCGGGAAGTGCACGGCCCGATAGTGGAGCGCCGAGCCGCACTTGCTCGCGAGCGTCTTGAAGTAGCTGCGCGGCGCGCCCTTCCCCAGGATGTCGGCGTAGGAATGGTTCTCGAACGCGATCACGACGATGTGCTTCCAGGCAGGCGGCCTGCGGACGTGACCGCAGGGCGAGCTCGCGGCGGCCGGCGCCGGCGCGGCCAGCGAGATCGCGGCCACCGCAGCGATGGCGGCTGCCGCCCCGCGGGCAAGCAGCAGCGGACGATGATGCATGGTTCGTACCCCCTCGACCCCGTTGAAGCTGCCCGCGGGCGCAACGATAGCGCCGAAGAATTGGAATACCAGCAGCTATGCTCGCCGGAGGATTTCCGACCGAGGAGGACGTTCCAGATGGCGACGGTGCACGAGGGCGTCGATGCCCTGCGGGAGGCCGCGGGCAAGGAGTGGTTGTCGTGGACGCGGATGGCGGACTTCGACGGCGCCGCGCCGCCGATCCTGGTCGGCGGCGAGGGCCCGTACGTCTACGAGGCGGACGGGACGCGGCTCCTCGATGCGATGTCGGGCCTCTTCACCACCCAGATCGGCTACTCCCACGGGCCGGAGCTGGGCGAGGCGGCCAAGCGCCAGCTCGAGTCGTTCGGCTTCTACCCCAACGGGGCGGCGACGTCGCCGGCGCCGGTCGAGCTCACCCGGCGTGTCACCGACCTCGCCCCCGAGAACCTGAGCCGCGCGTTCTTCACGTCCGGCGGCTCGGAGGCGGTCGAGTCGGCGCTCAAGCTCGTGCGCCAGCACTGGCTGGGCCGGGGCGAGCCGCTGCGGCGCAAGGTGATCGCGCGCCGCGGCGCCTATCACGGCTGCACGCTCGGCGCACTCTCGCTGACCGGCATCCCGGCGGCGCGGGCGCCGTTCGAGCCGCTCCTCGGCGACGTCCGCCACGCCGAGAACACCGACCGCCGCAACTACCGGCAGGCGGTCACCGAGGAGGAGTGGGCCGACGCCGCGGTCACCGCGATCGAGCGCACGATCATCGCCGAGGGGCCGCAGACCGTGGCCGCCGTCGTCGTCGAGCCGGTGCAGAACGCCGGCGGCTGCCTGGCCCCGCCGCCCGGCTACCCGCAGCGGCTGCGCGAGCTGTGCGACCGCCACGGGATCCTGCTCTGGTGCGACGAGGTGATCACCGGGTTCGGCCGGCTGGGCGCATGGTTCGGCTCCGAACGGCTCGGCTTCGACGCCGACATCATCACCTTCGCCAAGGGCGTGACGTCCGGCCAGGCGCCGCTCGGCGGCGTCCTCTTCACGGACGACGTCGCGGCGCCGCTGCTCGACCAGAAGGCGGTCTACGCGCACGGCTTCACGTTCGGCGGGCATCCGCTCTCCTGCGCCGTCGCCCTGGCCAACCTCGACATCATGGAGCGCCTGGACGTGCTCGCGAACGTGCGCGCGCTCGAGGATCACCTCGGGAGCGTCCTGGACGAGGTGGCGGGCGGATCCGACCTCGTCGTCGAGGCCCGCGGCTTCGGGTTCTTCCGCGCCATCGAGCTGCGCGAGGCCGGCATCCTGGCCGCCGCCCGCGACGCGATCCGGGCCGAGGGCGTGATCGTGCGCCTCGACGACCGCGTGAACCCGTGCCTGGCGATCTCGCCGCCGCTGATCTGCACGAAGGAGCAGATCGACGAGGTCGGCGCCGGCATCGCCGCCGGCCTGCGGCGCGCCGCATGACAATCGGGGACAGTCCCCGCGCCGCGGGGACTGTCCCCATACCTCACACCGTCGCCGGCTTCGGCAGCGGCTCGATCGCGCGCAGCGCCCGCGCGATCTCGGCCTCGGGCATCTCGTGGTCCTCGAGCCGGCCGTGCAGGTACGCGTCGTATGCGGCCATGTCGAAGTGGCCGTGGCCGGACAGGTTGAAGAGGATCACCTGCTCGGTCCCGGCCTCGTCGGCCCGGCGGGCGGCGTCGACGACGCCCTTGATCGCGTGGGCGGTCTCCGGCGCCGGCACGATCCCCTCGGTGCGGGCGAAGGTGACCGCCGCCTCGAAGACGTCGTTCTGGCGGTAGGCCTCGGCCCGCAGCAGCCCGTCCAGCAGGAGCTGCGAGACGATGGGCGCGGCGCCGTGGTAGCGCAGCCCGCCGGCGTGGATGCCGGGCGGGATGAAGTCGTGGCCGAGGGTGTGCATGGGGACGAGCGGCGTCAGCTGGGCGGTGTCGCCGAAGTCGTAGGCGAACGGGCCGCGGGTGAGCGTGGGGCACGACGCCGGCTCGCAGGCGATCACCTCGATGTCGGCGCCCGCGATCTTGTCGCGGATGAACGGCAGGGTCAGGCCGGCGAAGTTCGACCCGCCGCCGACGCACCCGATCACCACGTCCACCCCGCTCTCGCCGGCGAGGTCGAGCTGGCGGTGCGCCTCCTGCCCGATCACCGTCTGGTGCAGCAGGACGTGGTTGAGCACCGAGCCGAGCGCGTAGCTCGTGTCGTCGTGCGTCGCCGCATCCTCGACGGCCTCCGAGATCGCGATGCCGAGGCTCCCCGGCGAGTCGGGGTCGCGCTCGAGCATGGCCCGGCCCGCGTTCGTGTCGGGCGACGGGCTGGGGACGACCGACGCGCCCCACGTCTCCATCATCATCCGCCGGTAGGGCTTCTGGTCGTAGGAGACCCGCACCATGTAGACCTTGCACTCGAGGCCGAAGAAGCCGCACGCGAGCGCCATCGAGCTGCCCCACTGGCCGGCGCCGGTCTCGGTCGCGATCCGGCGGCGGCCGGCGCGGGCGTTGTAGTACGCCTGGGCGACCGCCGTGTTCGGCTTGTGCGACCCCGCGGGCGAGACGCCCTCGTACTTGTAGTAGATCCGCGACGCCGTGCCCAGCGCGCGCTCGAGTCGGTGGGCGCGGTAGAGCGGCGTCGGCCGCCACAGCCGCAGGACGTCGAGCACCTCCTCGGGGATCGGGATCTCGGGATCGGCCGAGACCTCCTGCATGATCAGGTCGCGCGGGAAGAGGGGAGCGAGGTCGTCCGGGCCGATCGGCTCGCCCGTGCCGGGATGCAGCGGCGGCTGCGGCGGCGACGGGGCGTCGGCGAGGACGTTGTACCAGGCGCGCGGCATGTCGCGCTCGTGCAGCAGGATCTTGGTGTCGGCCATGGCGGTCTCCTGCGGTGGCGGTTAGGGACGCCGCCTCTCGGCGGTCGCCCGATTCTGCCGCAAACGCGCCGCGCGTGCTGTTATCCGGCGAGCTGCTTCAGGTACCGCTTGTGCGCGTACATCGCCTGGTCGGCGTGGTCGACCAGCGCGTCGGCCGACTCGGCGTCCAGCGGCGACATGGCGGTGCCGACGGCGACGCCCACGCGCGCGGCCGCGGAGCCGACCGAGAACGACGGCGCGAAGACCTTCACGATCCGCTGCTTCATCAGGTCGACGACCCGCCCGGCGGCGACCGCGGGCAGCGACGGCAGCAGGATGACGAACTCGTCGCCGCCGACCCGGAACACGGGGTCGGTCGTCCGCACGACGCTGACCAGGCGCTGCGCGGCCAGCTGCAGCAGCGCGTCGCCGGCGGCGTGGCCGTGCGTGTCGTTCACGCCCTTGAAGCCGTTCAGGTCGCAGTAGAGCAGGCCCAGGACCTGGCCGGGCATGCGCCCCTCGAGCTGCTCGCCGACGCGGCGGAAGAAGGCCGCCCGGTTGGGCAGGCCGGTGAGCTGATCGTGGCTCGCATCGTGCAGCGCCCGCTGCTCACGCCGGCGCATGTCCGTGATGTCGGTGAGCACGACGACCCGCGCGAGCGGCCCGTAGAAGCGGGCTCCGCGGCTCTGGGCCGCGTACCAGCGCCGGGCCCCGCTGCGGTGGATGCCCTCGACCTCGAACTCGCCGGCCCCGTCCTTGGCCAGCCGCCCGGCCGTGGCGGCGATCGACTCCGGCGCGATGTAGTCCTCGGGCCGAAGCCCCACCGCCTCCTCCCGCGTCCAGCCGAACTGCTCGCAGAACGCCTGGTTGACCTCGGCGATCACGCCGCCGGTGTGCACGATCACGGAGTCGCGGGACGCCTCGGAGAGCAGCCGGAAGCGCTGCTCGGACTCGCGCGCCTCCTCCTCGGCCCGCTTCATCGCCGTCACGTCGGTCTCGACGCCGCGCACCCGCCGCCGGCCGCCGTGGTCGGTCGTGAGCCGGGCGACGCTCGAGAGCCACACGACCCCGCCGTCGGCGCCGAGCGCGCGATAGGTGACCCGTGCGACGCCGCGCGCGAGCACCTCGTCCTCGGATGCGAGGAAGGCCTCCCGGTCGTCCGGGTGGACGATGCGCGTGCTCCAGAACCCGGGCACCGCGACCATGTCCGCCGGCTCGTACCCGAGCAGGTCGGCGACGCGGTCGTTGACGAACTCCATGGCGAACGTCTCGGCGTCGGCCTCCCACACGATCGCGTCGATGTCGCTCAGGAGGTCGAACAGGAAGCCGCCGACGTCGCCCGTGAACGAGATCGGCACCGACACCCGCCGGTGCGGGCTCGGCTCTCGGTCGTGATCGGCGGGATCGGTCAGGTCCATGGGGAAGGGCACGCGTGATCCGTCGCTTGGTTATCGTCCCGCGCCGCCGGAGCTTGACCGCGAGCGCCCCGGAAACGAATCGGGGCCCCGCGGACGGGGCCCCGAAAAGTCACACGATTGGCCGTCCGCTCTCAGGGAGTGAACTGTGCGTAGCCCTGCTGCGTGCGTTGCCCGATGCTCGTGAAGTCGCCGCCGGCGAGCACGTCGCCGTTGGAGCCGACGCCCCAGAGGGCGAAGATACCAAGGGCGCTGTTCGCACTCGGATCCCATGACGTGAGGTTGCCGGTGCCCTCGTCGACGGCGAGCAACTTGTCGCGCGGGATCTGGGTCGTGCAGGTGTGCTGGCCGTGCTGTGGCCCGCAGTACACGTGGAAGTGGCCCCCGACGTAGACCTCGCCGCCGACGACGCCGATCGCCTGGACGTTGCCGTTCGTGCCGCCGAGCCACTTCTGGGCACCCGTCTTCGGGTCGAACGCGGCGAAGTTCCCGCCGCCGCCCGCACCGGCCACGTACACGCCGTTGGCGTCGGACGCGAGCCCGATGACGTTGTAGGTGGTGTGATCCTTCCACGGCAGGCTGTTGCCGGTGTCGCCGTCGAGCGCGCCGATATGGTTCGCCGAGCTGCCGTTGATGTTGGTGAATGACCCGCCGATCACCATGCGCGGGTAGCCGACCAGGCGGATCGCCCGCACCTGCCCGTCCACGGACGGCGACCACGGCAGAAGCGCGCCCGTCGTCGTGTTCACGGCGGCCATGTTCGGCCGCGACGTCCCGTCCACGGTACCGAAGCCGCCACCGAGGAACAGCGAGTTGCCGCTCTCCGCGAGCGCGAAGACCTCACCGCTCGCCGACGCCTTGAACCCGGCCATCACGGCGCCGCTGGTGGCGTTCACCGCCGCGACGCGCGAGTGGCTCGCGCCGCCGACCTGCGTGAAGGCGCCGCCCAGGTACACGGTCGTCCCGGCCACATGGATCGCCCGCACCGAGTTGTTCACGTTCGGGTTCCACGGCAGCAGGGCACCCGTCTTCAGGCTGACCGCCGCTGCGTGGTTGCGCGTGACGTTCCCCTGACCCGCAGGGGAGCCCGCCGGCCGCAGCGCCGTGAACTGCCCGCCCATGTACACCGTCGTGCCCGACACGACGATCACGTTCACGCGGCCGTTCGTCTGCCACGTCGGCACCGGGTGCGGTTGCACCGGGACCGCCTGTGCGGCACCGGCCGTTCCCAATCCCATGACGGCCACGATCGCAGCCGCTGACCCTCTCACACTCCATCGACCCAGCATCGAATCTCCCCCGAAGGTTCGTATGACCGGGACCAACATACGCGCGGAATCGGTCAAGTCAACCCCCGCGATCTGCGGGAATATCAATCTGGCTCACATCAAGTGTGAGGAATTGCCAGTTGACCGTCGGCCGCGCCGGCTGCGAACCTCATGTAGAGGTCGTCCGCCCGCCGCCGGAGGTGCGCATGTGCCGGCGCAGCATAGGCCGCGCGGAGGGCGTCCTTGCGCCCCTCCCTGTACGCGGACGGACGCGGCGTACGGTCCTCCGGCACCGCCGCGGCCGCGGCGGCGGGATCGGCGGCGGCCCGTCGCTCGAGCTCGGCGTGCGGGACGAGGCCGGTGAGAAACTCCTGGATCGCCCCGCTCCACGGCGGCTTGCGGGAGCGCATCTCGATCAGGTCGAAGCACGCGCGCGTGCGCTCGGGCGTCGGTGCGGGCGCCGCGAACCCGGTGCCGAATTGCGCGTTGACGCGTGCGATCGCCCGGTCGAGGTGCTCGGTGACCTCGGGGAAGTCGGCCACGACCATCGCGTCCCGGTATCCGAGCAGGCGCTCGTGGAAGCGCGCGTAGGCGCGCAGCCCCTGCGGGATGGTGACGTACGATTCGCGCACGACGAGCGAGAGCACCGTGTCCTCGGGCGGTCGCACCGTGAGCAGAACCGGCACGCCGAGCTGCGCCGCCCGGATCACCTGGCCGGCTGCGTGCAGGTGGTGGCCGACCCGCACCGGCCGCTCCTGGGCGAGCTGGAACGCGACGACCGCGAAGGTCGACGCCGACCGTGTGAAGCCGTCGATGACGAGCTCCGTCGCCTGAGAGACGACCGCGTCGCCGTGGCGGCGGCGGGCGACCGGCAGGTAGCCGGGATGCTCGGCCAGACGGCTGCGCACCGTCCAGCGCACGTGGCGGACGCCGAGCCTGGCGCGATCGCGCAAGCCTGGGCGACCCGCCGGGGTCACACCGCGCGTTCGTTCAGCGCGACCCGCGCACTCGCGGACTTGACGGGATCGGACTTGCTGCGGTCGACCTCGGAGACGAGGGTGATCTCGTCGCCCTCGACATCGAAGACGATTGCCTTGCCGGTTGGCATTGCGAACTGCCAGTCGGCGGCGGACGCGCCGGCGACGCGGAGCACCGCGAGGCGCAGCATGACGCCGTGGGACACGGCCGCGACGCTCTGGCCGGCGTGGTCGCGGCCGATCGCCCGCAGGGCCGCGATCGCGCGGTCGGCGGCGGCGGAAACGGCCTCGCCCTCGGGGCACACGGCTGCCTCCGGGTCGCGCGTGTAGGCGGCCCAGGCGGCGGGGTCGACCGCGGCCGACTCCTCCTTCGTGAGGCCCTCCCACGCGCCGTAATCGAGGTTGATCAGGTCGGACTGCTCGCGCACGGCGCCCACGCCGTTCTTGACCGCGATGGCCTCCGCAACCTCGCGAGCACGCCCAAGCGGGCTTGTATACACCGCGACGAGGCCCGACCCGACGAGCGCCCGGGCGGCCTCCTGGGCCTCCGCGCGGCCGACCTCGTTCAGCGGGATGTCCAGGCGACCGCGGAACCGCACCTGGGCGTTCATGATCGTCTGGCCGTGGCGAACGAGATGGATCCGGCACGCCTGCCGACTCGCGGCCGGTGCCGTGGACGTTGCGTCGTGCATGCGCTGCTCCCTCGGTGGTCGTGCCCGTACCCGCGGAAGGCCTCCACCGCTCCGCGCGTACACCAAATCTTCACCAAGTACACCCGCTTCGCCGGGCGTTGTCAAGCTGAAACACCCAACTCCCCCTTTCGGGGCCACCTCTCATTCCGGCACCCCTGCGGGGTCGGCCGCCGGCGCCGCCGGAGCGTCCGCCGCGACCCGCCGCTCCTCTTCCTCGGTCACCGCGGCGCCGAGCTGATGCCACCACTGGATCCCCCCGATCCAGAGGCCGAGCGCGAGCCCGGTGGCGGCCCCGACGGCGCCCGAGGTGGCAGCTCCGGCCGTGCCCCCGGCGACGGCGAGCACGCCCGTCACGAGCCGCGAGCGGAGGCTGCGCTTCGCCGCCGCCATCGCCCGCAGGCCGACGGTCGCGGCGGTCAGCATCCCCGACGCCGCCATGACCGCCGTGTAGGCCGGGATGACGTCGTGGGCGGGATGCCACGAGCGCTTCAGGAACGCCTCGCCGACCGAATCCGGGAGCAGGTAGACCACGACGCCCCAGAGCACGAAGACGACGACGAGGGCCACGGCGAGGACCTCGACCACGTGCATCATCCGCCGCGGCGAGCGGCGGGCGATCCGCACCGACTCGGCGATCGCGGGCGAGGTCACCCCCATGTTCAGGACGTTCAGGGGCCCGAGGACGACCTGCGCGCCGCGCAGCGCCCCTGCGGCCGACAGGCCGGCGAACGCGGCCGTCGCGTACATCGCGCCCGACTGAGCGGCGTTGCGGGCGACGAACTCGACCAGGTAGCGGGGACCGAGGTCGCGGTGGTGCGCGAGCCACCAACGCGTCCGGCCGGGGCGGGGCACGAACCCCGACTGCACGATGCCGAACAGGGCGGCGAAGGCGGCGGCACCGGCCCAGGCTGCGATGAACGCCGGCACGGAGCGCGTGCCGGCGACGAGGACGGCGGCCACCAGGACGACCTGGGCCATCGCCCAGACGAGGTCGTTGCCGAACGCGGTCCGCCCGCGCAGCCGGCTGAAAAAGGCGCTGCGCCACGTGTCCTGGACGATCAGCCCCGGCATCCCGACGCCGAGCACCAGCAGCGACGTGCGCAGGGTGCCGCCGAACAGGAAAGCGGCGGCGATGCAAACGATTCCGGCGACGGCGCCGAGCACGAGCGCAACTCCGGTCGCCGCGGCGACACCCGTGCGCCATTCCCGCACCGGCGTGGCACTGTAGCGGACCGTCAGGGGCTCCGAGCAGAGTGCCCGGGTCGCCCCGAGCGTGATCGTGTACGTCGTGAACGAGAGCCCGAACGCGCCCAGGGCGGACGTGCTCACGGCGCGCGCGACGAGCACCGCGAGCGCGAAGTTCGTGAGGCTCGAGAGGGCCTGGTCGGCAAGGCCCCAGCCGATCCGGCGGACACCGCCGCCGGCGCCCCCTCGCGTACCCGTGGCCGTGCTCACGGGAGAGATCGTAACCTCGACCCCCGCCACCGGATATCATCGCCCCCGGTGTGCCGGGAAGGCTGGTCGGCGTGGCACCGCCACGACCATGGCCACTCCCCTCGCCGCCATCTGCTTCCTGATCTCGCTCGCCGCGACGCTGGCCGCCGCCGCGCTCTTCGCCCGCAGGCTCGACGCGCTCGGCGTGCGCCTGGGCATCCCCGAGGCCGTGCTCGGCCTGCTGACGGCGCTCGCCGCCGACGGCCCGGAGCTCGCCTCGGGGGTGACGGCGATGGCCCGCGGGGAGCACGGCGTCGGGATCGGCGTGCTCGTCGGCTCGAACGTGTTCAACCTGGCGGCGATGGTGGGCGTGAGCGCGCTGCTGGCCGGGAGCGTGCGGCTCGACCGCCCCGCGCTCGTGCTCGAGGGCGCGTTCGCCCTGTTCGTGACCGCCGTGGCCGCCGGCGTCCTCTTCGGCCCGCTGGGGGCCTGGCCGGCGCTCGCCCTGTTCGCCGCCGCGGCGGTGCCCTACGTGGTCCTCCTGGCCCGGGGCACGTTCCACGGGCCGCCGCGGCCGGGGCCGCCCGGCAGGCCGCCGCTGGCGGCGATGGCCGGCCTCTTCGCCCGCGAGCTCCCGGCGGTGGCCGTGATCGTCGCCGGCAGCATCGGGATGGTGGAGTTCGCGGTCCTGCTGGCCGACCGCGAGGGCCTGCCGCGGCCGCTCGTCGGCCTGCTGCTCCTGGCGACCCTCACCAGCCTGCCCAACGCCGCCACCGCGATCCGGCTCGGGCTGCGCGGGCGCGGCGAGGCGCTCGTGAGCGAGTCGCTGAACTCGAACACGATCAACATCTCCATGGGCCTCCTCGTGCCCGCTGCGCTGGTCGGCCTCGGGGGCGGCGCCCACGGGCTGGGCCTGGACTACGCCTGGATGGCGGCGGTCACGGTCGCGACGCTCGTCCTGGTCGGCCGTCGCGGCGGCGCGGGGAGGCTCGCCGGCGCCGCGATCGTCGTCGCCTACCTCGCCTACGTCGCCGCGCGTGTGGCCGCGACCGCCTAGACGCTCGTCTCGAGCGTCCGGCGCACCGCGCCTCGGCGCAGCTCGCGCAGGAGCAGGACGAAGCAGGTGCCCAGCGTCAGCAGCTGCTCGAGCGCCATCACGATCCCCGCGAGCCGCTGGTCGGTGAGCGGCGAGAGCCCCAGCAGGCGGCCGGGCATGTCGGCGTAGGCCGGGTAGTAGGCGTGGAACGAGAACACGAGCGCGTCGGAGAGCACCTGGCCGGCGAAGAACATCGCGACGGTGAACGCCAGCCGGCCGGGAATCCCGAGCCGACCCGACCCGGCCGGGTCGATCAGCTGTGTCCAGGCGAGCAGGCCGACCAGCACGAACGACAGGTGCTCGAGGTCGTGCAGGGCCGGGTGCGCCAGGGCGCGGTCGTAGAGCGCCGGGAGGTGCCAGACGGACACCCCGACGGTCCACACGGCGATCGTCACCGGCGGCCGCAGGACGAAGCCCGCCGCGGCCCGCAGCGGCGCGGGGGCCGGGCGGGGCCAGAGCGCCGACGCGATCGGGCCGCGGACGGCGAGGACGAGCAGCGCCGCGCCGGCGTCGGCCAGGAGCACGTGCTCGAGCATGTGGGCGGAGAGCAGGTAGCGCTCGCCGGCGCGGTTCAGCGGCGAGACGAGCGGCCCGGCCATGACGGCGAGCCCGCAGGCGAAGAGGGCCGCGCGCGTCCACGGCGCAAGCGCCGGGTCGCGCCGGCGGACGCGGGCGAAGGCCGGCACGAAGAGCGCCGTCGCGACCAGGACGAGGACGACCGGCGCCAGATGCAGGTGCCAGGCTCCCGCGATCGCGGAGGCCGGCACGTCGTGTGCGGCGAGAAGCGGCGGCATGGCGGGTCTAATCCTCTCGCGCCCGCGCCTGGACGCGCGCGGCCTCACGGGCCAGCGCGGCGTCGGCCTGCCGGTCGGCCCGCTCCTCGTCCTCGTCCAGCAGCCGCAGGAGCGTCGTCGCGATGGCCGTGAGGAACACGGCCGACTGCTCGGCGGTCATCAGGACGCCGCCCAGATTCTGGTCGCGGGCGGCGGAGATCCCCCACAGCCGCGGCGCGGCGACGTAGTAGGGGTAGAGCGGGTCGGGGATGAAGGTGTAGGCGAGGCCGAGGAACGATGCGGCCACGAACGCGCACAACAGGTAGAGCACCGCCACGCCCGAGCCCATCCGGCGGACCCCGGGAACGATCACGGGCCACCAGAACGCCAGGCCGATCAGGATCAGGAACGCGTGCTCGACGTTCAGCGCGTACGGGTGCTCGAGCGCGTACGTGTAGGGGCGGCTCAGATGCACGGCGTACCAGCCGACGACCCACAGCGGCCAGCTCAGCCCGGCGTGGGTGAGGGCGCCCGCGGGCCCGAGCCGGCGCAGGATGCCCGCGCCCATCTCCGGCGTCAGGCCGAGCAGCAGCAGGGGCGGCGCGATGTCGGCGATGAGCGCGTTCTGGGCCAGGTGGCCCATCAGCAGGTAGTGCACCGCGATCGTTTCCAGGGGCGAGTTCACCGTGGCCGCGATCAGGACGGCGCCGGTGCCGAACGACGCCTGCCGCCATCCGGGGACGGCAGCGCGGCGGGCGCTCCGCAGATAGGCGGTGAGCGCGACCGCCGCCGCTACGGCGAAGAGCGGCTCGAACGTGAACGAGCTCGCGGCGGGCGCGCTCACCGCTCGAGCTTGGCGCGCCGGCGGCGCGCGGAGCGCGCCTCCTGCCAGGCGGCGAGCTCCTGGTCGTTCAGGTCAGGGGGCGGCCCGGAGCGCATATGCCACCAGAACCAGCCCAGGAATCCCACGCCGGCCGCCGCCGGGATCAGGTGCGGCAGATGCTCGAGGATCAGCTGCACTCCAGGAACTTTAACGTGGGGGAACCCATGGTTCCCCCACGAGCCCCTCCTTCGGAGACGGAGCCGGGGCTGGTGGCGCTCCGGCGAGAACGCGGTGTCACCTCCGCCGCGAGCCGCGTGCCGGCGGTCCGTCGTGGACTCCGACGGTGAGGGCGGGCTGCAGGGACCACCAAGCCTGAGAGTCGACCCGACGATCCGGGTCGCGGTAGAATCCCGCCCGCATGAGCCGGCCCATCTCGCGGAAGCACCTCCTGCGTCTGGCTGGAGCGGCAGGTGGCGGACTCGCCCTGGGCGCGGCCGGGTACACCCGCCTCGACGACGGATCCGCCGCCAGCGCCGAGTCCCAGGTAGAGCCCTTTCACGGGGCCCACCAGGGCGGCATCCTGACGCCGCAGCCGAAGTACCTCCAGTTCGGGTCGCTCGACGTGACGGCGAACGGCAAGGCCGGCCTGCGCGACCTGATGCGCTCGCTGACGGCGACCGCGGCCGGCCTGACGGCGGGCAAGGCGGGGAACGAGGAGTTCGACCCCGCCCGGCTCACGATGACGCTGGGCCTTGGGGCGAGCGCCTTCGACTCCCGCTTCGGCCTCGCCGGCCACCGGCCCCCGCCGCTGGTCGACATGCCCCACTTCAAGGGCGACAGGCTCGAGCCGGAGCTGACCGGCGGGGACATCGGCGTCCAGTGCTGCGCGACCAGCCATGAGGTGGTCGACCGCGCCCTGCACGCGATCACCGCCGCCGCCCACGGCGCCGCGACGCCGCGCTGGTCGCAGTACGGCTTCGTGCGCGACCCGCTCCCCGGCGAGCGCGGCGGCACGCCCCGGAACATCCTCGGCTTCAAGGACGGCACGAACAACCTGAAGGTCGACGATGCCGCCAAGATGCGCTCGAACGTGTGGGTGAACGCGGGCGACGGGCCGGACTGGATGACGAACGGCACCTACATGGTCACCCGCAACCTGAAGGTGCTCGTCGCCAATTTCCTGATCGAGCCGATCGACGTCCAGGAGTACGCGTTCGGCCGCCACAAGACGACCGGCGCCCCGTTCGGGCAGAAGAACGAGTTCGCGCCCGTCATCCGCGCCAAGGAGCCGCCGGACTGCCACATCATGGTGGCGAACCCACGCAGGGCGGGCAGCGAGGCCGAGCGCATCCTGCGTCGCAGCTACACGTTCACCGACGGCTACGACGCCCAGATCTCGAACCCGACCGGCGGGCTCTTCTTCATCTCGTTCCAGCGCGACCCGCGGCGGCAGTTCATCCCCATCCAGCAGCGGCTGGCGAGCCACGACCGGTTCACGGTCGA
>JAICJM010000162.1 GCA_025928435.1 Thermoleophilia bacterium
ACGAGCACCCCGAGCGCCTCGAGCACGGCGGCGTCGCGGGCGCCGAGCTCGGCGCGCACGCGGCCCTCGAGCTCCTCCCAGACCAGGCGCAGCCGGGCGCCGTCGACATCGTCGCGAAGGCGCTCGGCGTGGCGGGCGAGGCGGTCTGCGTAGAGCTCGAGCTCGATCCGGGGCATGCGGGAATCGTCCCTTCAGGGCCCGTCACGGGTCTACGCCCGACCGGTCACGAAAGCGTGCCGGATCAGCTCGCGCGCCGGGATGGGGACTGTCCCCGCTTCGGCGGGGACTGTCCCCGCTTGTGGACACCCACCCGGAAGGCGGACGGGCACACGTCGTTCACCGCGCACTCCTCGCACCGGGGCGCGCGGGCGTGGCAGATGCGACGGCCGTGGAAGATCAGGACGTCCGAGACCTGCAGCCAGCGCGCCCGCGGGTAGAGCTGCATCAGCACCCGCTCGATCTTGTCCGGGTCGGTGTGGCGCGTCAGCCCGAGCCGCTTCGACAGCCGGCGGACGTGGGTGTCGACGGCGATCCCCTCGGTCGCGCCGAACGCGTTCGAGGCGACCACCGCGGCGGTCTTGCGACCGACGCCGGGCAGCTTCACGAGCTCCGCCGTGGTGTGCGGCACCTCGCCGTCGTGGCGCTCCAGGATCGCGGCGCAGCAGCCGCGGATCGCGGCCGTCTTCTGGCGGAAGAAGCCGGTGGGCTTGATCAGCTGCTGGAGATCGCCGACCGGCACGGCCAGGTAGTCCTCCGGCGTGCGGAACCGGCGGAAGAGGGTCTCGGTGACCCTGTTCACGCCGACATCCGTCGACTGGGCCGAGAGGATCGTCGCCACGAGCAGCTCGAGCGGCGTCGACCAGTGCAGCGCGATCGAGGCGTCCGGGTGCTCCTCCGCCAGCCGGTCGAGGATCTCGGCCGCCCGGCGGCGGCGCCCGGGGTTCACCCCTCCCACTCCAGCCCGGGACCGGCGCACAGCAGGTTGAGCGCCGGGCACTCCTGGCAGTGCGGCCCCGGCCGGGCCGGGAAGCGCCCCGCCCTGATCGACTCGATGGCGCTCCGCAGCTCCGCCTCGAGCTCGGGGACGTCCTCCGCCGAGAATCGCTGGACGGCGACCGCCTCGGCGTCCTCCAGGAATGCGTAGGCGATCTCCGCGGCCGGCGCGCCGGAGCGCAGCGCGGCCAGGGCGTAGGTCTTCACCTGCTCGGCGTAGGCGCCGTCCATGATCTGCTGGGCGGTGCGCTCGCCGAGCCGGTTCGTCTTGAAATCCACGATCAGGACGGCCCCGTCCGCGAGGTGGCCGTAGAGGTCGAACCGGCCGCGCAGCAGCACGCCGTCGACCTCGAACGCGAACGCGACCTCGTGCCGGGCGTCGGTCAGCTCCCCCACCCGCCCGCGCAGGGGCGAGCCGCCCCAGGCGGCGACGAACCCGGCGATCCGCTCCTCGTCCTCGGGCGTCGCGTGCGGGTAGCGGTCGCGCCAGCGGCCGTCGGCCCGCTCCAGCTCGAGGTGGACGGCGTCGCCGAGCTCGAGGCCGTCGAGGCCGCCGCCCTCGATGGCGGCCCGTTCCGGCTCGGGCAGGCCCAGGACGCGCTGCGCGAAGTAGCGGTAGCCACAGCGGTGGTAGAGCGAGAGGGCGCTGTAGCTCAGCCGCCGCAGTGGCACGGGTGGCGCGGCCGGGATCGGCGCCAGGGCCGGAGGCGCCTCGACGGTGCGCCCGCCCTCGCCGAACAGCGCGAGCTGCTCGCCGACGGGATGCGCCTCGTGAATAGAAGGGGTCTGACCCCGTGTATGCACGTCGCCGTTCGGGGACGGCGCGTCAGGGTCGCCCGGGTGCTCGACGCGCACACGCAGGGAGGCCTCGCCGGCGTCCATCTCGGCGTCGGAGTCGAGGCCGACCCCGAGCACGCCGCACAGGTGGGCGATCGCCGTCTCCTCGTCCGGCTCGAAGGCGCCGCTCACGATCAGATGGTGGCGGGCGCGCGTCATCGCCACGTACTGCAGGCGCCGGGCCTCCTCCCGCTCTGCGATCCGCTCCGCCGCGGCCACCTCCCGGTAGCCGAGCGCCGGGCCGAGCAGCGCGGTGGCCGGATCGGCGGCGCGCAGCGCGATCGACCCGTCCGCGGCCACGAGGATGTCGCGCGTCGCCCGGGCCGCCCGCTCGCGGCCGGAGTCGGCCAGCGCCACGACGTCGAACTCGAGCCCCTTGGCGGCGTGCACCGTCATGAGCACGATCGCGTCGCGCCCCTCCTCGGCCGTCGCCGCCTCGCCCTCACGCACCTGCAGCGCGGCCTGCTCGTCGCAGAAGTCCACGAAGCCCTCGAGATCCGGGCCGCGCACCGCCTCGAACTCGGCAGCGAGGCGGCCCAGCTTGCGCAGGTTGGCGATGCGGCGGTCGCCGTCGGGCATCGCCAGGCAGGCCAGGTCGTAGTCGTGCTCGGCGACGATCAGGTCGCAGAGGCGTTCGAGCGAGACCTCCGCCGAGGCCCGCACGAGCCGGGCGAACCGCTGGCCGAACGCGAGCACCAGCCGGCGCTCGTCCGGATCGAGCCCGGGCGGCGGCTCGTCCCGCTCGAGGGCGGTGAAGATCGGGCGCTTCACCGCCGCCCGGCGCACGCGCAGGAGGCCGTCGTTCGACATCCCGACGAGCGGGGACGCGAGCACGGTCAGGAGCGCGTAATCGTCGTAGCGGTTGCGGATCAGATGCAGGTAGGCGAGCACGTCGGAAACCTGCTGCTGGGCGTAGTAGCCGCGCCCGGTCGCGCGCACCGTGGCCAGATTGCGCTCGCGCAGCGCCGACTCGTACCGGGCCGCGTCCGTGCCGGCCTCGAAGAGCAGCACGATCTGGCCGGGCCGGCACTCGCCGGAGTCGACGAGCTCGGCGATGCGGTCGGCGAGCACGCGGGCCTCGGCCTCGCGCCAGCTGGAGCCCGCCGCCCGGAAGCCGGCCTTGTCCGTCAGCAGGAGGTCGACCCGACCGCCGGCCGGCGCCGGGCCGTCGAACGAGCCCTCCGCCAGCAAAGGCTCGTAGCGGTCGGGGAACTCGCGCCGGTAGCTCTCGTTGACCACGCCCAGCACGTGCGGGCGGGAGCGGTAGTTGCGGCGCAGCGGGATCACGCCCTCGCCGGCCTCGCGCTGCCGGCCCCGGTAGACCTCCACGTCGGCGTGGCGGAAGCGGTAGATGCTCTGGAACTCGTCCCCGACCAGGAACAGCTCGCCGCCGGCCACGAGGTCGATCAGCTCGCACTGGAGCCGGTTCGTGTCCTGGAACTCGTCGACGAGCACGCAGGCGAACCGCTCCCGATAGGCCTCGGCCAGGTCGGGCCGGGCCAGGAGCAGCGCCCGCGTGCGCAGCTCGAGGTCGGTGAAGTCGACCAGGCTGCGCCCGTCCTTGCGCTCGGCGTAGGCGGCGTCGAGCAGACGCAGGAGCTCCTGGAGCAGCCCGAGATCGGCCACGGCGGCCGTGTCGCGGGCCTCGGTCTCCACCGCCTTGCGGGCATCGTTGTAGTCCTTGTTGACCGCGCTGCCGGGCAGCTTGTACGCCGAGAGATCGGCCAGGGCGGCCGGGTCGAGCGGGCCGCCCAGGAGCGCCGCGAGCCTCGCGGGAGCCTCGCCGGGCATGCCGCCCGCGGCCCGCCGCGCCTCCTCGGCCGCTGCGGCCAGGTCGGGGATGCGGTGCGGCCGCAGCTCGAGCGGGCGGCCGGCGCTGCGCAGCTGCTCGTGCACCTCCGAGATCGTCTCCCGCAGCCGGCGGCGGCCGTAGGCGACCAGCAGGTCGAGCCGGCGCCCGTCGTCGTCGGGCGGCGCCTCGGCCAGGAAGCGCTCGAGCGCGATGTCGAACGCCTCGGAGCGCAGGAGCCGCGCCCCGATCTCGTCGGCGACCGAGAAGCGGGGATCGAGGCCCGCGTCGAACGCGTTCGCCCGCAGGATGCGCAGGCAGAACCGGTGGATGGTCGAGATCCAGGCGGAGTCGATCGCGCGCGCCCGCTCCATCTCGCCCGCCAGCTCCAGGCCCTCGCGCACGCGCCGGCGCAGCTCCGATGCGGCCCGGTCGGTGAAGGTGATCGCGAGCAGGCGGTCGATCGGGGTCCCGCCGAGCACCTGCGCCAGCATCCGCTCCACCAGGACGGCGGTCTTGCCCGTGCCGGCACCCGCGGCCACGAAGACGTGCCCGCGCCGCTCGACCGCCGCACGCTGCTCCGGGTTCCAGCGGTCGGCGCTCACGGTCGCGGCACCCGGCAGATCGTGTGCAGCGTGCACCAGCCCGGGCACTCGCCGGTGCGGGGGTCGTGGCGGACGCGACCGGCGCGCATGCCGGCGACCGCCGCCTCGGCCACCTCGGCCGCGCGTCGCACCTGGGCCCAGAAGTCGTCGGCGTCCAGCTGATCCTTGGCCGCGATCCCGTCCGCGTCGAGCTCGCCCGCCAGCACGAGCCCGCGGGCCGCCCGCTTGCCGGCCAGGGCCCGGTACATCCCGCCCAGCGGCTCGATGCCGAGCAGGTCGCGCAGCGCCATGATGTAGAGCGGGATCTGGAGCCGGCCCTCGCGCTCCATCTCGTTCGCGGAGTGCGCGCTCGCGCCCGACTTGTAGTCCCAGACGAGCCCGCGCGGCGACATGCCGGGATCCATGTCGATGCGGTCGATCTGGCCCGAGACGGCGAAGTCGCCGATGCGCAGGCCGTCCTTCATCCCCGGCGCCGCCATCGGCCCGCCGAAGCGCACCTCGAAGCGGCGCGGGACGAGCGGGAGCGCCAGGTCGGCCTCGGCCCGCAGGAACGCGTCCAGGTCGCGCTCGAGCGCCCGCGCGAGCTCCTTGCCGGCGACGGAGTCGGGCACGCGCTGGCCGCCCAGCGCCTCCGCCAGACAGCGGCGCATCAGCGGGTAGGCGCCCGGGAGATCGTCCTCGGCCAGGCGCTCGAGGCCGAGCTCCGCCGGGAGCAGGGTGAAGAAGCGGGCCAGCGTCGCGTGAGCGATCGACCCGCGCATGCGGGCGTCGAGCTCGAAGTCGATCTCGCGCGGCGACAGCACCCGGTCGACGAACCACATCGACGAGCAGTCGCCGTAGCGCTCGAGCTCGGTCACGGAGTAGCGCTCGCCGGCGGCCAGCTCGGCCAGCAGCTCGGGATCGCGCAGCTGGGTCGGGTGGCGGGTGGCGACGGCGGCCCGGCGCAGCTTGCGCTCCCACCCCATCATCACCCCGACGTCGATCGCCCAGTCGTGCTCGCTGCGCAGGTCGCGGGCGAGCGCGCGCAGCCGCTCGCGGTCGCTCGGCGCGGTCGCGAGCGGCCAGCTGACATCGGCCAGACCGCGGCGGCGCACCAGGCCGGCCGACTGCGGGCCGAGCACGCGCACGACCTCGGCCCAGAACGGCGAGGGCTCGAGCGGGCGGCCGTCGTCGGTGGCGGCCTGCCGGGCCAGGTAGAGCGTCTTCCACGGCCGGGTGCAGGCGATCGTGAACAGGTGCCGCTCCCGCTCGGCCTGGTCCGGGCCCTCGACGCCGAGCTCCGCCGCGGCGGCGGCGTCCAGGACGCGCCGCTCGGCCCCGGCCCCCGGCAGCGAGCCCTCCTCGAGGCCGAGCACGAACGCGACCTGGAACCGGCGCGTGCGTGCCCGCCGCAGGTCGAGCACCGACACCCGCCCCGGCTCCGCCTCCGCGCCCGTGCGCACCCGCAGCCGCCCCACCGCCTCGAGCACCTGCTCGCGGTCGACCGGGCGGCCGAGCGCGCGGATCTCGTCGACCGCCTCGAGCACGGCCCGGGCCGCGCGCACCTCGCCGCGGGCGTGCTCGGGCACGAACTTGGCCCCGAGCGTCCGCGATGCGCGCACCATGTCGCGCACCAGGGTGCCCAGCCCGGCCACCGGGTCGGGCTCGCCCGCCAGCCGGTCGAGGGCGGGGAACGCGTCCGGTCCTGACAGCTCGGCGACGGCCGCGATCACCTCGTCGTGCCCGGTCACCCCGCGCCCGCGCATGCGCCCCTCCAGGTAGTCCACCCGCCGCCGCATGATGCCCGCGAACGGGCTGCGCAGGAACGCGAACAGCTCCGGGCGCTCGCCGCCCATCCAGGCGAACCGCAGCGCCCCGAGCAGCGCCACGCCGAAGGCGGTGCGGTCGAGCGGGACGCGGACGTCCATCGCGACGGGCACGCCGACCGCGGCGAAGGCGGCCTCGAACGCGGCCCGGTGGGCGCTCACGGACGGGACGATCACGCCGATCTCGTCCAGGGCGAGGCCGCCTCGGGCGAGCGCGGCCACCTCGGCCGCGACCTGCTCGGCGACGCCGCGGCGGCCGCAGGCCTCGAGCATGGTCACGGCGCCCTCGGCGTCCGGCGCGGGCGGCGGCGGCCGGTCGGAGAAGAGCGTCTCGCCCAGATGGACGAGTGCCGGCGAGTCGTGGTGGGCCGCGGGCGGGAGTTCCTCGATGGTCGCGCCGCCGGACAGCGCGTCCACGAGCGGCCGCACGGCCGCGTAGGCCGGGCGACCGACCTCGTAGGGCAGCGACACGGTCACCTGGCATCGGGCCGAGAGCGCCCGCAAGGCGCGGACCTGGGCGCGGGTCATGTCCTCGAAGCCGTAGGCGAGCACCGGCCGCGCGTCCCACGCGTCCAGGCGCCCCTCCAGGAGCCCGGCCGCGACCGCGCGCCGGCCGGGGCGGTCGTGCATGCCGGCGCCGTCCAGGGCGGTGCGGTATTCGGCCACAAGCGCGGACAGCTCCCCGGCCCGGGCCGACCCGGGCGCCGGGCGCGCCTCGGCCATTGCGGCGGAGAGCTCGTCGGCGAGGGCGCCGACTGTGTCCTCGAAGCCGGAGAAGCGCGCGGAGGCGGCCAGCGCGTGCAGCTGCGTGCGCCCGACCGCGTCGGCCAGGAGCAGGCGCCGCTGGACGTCGCCGACGATCGGACGGGCCTCGCGGCAGCGTCCGAGCACCTCCTCGAACAGGTCGTCGAACGTCCCCACGCGGCCGCCGACGAGCACGCCGCGGCGGCCCACGAGCTCGCGCTCCACCGCCTCGACGTCGGGGCGGTTGGGGACGATCAGGAACGGGTCGGCGCCGGCGTCCGCGGCCTCCAGGAAGCGGTCGAGCAGGAGGGCGATCTTGCCGCAGTTGGCCGGGCCGAGGACGAGCTGAAGCGGCATCAGGTGATTCTATGCGTGGGCCCTCGAGGCCCCTTCCTTACGACGGATCGCCGAGTTCTTAGGGCGGGTTTAGCCTGCCCCGCTACGCTCGATAGCACAAGAGCTATAGGAGTGAGATGACGACCTCGCAGGCGAACGCCGTCCAGTCGGCGCAGAAGTACCTGTCCATGTCCGCGTTCAGCCGGTCGGGCCTGATCCAGCAGCTCTCGTCCAGGTACGGCGAGGGCTATCCCCGGGCGGATGCCGTCTACGCCGTCGAGCACGTCGCGGTGGACTGGAACGAGCAGGCGGTCAGGGCGGCGAAGCAGCACCTCGGCGAGCGGTCGTTCTCCCGCGAGGGCCTGATCCATCAGCTGGAGGCCGGCTACGGCGACGGCTTCACCCACGCGGAGGCCGTCCACGGGGTGAGCCACACCGACCTCCGGTAGGTTATGACGATGGCCTCGACGGCCTCGAGCACCGGCACGTTCCGGGCGGCCCGCGACCTCCTGCTGGAGCGGCGCGAGGACTACGACGGCGCCTACCGCGAGTTCCGCTGGCCGGAGCTCGGCGAGTTCAACTGGGCGCTCGACTGGTTCGACGTGGTCGCCGCCGGGCAGACGCGCCCCGCCCTGCGCGTGGTCGAGAGCGACGGGAGCGAGCGGGTGCGGTCGTTCGCGGAGATGTCCGCCCGGTCGAATCAGGTCGCCAACTGGCTCCGCGAGCGGGGCGTCGCCCACGGCGACCGGCTGATCCTGATGCTCGGGAACCAGGTCGAGCTGTGGGAGACGATCCTGGCCGCGATGAAGCTCGGCGCCGTGCTGATCCCGGCCACGACGCTCCTCGGCCCCGAGGACCTGGTCGACCGGGTCGAGCGCGGCGGCGCGCGCCACGTCGTCACGACCGCGGCCGACGCCCGCAAGTTCGACGCCGTGCCGGGCGGGTACACGCGGATCGCGGTCGGCGGCCGGGTCGATGGGTGGCTCGACTACGGCGCGGCCGCCTCGGCGTCGGCGGACTTCGCCCCCGACGGCCCGACCCGGGCGGACGATCCCCTGCTCCTCTACTTCACCTCCGGCACGACCGCCCGGCCGAAGCTCGTCGAGCACACGCACGCCTCGTATCCGGCCGGCCACCTCTCCACCATGTACTGGGTCGGGGTCCGGCCCGGCGACGTGCACCTGAACGTCTCCTCCCCGGGCTGGGCGAAGCACGCATGGAGCAACGTGTACGCCCCCTGGAACGCCGAGGCGACGGTGCTGATCGTCAACCAGGCCCGATTCGACGCGGCCGGGCTGCTCGATCAGATGGTGCGCTGCGACGTGACCACGTTCTGCGCCCCGCCGACGGTGTGGCGGATGCTCATCCAGGAGGATCTGGCCCGCTGGCCGGTACGCACGCGGGAGCTGGTCGCGGCCGGCGAGCCGCTCAACCCCGAGGTGATCGAGCACGTGCGCCGCGTCTGGGGCATCACCATCCGGGACGGCTACGGCCAGACCGAGACGACCGCCCAGATCGGCAACCCGCCCGGCCAGCCCCTCAAGGTGGGGTCGATGGGCCGGCCGCTGCCCGGCTACACGGTCGCCCTCGTCGACCCGATCTCGGGGGCCGAGGCGGCCGAGGGCGAGATCGCGCTCGATCTGCGGGCGCGGCCGCTCGCGCTCATGACCGGCTACCGCGACTCGGCCGAGCGCACGGCCGAGGCGATGGCGGACGGCTACTACCACACGGGCGACGTCGCCACTCGCGACGAGGATGGCTACATAATCTACGTCGGGCGCACCGACGACGTCTTCAAGGCCTCCGACTACCGCATCTCGCCGTTCGAGCTCGAGAGCGTGCTGATCGAGCACGATGCGGTGGCGGAGGCGGCGGTGGTGCCGTCGCCCGACGCGCTGCGGCTGGCGGTGCCGAAGGCCTACGTCTCCCTCGCCGCCGGCCACGAGCCGACCCGCGAGACGGCGCTCGCGGTCCTCGCCCACGCCCGCGCCCACCTGGCGCCGTACAAGCGCGTGCGGCGGCTGGAGTTCGCCGCGCTGCCCAAGACGATCTCCGGCAAGATCCGCCGGGTCGAGCTGCGGATGCAGGAAGCGGAGCGCCACGGCACGGGCGAGCCGACGACGGCGCGCGCAGCGGGCGAGTTCTGGGAAGAGGATCTGCCCGAGTTGCGCGGGTAGAAGCCCGGGGCCTGGCCCCGCGTGGCGGGGCCAGGCCCCTACCGAAGCCCCAGGTCAACGACGAACTGATCGAAGACCCGGCCGGCGAGCTCGGCGGCGACATGGAACCGAATCGCGCGGAAGTCGTCGACGTCGTCGAATGCGTCGGTGCGGAGGGCGGTGAACCTGAAGAAGTCGTCGAGATCCAGCTCCTG
>JAICJM010000351.1 GCA_025928435.1 Thermoleophilia bacterium
CTTAGCAGGCGGGCGCCTTCAGCCACTCGGCCACCTCTCCCGGATGCGAGGCGGGTGCACGGACGGCGCCCAACCCCGCTCAGTACGATACCGCCTCATGTGGCGGCGCGTCCTCGTCGTATGGTCGGCCAGCCGCCTCGCCGTCTTGAGCCTCGGCTACCTGTTCACGGTGGAGCTCGGCTGGCACCGGGCGCTGCAGCCCTGGCAGACCACCTGGGTACGGGCCGTCACCGGGTGGGACTCGGTCTTCTACATCCGCATCTCGCACGGCGGCTACCACCCCGGGAAGCTCGAGGCGTTCTTCCCGCTCTACCCGCTCGGGATCAGGGCGGTGCGGGACGTGGCCCGGGTCGGCGACGCCGTCGCCGCGCTGCTCGTCGCGAACCTGGCGGTGCTCGCGGCCCTGGCCGGCGTCTACGTCCTCGCGCGCGACCGCCTGTCCGAGGAGCACGCCCGCCGCAGCATCCTCTACCTGGTGCTCTCGCCGTACGCCTTCGCGCTCGCGATGGCCTACAGCGAGGGGCCGTTCCTGGCCTTCACCGTCTGGATGTTCGTGCTCTCCGACCGGGAGCGCGACCTGCCCGCGGTGCCGCTCGCCTACGCCGCGGGGCTCACGCGCGTGACCGGCCTCGCGCTGGTGCCGCCGCTCGCGCTGCGGGCCTGGAGGCGGCGGACGCTCTCGTCCTGGGTCCTGGCGGTCGCCCCGATCGCGGGCTTCGGCACGTACGCGATCTGGCTCGGGCACGCCGTCGGCGACCCGCTCGGCATGGTGCACGTGCAGTCGCAGTGGGGCGGGCATCCGGCCTTCCCGCTCATCAGCTTCGGCGACCAGTTCTGGCGGTTCGCGACCACCCGCGACGTCTTCTTCCTCGCCCGCGGGCTGACCGTGATCGCCTACCTGGCGCTGCTGATCCCGCTCATCCGCCAGGAACGGTTCCGGCCCACCCGGGCCGAGGACGTGCTCTTCGTCGCCGGCGTCTTCGCGATGCCGCTGCTCTCGTCCGTCCTGCAGTCGGTCGGCCGGTTCGGCCTGGTCGCCTTCCCGCTCGCGTTCGTCATGGCCGACCTCGGCCTCCGGCGCGAGTCGTGGCACCGGGCCTACGTCGTGTTCGCGCCGACGGCGCAGATCATCTTCTTCACGTCGGTCGCGCTCGGCTACCGGCCTCCGTGACCGCCCGTCAGCGTTCGCTGAACGAGACCTTGCCGATGAAGATGCCGTCGGGGTGCGCGGCCGGGTAGGCGTAGAGGAAGAACGTGTAGCTGTGGCCGCGGCCGAGCCGGTGGGTGCTCGAGTGGTAGCGCCACGACGACGGCATCTGCCACGAGGTCTTGTGCGTGTAGTTGATCCAGATCGTCTGCTGCCCGCGCTGGAGCACGAAGGCGTAGCCGTTCTGGGTCGGGTGTCGCAGCCACGTCACCTTCGGCCGTAGGTTGCGCAGGCGGGCGCCGTTCTGCGGCGTGCAGATCTGGCCCGTGTGCTCGCGCAGGCGGACGCCCTGCGA
>JAICJM010000338.1 GCA_025928435.1 Thermoleophilia bacterium
CGCCTCGGCCACCGCGGCGTACAGCTCGGCCGGCACGTGCTGTCCCAGCTCGAGCGTCGCGAGCGCCTGGACGAGGGTGGGATCCTCGCGCACGGGGATGCCGGCGTCGGCCGCCGCCTGCAGGATCGCGTCCGCGACATGCCCGCGCCCGCTCGCGACGAGCTCGGGCGCGACGTCGCCTGCCCGGTAGCGCACGGCCGCTGCGCGGCGGCCCGGCTCACGCTCAGGCGTAGCCATCGAACGCTCCTGAGGGCGGGGCCGGGGAGGGCGCCGACGGCGCCCGCGGGGAGAGCGCGGCCGTCGCCGGGCGGCCCGTCGCCCGCTCGAGCGCCGCGACGAGCTCGGGGAGCTCACACTCGGCCAGGTCGGACGCCGGGCCCGGAGGCGTGACGACTCGGGCGCGGACGCCGCCCGGGCCGACGTGCAGCCGCACCTCGATCGCGCCCACCTGCGGGCAGTGGAGCGTGAAGGCCGCCTCGCCGCCCGACCCGGCTGGCTGCGCGGTTCCCGCTCCCTCGCCGTCGGGGTCGACCGTCACCGTCGCGGCGGCGCCACCGGGAAGCCATAGCGGGCCGTCGGCGAGAGCGAGCGCCGCACGCAGGAGGTCGGGGTCGCCGCGCAGGGCGAGCTCGCCCGCCACCCGTCCGGCGGCCGCCGGGTCGAGATGCCCGGAGGCGTCGGAGACGATCTTGACGACGACCTCCTCCGCGTCCGCGCGGGTGACCTGGAGCCGCAGCGCGCGGCCGGCCTCGAGCCCGGCCGGAAGCCGCGCTTCGAGCACGATGCCCGCGAGCGAGATCAGGCCCCGGCCGCCGCCCTCGGGCGCCGACAGGATCCTGGCGACAAGTTCCTTTCCGAGCGCGAGCGCAAGCGGGCGCGCGCCCGACGCCGGGTCTGTTGCGGCCCCCTTCAGGGTGATCTGCTCGAGATTCATGTCAAGTCACGCTCGTCCCGGACGATGATCGGCGGGAGGATCCGGCACTCCGGATTCCCGTCATCGACCGGTTGGGAGTGAATTCGAGATGGAACGAGGTCTGTACATCGCGGCATCAGGGATGCTGGCCGAGCAGGTGCGCCAGGATCAGCTCGCGAACGACCTCGCCAACGCCTCCACCCCCGGCTACAAGGCCGACAACTCCGAGCAGGCCAGCTTCTCCGACATGCTGCTCTGGAACTCCAGCACCGGCACGCCGATCGGCTCGCTGAGCATGGGCTCGCGCATCACGCACGTCGTGACCGACCTGACCCAGGGCCCGCTCACGAGCACGGGCAACCCGCTCGACGTCGCCCTCGACGGCTCCGGCTTCCTCGCGGTCACCACCGGCTCCGGCGTCCGCTACACGCGCGACGGCCAGCTGCAGATCGACGCCCGCGGCCGGCTGTGCACCTCCACCGGCAACCTCGTGCTCGGCACGAGCGGCAAGCCGATCACGGTCGGGCAGGTCTCCGACCCCTCCAAGATCTCGATCGATCAGCGCGGCACCGTCAAGGTGGGCACCCGCACCGTCGGCACGCTGGCCGTGATGTCCCTCACCGGCGCGACCAAGCGGGGCGACACCCTCTTCACCGGCACGCCCGGCGTGCGCCCGGCCGGGACGAGCGTCCAGCAGGGCTTCCTCGAGGGCTCGGGCGTCCAGCCCGCCGAGGCGATGGTGGACATGATCGTGTCGTTCCGCGCCTACGAGACCACCCAGCGGGCGATCCAGTCGATCGACACCGAGCTGGGCCGCGCCGCCAACTC
>JAICJM010000214.1 GCA_025928435.1 Thermoleophilia bacterium
CGTGCGGGTCGCCGTGCAGGCGTTCTCGGCGGTGTGCGGCTCCGCCCAGAGCCTGCACACGAACGCCTTCGACGAGGCGCTCGCGCTCCCGACCGAGCACAGCGCGACGATCGCGCTCCGCACCCAGCAGATCCTCGCCGCCGAGGCCGGCGCCCTCGACACCGCCGACCCGCTCGCGGGCAGCTACTACGTCGAGGCGCTCACGGACGCGCTCGCGGGCCAGGCCCGGGACCTGATCGGCACGGTCGACGAGCTCGGAGGCGCGGTCGCGGCCATCGAGGAAGGCTGGGTGCAGGATCAGATCGAGCAGGCGGCGTTCGCCCACCACCTGCGGGTGCAGTCGGGCGAGGAGGTGATCGTCGGCGTGAACCGCTACGCCGCTGAGCGGGAGGCGACGATCGAGCTCCACCGCATCGACCCCGAGGCCGAGCGGCGCCAGTGCGAGCGCACCGCCGCGCTGCGGGCCGAGCGCGACTCCGGCGCGGTCGAGTCGGCGCTGGCCGAGGTGCGCGCGGCCGCCGAGGGCGACGCGAACCTGCTCGTCCCGATGCGGTCCGCGCTCCGCGCCCGGGCGACGGTCGGCGAGGTGTGCCAGGTGCTCCGCGACGAGTGGGGCACCCACGACGCGCTGCGCGCACGGCCCTGACACTCGGCCACCCGAGGCTCGGGGACAGTCCCCGAGTCGGCGGCGCTACATCGCGCCGCGCGTCTTGCCCATGAGGGCCGGCACGGTGCGCAGGATCAGCTTGATGTCGCCCCAGAGGCTCCAGTTGGTGACGTACAGGTAGTCGAGGACGAGCATCTGGGAGAACGTCACGTCGCTGCGCCCGCACACCTGCCACAGGCCGGTCAGGCCGGGCGTCAGGTCGAGCCGCCGCAGGCCCCAGTCGTTCACGAACTGGTGCTCGTGCGGGATCAGCGGCCGCGGGCCGACGAGGCTCATCTGACCGCACAGGACGTTCCAGAGCTGCGGGAACTCGTCGATCGAGTACTTGCGCAGGAACCGGCCCACGGACGTCTGGCGAGGATCGTCGGGGATCTTGAACATGCGCTCGTCGCCGAGCCCGAAGTGGGCGTTCAGGTGCGCCACCTCGGCCTTGCGCTCCTCGGCGTCCGCCACCATCGTCCGGAACTTGATGATCGTGAACGGCTTCTGGCCGCGCCCGATGCGGACCTGGCGGAAGAAGACCGGGCCGTCGCTGTTCAGACGGATCGCGATCGCACACGCCAGGAAGAGCGGCGAGAGCACCACCAGGCCGAAGATCGCGCCCATCACGTCCATCGCCCGCTTGGCGAGCCGGTGGGACGCGCCCAGGATCGGCGGCGTCAGGCCCAGCAACGGCGTGCCCTCGAGCGAGTACACGGCGGCGCGGCTGCCGACGACCTCGAACAGGCGCGGGACGATGTCCACCTGCACGCCCATCTCGTTGCAGACGCGGACGACGTCGAGTCCCGCCTGGTGATCGGCCGTGAAGGCCAGGACGACGTGGTCGATGTCGTTCGTGACGAGCAGCTCGGCCAGGTCGTCGGTCGACCCGAGCACCGGCAGGTGCTGGAGCTCCTCGTGCAGCTGGAGCGGGTTCGGGTCGACGAAGCCGACCAGGTCGAGGCCGTAGCTCGGCTGGCGCAGCACCTTGCGCGCGATCTCCTGCCCGACCAGGCCCGCGCCGACCACGACCGCGCGCTGCTTCAGCGCGAGCTGGCGGCGCAGCAGGGTGCGGGCGATGCTGCGGTAGGCGGGGATCGCCACCGCCGCGAGCGCCCAGAAGGCGACCACGCGGCCGCCGTGGAGGCGCGACGGACCGACTGCCTGCACCACCGCGAACACGGCGAACGACGCCACCGTGACGCAGTTGAAGATCGGCCACACCTCGTCGAGGGTCGCGTTGTCGGCGCCGACGCGGTCGCGCTTGTAGAGGCCGTAGAAGCCGGCCAGCACGCCCCACGCGGGGAGCGCGAGCAGCAGCGGATCGAACCCGATCCCGCCGTGCGTGAGCAGATATGCGCTCGCGGCCGCCGTCGTCAGGCCGAGCAGGTCGGCCAGGACAAGCGCCCAGCGGACGGTCGACCGGCGGGTACGGCCGGCCGGCCTTGGACGTCTGATAACGGCTCGGTGCGCCCTGCCCGGCGCTGTTACCACCGTGCTCAGACCACGGCGTCCTCGCTCCACGCGTAGCGCGGAGGAAGAACGATCTGCTCTCGCATGCTCGCCCACAGGGTGCCCACCCTCCTCGGAGTTATCGCCTCGCATGGTCGAACGTACCGCGCCTAACTGGTCCCGTCAAGGTGAATCTTCACCAAACCTTTTCAATTGACCCACACCCGAGTCGCGCGGCCGATGATACCCGTCCGGGCGGGTGTCGGGTTGTCGGGTTCTGCAGGAGGATTCTCCACCCGGCGACTCGGGTAGGCTCCGCCGGATGGCCGAGCACACGACCCGGGAGCGCATCGAGGCCGTCGAGCGGCTGCGGACGGAGGCCGTCAACGCAGGCAGCCCGCGTGCTGTGGAACGCCAGCATGCTCGGGGCAAGCTCCTCGCGCGCGAGCGCATCGAGCTCCTGCTCGACCCGGGCAGCTTCACCGAGCTCGACGCCTTCGTGCAGCATCGCAGCCCCAACTTCAACATGATGGAGAACCGCCCGTACGGCGACGGCGTCGTCACCGGCCACGGGACGATCGAGGGCCGGCGCGTGTTCGTGTTCTCCCAGGACTTCACCGTGTTCGGCGGGTCTCTCGGCGAGGCGTTCGCCGAGAAGATCGTCAAGGTGATGGACATGGCGCTCCGGTACCGCTGCCCCATCATCGGGATCAACGACTCCGGCGGCGCCCGCATCCAGGAGGGCGTCGTCTCGCTCGCCGGCTACGCGGACATCTTCGTGCGCAACGTCCGGGCATCCGGCGTGATCCCCCAGATCTCGCTCATCGTCGGCCCCTGCGCCGGCGGCGCCGTCTACTCGCCTGCGATCACCGACTTCGTGATGATGGCCGAGGGCACGGCGCACATGTTCATCACCGGCCCCGAGGTCGTGAAGACCGTGACGGGCGAGGAGGTGAGCTTCGAGGAGCTCGGTGGCGCGACGGCGCACGCGACCCGCTCCGGCGTCGCCCACTTCACGGCGCCCGACGAGAAGGCGCTCTTCGGCGACTGCCGGTACCTGCTCTCGTTCCTGCCCCAGTCGAGCGGCGACCCGCCGCCGTGGGAGCCGCCCTCCGATCCGGCCGATCGCATGGACCCCGAGCTCGACACCCTCATCCCGGACGAGCCGGCCAAGCCCTACGACATGCATGACGTCATTCGGCGGGTTGTGGACGACGGGGAGTTCATGGAGGTGCAGGAGCGCTTCGCCGAGAACATCGTCTGCGGCCTGGCCCGGTTGGGCGGGTACCCGGTCGGGATCGTCGCGAACCAGCCGCGGGCGCTGGCCGGCGTGCTCGACATCGGAAGCTCGGTCAAGGGCGCCCGGTTCGTCCGCACCTGCGACGCGTTCGGCCTGCCGGTCGTCACGTTCGTCGACGTCCCCGGCTTCCTGCCCGGGACCGACCAGGAGTGGGGCGGCATCATCCGCCACGGCGCGAAGCTCCTCTACGCCTACTGCGAGGCCTCCGTGCCGAAGCTGGCCGTGATCACGCGCAAGGCCTACGGCGGCGCCTACGACGTCATGAGCTCGAAGCACGTCGGGGCCGATTTCAACTTCGCGTGGCCGACGGCCGAGGTGGCCGTGATGGGGCCGGACGGCGCGGTGAACATCGTCTTCCGCAAGGAGCTCGAGGCCGCCGACGACCCGGACACCCGCCGGGCCGAGCTGGTCGAGGAATACCGCGAGCAGTTCGCGAATCCGTTCACCGCGGCCGAGCGCGGCTACGTCGACGACGTGATCGCGCCCTCGCGGACGCGGCCCGCCCTCATCACGGCGCTCGAGGCGTCGCGGCGCAAGCGGGTGGAGCGCCCGCAGCGCAAGCACGGCAACATCCCCCTGTGAGCGCGGCGCGCGGAATCCCTTCGGCCACATCGACCTGCGCGTCTCGTCGATGGACGCGGCGCTGCCGTTCTGGACGGAGAGCGCGGCCGAGGTCGACCGCCTGGCCGCGATCGTCGCGGACGCGGGCGCGGCCGGCGTGAGCGGCCCGAAGGAGATGCCGTACTCGCCGGGCTACCACGGCGTCTTCTTCGCCGATCCGACGGGCAACCCCCTGGAGATCTACCATCGCCCGCCGGCCTGACCTCCGGATCGAACCCGAGCCGACGCCGCAGGAGGCCGAGGCGGTGCGCCAGGCCCTGGCGGCGCTCGGGCTGATCGAGCCGCCCGCCGCCGAGCCGGAGCCGCCCGGCGACGGCGAAGCGGCCCCGTAGAATCGCGCCCGTGTTCACCAAGGTGCTCGTGGCCAACAGGGGCGAGATCGCGATCCGCGTATGCCGGACGCTGCGCGAGATGGAGATCGCCTCCGTCGCCGTCTACTCCGAGGCCGACCGCGAGGCGCCCTTCCTGGCCTACGCCGATGAGGCCTACCTGATCGGCCCCGGCCCGTCGACCGAGAGCTACCTGCGCGGCGACGTGATCGTCGACGTCGCGAAGCGGTGCGGCGCCGAGGCGGTGCACCCCGGCTTCGGCTTCCTGGCCGAGAACCCCGGCTTCGCCCGCGGTTGCGCGTCCGCCGGGCTCGTCTTCATCGGCCCGCCGCCGGAGGCGATGGAGGTGATGGCGTCGAAGACGGCCGCCCGCGAGGCGATGGCCGCGGCCGGCGTGCCCATCGTCCCCGGCGGCACCGACCCGGTGGCGTCGGTGGAGGACGCACGGGCGATCGCCGAGGACATCGGCTACCCGGTGGCCATCAAGGCGGCGGCAGGCGGCGGCGGCAAGGGGATCCGCGTCGTGCGCGACCCGGCCGACCTCGAGTCCGCCTACGCGTCGTCGCGCCGCGAGGGGAAGGCCTACTTCGGCGACGACACCGTCTACCTCGAGCGCTACCTCGACGATCCCCGTCACATCGAGGTGCAGGTGCTCGCCGACAACCACGGCCACGTCATCCACCTGGGCGAGCGCGACTGCAGCATCCAGCGCCGGCACCAGAAGATCGTGGAGGAGACGCCCTCCCCGGCCGTCTCGCCGGAGCTGCGGGCGCAGATCGGCGCGATCGCCGTCGACGCGGCCAGGGCGGTCGACTACACCGGGGCCGGCACGGTCGAGGGCCTGCTGGCCGCCGACGGGTCGTGGTACTTCCTCGAGATGAACACCCGGCTCCAGGTCGAGCACACGGTCACCGAGATGGTCACCGGGCTCGACCTCGTCCGCGAGCAGGTCTGGATCGCGTCGGGCCGGCCGCTGGGCTGGACGCAGGAGGAGGTGCGCTCCTACGGGCACTCGATCCAGTGCCGCATCAACGCCGAGGACGCGACCGCCGGGTTCGTCCCGGCGCCGGGCCGGGTGACCCGCTACCGGGAGCCGTCCGGCCCCGGCATCCGCGTCGATTCCGGCGTGGTCGAGGGCACGGTCATCTCGGATCTCTACGACCCGATGGTGGCCAAGCTGATCGTGTGGGACGAGGACCGCGACCTGGCCCGGCGGCGGATGCTGCGGGCGCTGGGCGAGTTCGAGGTGGGCGGCGTGAAGACGCTGATCCCGCTCCACGAGGCGATCATGCGCCACCCCGAGTTCGCCGCCGGCGGGACGCTGCGCGACTTCGTCGAGGGCGGCGGCTTCGCGGCGGAGCAGGCGGAGCAGGGGCCAGGCCTCGGGGATTCGGGGCCTGGCCCCGCGTGTTCACCGGACGGCGCGGTCGCCGAGAACGAGGTACGGCGACACGTGGCCGAGGTCGACGGCAGGCGCTTCGAGGTCGCCGTGCAGGTGCCCGAGCACCCGGGGCGGACGCGGCTGCGGGCCCGCCGGGCCGCGCTGGCCGAGCGTGAGGCTGCGGCCCACGGCGAGGTCGACATCGTCCGCAGCCCGATGCAGGGGATGGTGCTACGGGTCGGCGTCGCGGCCGGCGACGAGGTCGCCGCCGGACAGGTGCTGGTCGTCGTCGAGGCGATGAAGATGGAGAACGAGATCGTCGCCGACCATTCCGGCGAGGTCGAGGCGGTCGAGGTGGGCGAGGGCGACCAGGTCGCGAGCGGACAGGCGCTCGTGCGCCTTGTCTAGTCAGCTGCGGGCTCGCCGGCCCCGGTCCAGTCGACCACGCTGAGGCCGTGGTCGGCGCCCGCCTCCTCGAACACCGCCTCGGACTTGTGGTCGCCGCCGGCGGCGCGGAAGAAGTCCTCGATGCCGCTCGGGGTCAACGCTGCGAGGATGCGGGCGCTGCCTCCGCCCGCGTTCGCGAACCGGTGCGGCGTGCCGCGGGGGACGAAGGCGAAGTCGCC
>JAICJM010000074.1 GCA_025928435.1 Thermoleophilia bacterium
GGCGGCCACCGGCCGCGGCCCGCGCGCCTCCGTCCAGGCGGTGGTGCTCGCCGGCGGAAGGGGCACCCGGCTCGCGCCGTACACCTCGGTCCTCCCGAAACCGCTGATGCCGATCGGTGACCGTTCGATACTCGAGCTCGTTCTCGGGCAGCTCACCGACTCGGGGATCGAGCGAGTGACGTTATGTGTCGGATACCTCGCGCATCTGATCAAAGCGGTGATCGGTGACCGGTCGCCTGACGGATTGCAGATCAGGTACGTCCACGAACAGGAGGCCCTCGGGACGGCCGCGCCGCTGCTCCTCGTCCCCGACCTCGACGGCACCTTCATCGCGATGAACGGCGACATCCTGACCACACTCGACTTCACCGCGCTCGTCGACCATCACCGTAAGGCGAAGAACCTGATCACGATCGCGACGCACGAGCGCCCGATCAAGATCGACTACGGCGTGCTTCGTGTCGGACGAAACGGGTCGTCGGGCCGCGTGGTGGGCTTCCAGGAGAAGCCGGAGATGACCTCCACCGTCAGCATGGGCATCTACGTCTTCGAGCCGCGCGCGCTCGAGTTCATCCCCGCGGGCGGATACTTCGACTTCCCCCAGCTGGTGCACGCGCTGCTGGAGGCGGGAGAGCCGATCGGGGTGTATCCGTATACCGGGCTGTGGTTCGACATCGGCCGCAGGGAGGACTACGAGCGCGCCGTCGAGGCCTGGCTTCCGTCGGCGACGGCAAGCTCCGAGGCGCTCAAGCTGGCCGGCGGAGTGCGGTGACCCAGGTCGCCGGGGACCACCGGGGCACCGTGGCTCCCCCGAGCCCCGGCGCGGCCGCGCCGCCCCGATGGGTCGTGCCGCTCTCGGACGTCGATCCCAGCGAGGAGCTCCAGGAGGGCGTGGCCGCCGCCGTCCGCTCGGGCTGGTGGAGCGCCGGGCCCCGGGTCGCCGAGTTCGAGCGCGCGTTTGCCGCGCTCTGCCGGACGAGGCACGCGGTCGCCGTCGCCAACGGCACCGCCGCCCTGCACCTGGCGCTCCTCGCGATCGGCTGCGGCCCGGGCGACGAGGTCGTCATCCCGTCCCTCAACTTCGTCGCGGGCGCGAATACGATCGGCCATCTCGGCGCATCCGCGATCTTCTGCGACATCTGCGGCGATGACGACCTGACCGCCGACCCCGCTGACGTGGAAGCCGCGATCGGCCCGGCGACCAGGGCGATCGTCGTCATGCACTACGGCGGTCACCCCTGCCGCATGGACGAGCTCCTCGACATCGCCGCCCGCCGCGGCGTCGTGGTGATCGAGGACGCCGCGCACGCGCCCGGGGCGGCGCTGGGCGGTCGCGCGTGCGGTGCGATGGGCGCGATCGGCTGTTTCAGCTTCTTCTCAAACAAGAACCTCCCGATGGGCGAGGGCGGCATGGTCGTCACCGACGACGACGAGCTCGAGCGGCGCGTGCGCCTCCTTCGGTCACACGGGATGACGACGCTTTCGTGGGAGCGGCATCGCGGGCATGCGAACAGCTACGACGTGCTCCTGGAGGGGTTCAACTACCGGATGGACGACCTTCGGGCCGCCATGGGCCTTGCGCAGCTCCCTGGGCTCCGGGATGCCAACGCCGCGCGCGGACGCATCGTCGCCGCATACCGCGAGGCGCTCCACGGCTTCCGCGGCATCCGGATGCCGTTTCCCCCGCGGGGCGGCACCGTCTCCGCCCATCACCTCGCCGTCATCCTGCTTCCGCCCGGCATGCGCCGGGCCGAAGTCCGTGCCGCGCTCGCCGCGTCCGGGATCCAGAGCAGCGTGCACTACCCGCCCACGCACCGCTTCTCGTGGTACCAGGCACGCGGGCGCGGCCGGCCCCTTCCCCGCACGGAGGCGGTGAGCGAGCGGCTCCTGACGCTGCCGCTCTACCCCCACATGAACGACGCAGCCGTCCTCGCCGTGATCGACGCCGTGTCCGAGGCGGTCCGGTGAGGGGCCGGCCCGTGGACGCCCACACCAGCAGGAGGAGTGTCATCGACCCATGGAGCTGAACGACGCCTTCTACCGGATCTTCCGGCAGCACCTGCTGGTCATCCTCCTCACGGTGGCCGTGTGCGCGACCGGCGCGGCCGTCCTCGGTCTCGGCGAGAAGCCGTCGTACACGGCGTCGACACGGCTCGTGCTCGACACCCAGGATCCGCAGTCCAGCACGGGATCGACGGTCATCGGCGACACCGCGAAGGCGATCGCCACGAGCCCGGTCGAGGTTGCCGCGGCGCTGTCGCAGGCACACATCGGCGACCGGAACCCGACGGACGTCGCGAAGCACGTGTCGGTCAGCCCGCTCGGAACCTCCGGGGTGCTCCAGCTGTCCGTGACCGACAGCAAGCCGGCATACGCGCGGGCCCTCGCGAACGCCCTCGCCGAGCAGGTCATCCAGACTCGCAGCACGGTGAACACCCGTCGGATCAACCAGATCTCGGCCGACCTCGACAGCCGGATCCGCGTCCTCAACCAGCGGATCGCCGCGGCGGATGCGGCCGTCGATCAGTTCAACCGTCAGCTCGCGGTAGGCCAGACGGGCTCGGCCGCGGCCCAGCTGCGGTCGCAGATCGACTCCGAGTCGCGGCTGCGCGACTTCGACTCCGAGCAGCGCGGCGTCCTGGTGTCGGAGCGGCTCGGTCTGCTCTCGACCGACGCACTCCGCCCGCAGGCCTCGGTGATCAGCCGGGCGACGCTCCCAGGGCATGCCGATGCCAGCCGGCGGGTGCCCGACCTCATGCTCGGACTGCTGCTGGGACTGATCCTCGGTATCGGCGCGGCAGCCCTGATCGAGACGTTCACGCCGACCCTGCACGGCGCCGACATGCTCGCCCGCGAGTTCGGGACGTCGTACCTCGGCACGATCCCGGCGAACGCCGGCGAGGAGGGAGCGGACCTGGCGACCGAGCCGATCACGCTCGTGCTGCGCCTCGCGGCAGAGCGGGCGGGGGTCCGGAGCGCGAATCTGCTCGCCGCCGTGCCGGATCCGGGCCTGACCGCTGCGGCCGCGAACCTGGAAGCGGCCGTCAACGGGGTTGCCCGGCCGGACGCCCATCGTTCCGAGCGGGTGTCCGCCGGCGGCGCCCAGCCGTACCGTCCGAGAAGGCGGGAGGAGTACGGGCCGCAGGCGCACTCGCCGCTTCCCCTGCGCGTACGGACGTTCGGGATCGACTTCCCGGCGAGCCGAAACGGCGCTCCCGGCGGCGTCGTCCTGGTCGCGCCGCAATCGCTCCGCAGGTCGCGGGTGCTCGAGGTGAAGCACCTGCTGAGCGTGATGCCGCTGCCCGTCCTGGGCCTGATCACGTATGGATCCGGCAGCCGCTGGATGACCGAGCCCTCGTGAACGGCGCCGGCGCTCCCCCCACGGGGATGGTGATGGAGCTCGATCCGCGGGCGGCGAAGGGGGCCTGGGCCGCCGCGCGGGGCGGCGCGGCCCGGACGCGGCCGCTGAAGGTCGCTCAGATCGTCACCAAGCTCACGGCTGGCGCCGGCGGCATCACGCTGCGTGGCGCGGCCGCGCTCGATCCGCGGGAGTACCGGACGACGATCCTCACCGCCGGCGAGAGCTCGCTGATCGCTGCGGCAGAGGCCGCCGGGCTGGAGGTGATCCGGCTCCGGCACATGGCCCGGGGACGGGGGCTGTACCCGTCGACCGACGTGCGGGGGATGCGAGAGCTCGTGGATCATCTGCGCGCAGGCGGCTTCGACGTCGTCCACACCCACAGCGCCAAGGCCGGAGCCATCGGCCGCCTGGCGGCACGGCGGGCGGGCGCGCGCGCGATCGTGCACTCGTTTCACGGCTTCCCGTTTCACGAGTTCCAGCCGGCGGTGGTCCGCCGCTCCCTGCTCGCCGCCGAGCGGGGTCTCTCGCGGATCACCGACTACTTCCTCGCGGATGGCACGATGGTCGCGGCGGAGGCGGTGCGGCTGCGGCTGGCCGCACCCGGGACGATCCGCGCGATCGCCAGCCCGGTGGACGACGGGATCGCGGCCGCGACGCCCGAGACCCGCCGCCGGGTGAGGATGCTCCTCGGGCTTCCCGAGGACGCTAAGGTCGTGGGGACGGCGGCACGTCTCAGTCACCAGAAGGCGCCGCTCGACATGGTCCGCGCGCTCGGCCGCCTCGGACGACCGGACGTCACCGTCGTGTGGATCGGAGACGGCGAGCTCCGCGCACGCACCGAGCGGGAGATCCGCCGGTCGGCACTTGGAAGCCGGTTCCTGCTCCTGGGCGAGCGCTCGGATGTGCCCGCGCTCCTGCCGGCGTTCGACGTGTTCGCGCTCTCGAGCCTGTACGAGGGGCTGCCGTGCGCGCTCGTCGAGGCGATGACGTGCGGCATCCCGGTCGTCGCAACCGCGGTGAACTCGGTCCCGGAGATCGTCATCGCGGGTAGGACGGGGCTGCTGGCCCGACCCGCCGATCCGTCGGCCCTGGCAGATGCCCTGCGCTTCATGCTCGACCATCCCGCCGCCGCGGCCGAGATGGCGGCCGCCGCGCGGGTGCACATCGGGGCCGGTTTCCGGCCCGAGGTGCACGCGCGTGACCTGGTCGTGGCCTACGACTCGGCGCTCGAGGTGGCGGCCCGGCGCCGGCACGTCCCCGGGGCGGCGTGATGCAGGCGTCCTTCGAGAGCGCCGGCCTCCATGTCGACGTCGACTGCGAGCTTCCATGGGTCGGCGACCTCATCTCGGAGGGAACCGCAGGCGAGCTGTGCCCGCCCGCCGGCCGTACGCCATCGCTTCGGGTGCAGGTCGAGAGCGACCGTCGCCCGTTCACCGCGCACGGGTGGCGGTACATGAGTCGGGGGGTGTGGCAGCGCCGCGACGAGGTGGTCATCGAGGATGTCTGCACGACCGGGTTCGATCTCCGCGCGCAGGCGCTCGAGGATCGGGCCACCTTCACGTACCGCTGGCGGCCCTGCCCCAGGAGCCGCACGGCGGCCGTGGCGCTGCGGTCGCGGTTTCACCTGCTCGCCCGGGCGGCCCTGATCCAGTACCCCGCCCTGTGGTGGGCGGGGACACACGGGCGCGCACCGCTCCACGCGTCGGCGGTAGCGGGGACGCATGCCACCCCGCTCATAAGCGCGGCGAGCGGGGTGGGCAGGTCGACGCTGCTGCTCGCCGAGGTTGAGCGGGGCCACCGGACGACAAGCGACAACCTCGGGGTGAGCGACGGGGAATCGGTGTGGGGCCTGCTCGAGCCTGCACGCGTCGTCGGGGGCGCGGGGCGACGGATGCCGCATGGCCGGCGAGAGATCGCGATCTCCGGCCGGGCCGCGGCGCTCACGCCGTCGTGTGTGGTGACCCTCGAGCGCGGTGACGGCGAGCGGCCGGTGCTCATGCCGTGCGCACCCGAGACGGCTGCACGCGCGCTGGCGACGAGCACCTACATTGCCGGGGAGCTGCGGCGGTACTGGGTATTTGCGGCGGTGCTCGCGGCGGCCACCGGCCGGGGCCCGGCGCATCCTGCGGTTGCCGATACGGCGTCGCGTCTGACGACCCGGCTGCCCTGCTGGACGGTCGCGCTCGGGCGTGAGCCGGGGGCGCGGCTCGATGATCTCCTCCCGCGGACGGAGGCCGAGACGTGGGTGTCGTGACCCGGGAGCCACCCGGCCTCGTGCCGGACGTGGGATCGCGCGTCCGCACCATCGAGAACGCGGCCCTGCCCGCCGACCGCGCGGCGTTGCGCGTGCTCCAGGCGGGGGTGCGGCGAGCGGATCTGGCGGCCCCGGCTGTCGCCCTTCCCGACTTCCACCACAAGGACGACAAGGAGATGCCTTCGAGCATCGTCGTCGCGACGAGGTCGACGATCCAGCCGACCTATACGAGCGCGTCGCTCAACTGCGGCATGGCACTCGTGACCACGGACATCGATCTCCCGGGCGATGCCGCCGTCGCCGACTTCTACCGCCGCTTTCGCGAGCGCTACCCGTACCCGCCGTCGTACCGCCGCGATCTGACGGGGAGGGAGGTCGTCCGGTGCGCCTCCGAGGGCGCGGACTTCGCGGCCGAGCGGTTCGGGGTGCACCCCGACGAGCTCAGCCGGGTCGAGCTCGGCGGCCGGGTCGACGTCGCGCATCTCGGCGGCGGCGACCGCGTACGGCGTGAGCTCCCGTGGTCGGTCCGGCAGCTGGGCCGGATCAGGTTCGGCACCATCGGCCCGAGCAACCACTTCGTCGAGCTCCAGGAGGTCGTCGAGGTGTTCGATCCCGACGCGGCCGCGGCGCTCGGGCTCGCGCTCGGGCAGATCACCCTCCAGTACCACGGCGGCGGCGGCTCGCTCCCCGGCGAGCTGGGCCTGCTGTTCGGGCGGCGGAAGCGCCGGCCGCGTGCGGTCGGGATGCAGATGGCCGTCCAGAAGCCGCTCTACCACTTCGGCAGGGCGCGCTCGATCGCGGAGCTGCAGCGCAGGCGTGCGCTCTTCTTCTCGGACGACCCTCCGCCGGTTGACAGCCGCACCGCCGAGGGCGAGCAGCTCGCCCTCGCGAACGCGATGGCGATGAATTACGGCTTCGCCTTCCGGCTCTCCACCTACGCGAGGCTCCGCATGCTCCTGCACAAGTGCCTGGGGGCGCGCACGGTGCGCCTCCTCGTCGACACCTCCCACAACTCGATCTACGAGGAGGAGGTGAACGGCGAGCCGGCGATCGTCCATCGGCACAACGCTTGCCGGATCTTCCCGTCCTCCGAGCTTGCAGGTCACCCCGTGTTCGCGGGCACGGGCCAGCCGCTGCTCCTGCCCGGGACGGGCAGGACGTCCTCATACGTCTGCATCCCGGGCGATCATCCCGAGCGGTCGCTGCACAGCGTCTGCCACGGGGCCGGGTCGGTGGTCGGGGAGCTCGCCCGCCGGGCGAAGCCGACGAGCCCGGCGGAGCGCGGGAGCACGCTCCGCTTTACGTACACGACGGGCTCGCCCGCCCGCGTGCCCCATATCGACGACGCCGGCGTCGACGCCGTGGTCGATCTCCTCCGAGACCGCGGCATCGTCCGGCCCGTCGTGCGGCTGCGACCCTTCGCCGGGCTCACATGAGCGGCGGCGTGCAGGCGGTCGAGCGCTGGCGGCGCAACCGGCGGGTGGTCGCGCCCGCCGACGCCCTCGTGGCCGAGGTGGCGCCGCTCCGGAGGAACCACGACGCGCTGATCCATCAGGTGGGAGCGCTCGCCGCGGGCAGCCCGGTGGTCGTGTGCTCGCCAGCCCCCTTCGCCCGCCGTCGCTGCCGGCGGTTCGCGTCGGCCGCGGGGATCGACATCGACCGCGAGTACCTCGCCCTCCCGACGGCCGGGGCTCCCGCGTACCTCGTCGAGGACGCTCCGGCCGCGATCGCGTACTTCGTGCGCTCGATCATCGTGCCGCCGCCCGGGAGGATCTGGACGACGCCTCTCCGGCTGTGCGTGTCCGTCGTCTCGCGGCTCCCGAACCCCGGGCTCCTCCTGCGATCGATCGCGCCGAGCATGGTGGTGGGGAGGCGGCGGTGACCGAGATGCTTCCCGTAGGCGGGCCGAACGTGCCCGTCGTCGATGCCCCGGCGCTCTCGCTGGCCGAGCTCGTCCGCAGCACCCCCGGGGTGCGCTCGGTCGTGGTCGGCGTGTCCAAGGACCCGAATGCCAAGGTGACCGTGCTGCTCGTCTCGGACCGGGATGGGATGCCCGCGATGGCGGTGAAGGTGCCGACGACGCCGATCGCCGCGGCGGCCGTCGAGTCCGAGACGGCCGCGCTCGTCGAGCTGCACGCCCGCTACTCCGGCGCCGTCCTCGGAACGATCCCGCGCGTGGTCCGCATGGTTGAGATCGAGGGCCTGCGGGCGGTCGTGATGACGGCCGTGCCGGGTACGCCGATGACGCGTGGGTACGTGTGCGGGCGCCTCGCGCGCCGCGGGCGGACGGAGGCGCACCTGGGCGCCGTCTCGAAATGGCTCGCCTCCCTCCACTCCGTCACCGCCGCGGGATCCGCCCGGATCGACATGGACATGGGGGTGACGGCGGGGCTCCGGGCACGGTTCGGGGATGACCCGCGCCTGGGGGATGACCTCGACCGCCTGGCCGCGATCCACGCCGGGCTGGGGAGCGAGCACGCCGCGCGAACCGTCGTGCACGGAGATCTGTGGTTCGGGAACGTGCTGGTGGGGGCGGGAGGAGTCACCGGCGTGGTCGACTGGGAGGCGGCGTGTCTGGGCGGCGAGCCGGTTCGCGACCTGGCCCGGTTCGCGATCATGTACGCGCTCTACCTGGATGAGGGAGCGGGCGTGCTCGGGCGGCTGCGCGGACGCGCCGCGAAGCGTGGGCGACCCTGGGGCGCCGGGATCGACTTCGCGGTGAACGGGGCCGGGTGGCTCCCGGATCTCTTCCGGGGCTTTGTCCGAGACGGCTTACGGCGCGTCGGGGCGTCCCCGGCCCTGTGGCGTGACGCCGTGCTGGCGGGCCTCGCCGACGTCGCCGCCCGTACCGATGACCCGGCGTTCGGGCGCTTGCACCTGGAGCTCTTCCGCCGCCTCACCCACACCCCGGGCTAGTGGCCCGGCGGCCGGCGGCCGGCGAAGCGCTAGGAGCCGACGGTGTGGTGGGAGCGCTCGTCGTCGACCCGGCCGATCCGGGCCCAGCGGCTGGCCTGCGTCCGGTTGGTGACGTTGAGCTTCCGGTAGATGTTGGACAGGTGGAACTTCACGGTCTGCTCGCTGACCCAGAGCTGCCGCGCGATCTCGGCGTTCGCCATGCCCTCGGAGACATGCGTGAGGATCTCGCGCTCGCGGCGGGTCAGGTGCGCTCCCAGGGCTGTTGGCTCGTCGCTTCTCGGACGTTCGGCCGGCGCGGGGCCGTGCCCCTTCGAGCCGGTGACGAGCTGGCGCGCGGCGGTCGAGATTGCGGAGGGCGGCGCAAAGACGATTGAATGGTCGTAGATCTGCCGGATTGCTGAGGCGAGGTCGTCGGGCCGAACGTGCTTCATCGCGTACGCCGTGGCGCCGGCGCTGAGCACGTCGCTCACGACGGACGACTCGACCGCGGTCGAGAGGACGATCACCTTGATGTCGGTGCGGGCCTCGATGACGTCGCGCACATAGGAGGTGCCGCCGATCTGGCCGGGTCCGAAATCGATGTCGGTGACGACGATGTCGGGGCGGTGCTCGGCGATGAGCGTGAGACCCTCGGCAGGCGAGGTCGCCTTGCCGAGGGTGGGCAGTCCAAGTCCGCGGAGAACGGCCTCGACGGCGTCGAGCCAGAGCGGATAGGCGTCAATTATGACCGCAGAGGCGCGACGCCCTCCATGCCCGTCGAGATCCCGGCGCCTCTGGATTGCCCCCACCACATCCCCCGATTGTGTAGGACGGTTTCCTTCGGGAAAAGCCCTGACAACCATATCCAGACCGCGGTGAACACGTCAAGCTGAGACACGGAAACACTGGACCAATCGAGCGCATGTGACCCGTACCCTCGACCTTTGACCAGGTTCGAGGGCCCCCATAACCTGTGCGTTTGGCGGTTGTGTGCAGGCGCGCCGGACCGTAGCCTGACGGGTGGCAAACTCGACCGGAGGTGGGCGCATCCTCCGGTCTCGTCACGGGGATACCGAGTGAGGGTTCGGCGGGAGTTCGTCGGTGTGGGAGCGGGCTTCGGTGGACGACAGGGGCGGCGGCCACCCGTCTCCGTCCGCCCGTTCCGCCGCCGCGTCGCGGTGCTGGGGGTGGGGCTGGCGGCCCTGCTCGGAGCCACGTCGATGCCCGCCTTCGGCGACGGGTCGATCCTCTACGTGGACCGCTCGAGTGCGTCCTGCACGGATTCCGGGCCGGGCACGGCCGCGCAGCCCTTCTGCACGATCAGCGCGGCGGCCTCCCATGCCGGGGCGGGTCAGACCGTGCAGGTGGCAGGGGGTACCTACACGGAGGACGTGAAGGTCTCGGCATCGGGCGCACCGGGGGCGCCGATCACGTTCCAGGCCGCCCCGGGCGCCGACGTGACACTGACGGGCAAGACGGACGGGTTCACGCTCACGAACGCGAGCTGGGTCACCGTGAACGGATTCGCGATCACGCAGACGACGTCCTACGGCATCAACGTGACCGGCGGCTCGCACGTCACCATCTCCGCCAACCACGTGACCTCCTCCGGCCAGCCGGTTCAGGGCCAGATCGCCGCGGGCATCCGCCTGAGCGGCGTAACCAGCTCGCTCGTGTCGGGGAACGACTCCGATCACAACAGCGACTACGGCATCATGGTCGTCGGCGGGTCCACGGGGGTCGAGGTGCGCGGGAACACGACCTATGCCAACTCGCGTGTGTACGAGCGTGCGACCGCCGGGATCCGGATCTACCAGGCTCCGGGCAACATCGTCGACCGCAACATCACCCACGACAACCAGGACTCGGGGATCGAGTGCTATCCGGGGGCGAACAATACGCTCGTCTACGACAACGTCTCGTACGACAACGGCGACCACGGGATCGACAACCTCACCGCGACGGGAGAGGTGATCGTCGGGAACACCGTCTACGGCAACGTCACGGCCGGGATCAACGTCGAGGGCGGATCGACGGGCGCGACCATCGCGGACAACATCAGCGTCGACAACGGGATCGGCAGCCCCCGGACGCACAGCGACATCCGCGTCGAGCACGGGTCGACCGCCGGGACGACGATGGACTACGACCTGGTTCACCTGTCGACGGCCGACACGATCTTGATCTGGGACTCGGTGAGCTACAAGTCGCTGAGCGCCTTCCAGGCGGCGAGCGGTCAGGAGGCGCACGGGATCGACGCGGATCCGCGCTGGACGGCTCCCGGCGCCGGCGACTTCCACCTGACGGCGGGCTCGCCGGCCATCGACTCGGCGGACTCGGGCGTGACGGGCGAGCCGGGCACGGATGTCGACGGGAATCCACGGGTCGACGACCCTGGCACCGCCGACGCCGGCGCCGGCCCCAGCACATACTACGACCGCGGCGCGTACGAGTTCCAGGGTACGACCCCGCCCCAGCCACCCTCCGCCGCGCTGACCGTCCGGCCGTCCTCGGGCGTCGCGCCGCTACCCGTCAGCGCCGACGCGTCGGCGTCGACCGCCGGCGGCGCGAACCCGATCGCCTCGTACGGCTTCGACTTCGGCGACGGCTCCGCTCCGGTTGGCCCGCAGTCCGGGGCGACGGCCACCCACACCTATCCCCAGCCCGGCACCTTCACGGTCACCGTCACGGTGACCGACACCGGCGGGGCCTCCTCGACGGCAACCGCCGTGGTCACGGTCTCCTCCCCGGGCTCCCAGCAGTTCGTCGACAACCAGGGGTTCGAGACCGACCTGACCGGCTGGAACACGTCCGGATCGAGCACGGGCGTCACCCTGGCGCGGGCGAGCGGCGGCCACAGCGGGGCCTGGTCGGCGCAGGTCTCCAACCCGACGACTGCGAGCGTCGGCACGTGTCTCCTGAACGACTCGCCGAACTGGGTGAAGACGACGGCCGGCGGGATCTACACCGCATCCATGTGGGTGCGGGCGGACTCACCGGGCTCGGTGCTGAAGCTGCGGTTCCGCGAGTACACCGGCAGCACGCTCGTGGGCACCGCCACGTCGCAGCTGACCCTGTCCACCAGCTGGCAGCAGGTCACGCTCGCCTACACCCCGAGCGCGCCCGGTTCCTCGACCCTCGACCTGAACGCCTACGTCTCGGCCGCCGCCCCGGGAACCTGCTTCTACGCCGACGACGTCTCGGTGACGCTCGGCTGAGCCAGGCGATGTGGCGCGGGCCCGTCCGTTCCGGGTGGGATCCGTCCACCACGCCCCGTTGTCGGCGTCTGGGGTTGAGCGCCGTTCGGGGTCGGTGAAGAGGGCCGCTCAGATCCTCAATCACCTCCGGCCCGAGCCGGCGCACGAGCTGACGCACCGTCGACTCGTGCGGCACCGACACCGTCAGCGGCCGAACACCGAGCTTTCGCATGAGCCTTTTTCGCATGGCGCGAATTCGGGTCTTCGGTCGCCGAGGCCGGCGGTAGGCTCTCGGGGATGGAAGAGCTGCTCTTGGCTTGGTACAGCCAAAACGCGCGTGATCTGCCGTGGCGGAAGACCCGGGATCCGTACGCGATCCTCGTCAGCGAGGTCATGCTGCAACAGACCCAGGTCTCGCGTGTCGTCCCCCGCTACCTGGCCTGGCTCGACCGCTGGCCATCGGTCGAGGCGCTCGCGGCCGCGAGCCCGGCCGAGGTCATCACCGAGTGGGCGGGGATGGGCTACAACCGGCGCGCGGTGCTCCTGCACCGCTGCGCGATGGCGGTGACGGACATGGGAGGCTTCCCGCGCGAGCCGCAGGAGCTGCGCAGGCTCCCGGGGGTCGGGCCGTACACGGCGGCGGCGATCGCCTGCTTCGCGTTCGGCGCCCAGGTGGCGGCACCCGACACGAACGCCAAGCGCGTGCTCGAGCGGGCCTTCGGCGACCCCGAGCCGGCGCCGCCGCCGGGCCAGGCGTACGAGTGGAACCAGGCCCTGTTCGATCTGGGCCGGGAGGTCTGCATCGCCCGCAGGCCGCGGTGCGAGGTCTGCCCGCTCGCGTCGGGCTGCCCGTCGCGCGGGCGCACCTACGTGCCGGTGCGTAGGCAGTCGCGGTTCGAGGGCTCGTTCCGGCAGCGCCGGGCGGAGCTGCTGCGGGCGATCGCCGCGGCCGGCTCGCTCCCCGACGCCGAGGCCGACGCCGAGACGCTCGTCTCGCTCGTCCGCGACGGCCTGGCCGAGGTCTCCGGCGGCTACGCCCGGCTGCCCGCATGACCCTCGCCGGCAGAAACGCGCTGGTGACCGGAACGAATCGAGGCCTCGGGCGCGCGATCGCCGGGCTGTTCGCAGCCGAGGGCGCGCGGGTCCTCGCGCATGCCCGTACCCGGGAGGCGGCGGCCGACGTGGCCGAGGCCGTCGGCGGGGAGCCCGTGTGGGGTGACCTCGAGCCGCACGACGGCGTGCAGACCGTGGCCGAACAGGCAGCCGCGATCGCGCCCGAGCTCCAGATCCTCGTGCACAACGCCGGGATCGGAAGCGCGGGCGGCCTCGATGACCACACCCGGGAGCAGTTCGACCGCGTGGTGGCGGTGAACGCCGCCGCCCCGCTCTTCCTGACCCAGGCGCTGCTGGGGCCGCTGCGGGCGGCCGGCCGCGCGGGCAGGATCGTCATCGTGAGCTCCGACTCGGGGCGCTTCACCGTCACGAAGAACGGCGTCGCGTTCCCCTACCGGATGTCCAAGGCGGCCCTCAACATGCTCACCCTCAACCTGGCCGCGGCGCTCGCCCCCGACGGGATCCTCGTCAACGCGATGCACCCCGGCTGGATGCGCACCGGAATGGGTGGGCCGGACGCGCCTCTCGCGCCCGAGCAGGGCGCCGAGACCGCCCTCCACCTGGCGTCGCTCCCGGACGGCGGCCCGACCGGCGGGCTGTGGGAGGAGAGGCGCCGCATCCCGTGGTAGCCCGTGAATAAAAGGGGTCTGACCCCGTTTATTCAGCGAGCAGCTTCGTCACCAGGGCGTCCAGGCCGGCCAGGGACGGGAGCTCGGCGTCGGGGGTGTAGCCCTCGGGCAGCGGGATGCCGGCGCGGTTGATCCACACCGCCTTCATCCCGACCGCCTGGGCGCCGGCGATGTCGGTGTCGAGCCCGTCCCCGACGTGCACCCACCGGGCCGGGTCACCGCCGCACAGCTCGGCCGCGTGCCGGAACGGCGCCGCGGCGGGCTTCATCTCGCCGATCTGCTCGGCGTGCACGATGAACGCGAACCGGCGCGCGACCGGCAGCTCCGCGAACGGGAAGTTGCCGTTCGTGATCGCGCCCAGCACCCGGCCCGAGGCGACCAGCGCGTCCAGCTCCGGTTCCACGTCGTCGTGCAGGCGCACCGTCGCCGGCCGCGCCGCCATCCAGGCGTCGACCATCCACCCGGGCAGGTCGGGATCGTGCAGGTCGTGCGCGGCCAGGATCCGGCGGAAGGACTCGAGCCGCAGCTCGAGGTAGGTGCCCTCGCGCTCCTCGGCGACCCGCCGGCGCTCCTCGTGCAGCCGCTCGACCGTGATCAGGCCCGCGACCGCGGGGTGGCGCTCCTCGAGCGCGTTGATGGCGGCCGCGAGCGAGCCGTCCATCATCGGCATGAACGCCCACAGGGTCTCGTCGAGGTCGAACGAGACGACCGCCGCCGTCATGCCGCCTTCCGCAGCAGGGCGACGGCCTGGCAGGCGGCTCCCTCGCCGCGGCCCGCGAAGCCGAGATGGTCGGTCGTCGACGCCCGCACGGTCACCCGCGCGCGGTCGACGCCGAGGGCGGACGCCAGGCACTCGCGCATCGCGTCGCGGTGCGGGGCCAGGCGCGGGGCCTGCATGATCACGATCGCGTCGACATTCACGATCGCCCAGCCGGCCGCCTGCACGCGCCCCCATGCCCGGCCGAGCAGGCCGATGCTGGACGCGCCCGCGAGCGCCGGATCGTCGGACGGGAACAGGTGGCCGATGTCCTCCATCCCCGCGGCGCCCAGAAGCGCGTCCGTGACCGCGTGGCTGACGAGGTCGGCGTCGGAGTGCCCCTCGAGGCCCCGCTCGGCGGGGATGGTGACGCCCGCGAGCACGAGCGGCCGGCCGTCGGCGAACGCATGCGCGTCGAAGCCGATGCCGACCCGGAGGTCGTCGCCCACGGTCATCCGAGCCGCGCCTCCGCCCGGGCCAGGTCGTCGGGCGCGGTGATCTTCAGGTTCCCGGGCTCACCGGCCACCGCTGCGACCGCGAAGCCGGCCGCCTCGACCAGCGAGGCGCAGTCCGTCGCGCCGCGGACGGCCTCGGCCGGCGCGGAGAACGCCTGCCGCAGCGCCGCCGCCCGGAACGCCTGCGGCGTCTGCACCGAACGCAGCTCGCCCCGGTCGAGCGTCTCGGCGACGACGCCCTCGTGCACGCGCTTCACGGTGTCGGTCACGGGCAGCGCCGGGATCGCGCCGTCGTGCCCCTCGAGCGCCGCCAGCAGGCGGTCGATCAGCCCGGCCGACGCGAACGGCCGCGCGGCGTCGTGCACCAGGATGGCCTCCGCATCGGCGCCCACCTCGCCGAGGCCCGCGGCGACCGAGAGCGCCCGCGTCTCGCCGCCCGCGACGGCCGCGGTCACCTTCCCGGCCGCGAGCTCGTCGGCCAGCAGCGTCGCCGGCTGCTCCCACTCCGCCGGCACCACCAGCACCATCCGGTCGACGGCCGGGTGATCCTCGAACAGGTCGATCGAGTGGGACAGGAGCGGGCGTCCGCCGAGCCGCACGAACGCCTTGGGCAGATCGGCGCCGAGGCGCGTCCCCTCGCCGCCGGCGACCACGATCGCCCAGGTCGGGCTCATTCCGCGTCCGGGCTCGAGCTCACCTTGGTGAAGATCATCTTGCCCGAGGGCGACTGCAGCACCGACGTCACCTCCACCGCGGCCGTCTCCCCCAGCAGCCGCCGGCCGCCCTCGACCACGACCATGGTGCCGTCGTCGAGGTAGCCGACGCCCTGGTCGTGCTCCTTGCCCTCGCGGATCACGCGGACGTCGAACGACTCGCCCGGGAGCACGGCCGGCTTGAGCGCGTTCGCGAGCTCGTTCACGTTCAGCACGACCACGTCCTGGATGCGGGCCAGGCGGTTCAGGTTGAAGTCGGTCGTGAGGATGCGCAGGCCGCGGTCCTTGGCCAGCTTGAGCAGCTTGGCGTCGACGTCGTCGAGCTCGGGGAAGTCGACGTCGGGCGTCGTCACCGTCACCTCGGAGCGCAGCCCCTGCACCACCTCGAGCCCGCGCCGGCCGCGGGCGCGCTTGAGGGAGTCGCCCGAGTCGGCGACGTGCTGGAGCTCGCGCAGGACGAACTCGGGCACGACCAGCTCGTCCTTCAGGAAGCCCGTCCGCACGATGTCGGCGATGCGCCCGTCGATGATCGCGCTCGTGTCGACGAGCGTCACGAAGCCCGGCAGCTCTGGCTCCGCGCCCGGCTCGGCCGTCGCGTGCACGCCGACGAGGCGCAGGATGCCGCGATGCTTCTTGGCGGCCGTGATGGCGAACAGGTAGCCCACCACCAGGAACAGCGGCAGGATCACCCACTTGCCGATGTACGGCAGGGTGTGGACGGGGAACCACAGCAGCGCCGACACGAGCAGCCCGACCAGCAGGCCGATCGCGGCAACGGTCAGCTCGCCCGCGCTGCGGGTCTGGGCGGCCCGCTCGACCCTCTTGAACCCGCGTACCAGTCCCTGCCCGACCAGGCCTCCCACCATCCACCCGACGGCGAACACGAGGAAGACGACGACGGCGAAGGCGGGGTACGCGTAAGAAGCCTGATAACGGTCCTCGAGATTAAGAGACAACCCCGCCTGGATGGCACCCAGGATGCCCAAGAGGGACAAGACGATCCGGGTTGAGACCACCATCGTCCGCTCCTCTCTGACGCTGTCGCAGCCCGCACCGGATAGGCGGTCAGCCGCCCGGCGGGAGTGCTTGCACGATGCCGGCTAGGCCCGCGCCTTGCGAGCCTCGCCGATCTCCTCGAGCACCTCCTCCAGGAACTCGCGCGCCTCTTCCTCGTCCATGTTCTTCGCGTACATCAGCTCGCTGGCGAGGATGCGCTTGGCCTTCGAGAACATCTGCTTCTCACCCGTGGAGAGGCCCTTCTCCTGGTCGCGCTGCGCGAGGTTGCGCACGACCTCGGCCATCTCGAAGATGTCGCCGGTCTTCATCTTGTCGCGGTTGTGCTTGAAGCGGCGATTCCAGTTCTTCGGCATCTTGGTGCCGTCGCCCTGGAGGACGGTGAGGACTTCCTCGACGGTCTCCTCACCGATCACCTTGCGCAGACCGACCCGTTCCGCGCTGTCCAGCGGAATCGTGACGGTCATGTCGTTGTGGAGGATCTGGATCGTCAGATACTCGCGATCCTGATCCCCGACGACACGCATGTCCCTGCTTGTGATCGTCCCAGCCCCATGATGGGGGTACACGACCTTGTCGCCAACCTCATACAAAAGTCGCTCGACCTCCTCGGCAAAAATGCGCCTGCA
>JAICJM010000021.1 GCA_025928435.1 Thermoleophilia bacterium
GATCGCCCACATGCTCGAGTCGACGGCCCGCGAGGAGACCCCGCTGACGAGGCAGATGAACACGCTCACGCTGTGGATCGCAGGGGCTGCCGGCGTGACGATGGTGATCATGTTCGCCCTGGGAGCCAACCGCGGCGATCCATGGCGGGAGCTGTTCGTCACCGCCGTCGCGCTCGCGATCTCGGCGATCCCCGAGGCGCTCCCGACCGTCGTCCAGGTGGTGCTGTCGCTCGGCAGCGTCGACCTGGCGGGGCGCAACGCCATCGTCAAGGAGCTGCCGTCGGTCGAGACCCTCGGGTTCACGTCGGCCATCAACTCCGACAAGACGGGCACCCTCACGATGAACCAGATGACGGCGGTGGAGGTGGTCGGCACGTCCGACCGCTACACGATCTCCGGCATCGGCTACGGACTGGACGGGCGTGTCCACCACGCGGTGGGCTCGTCCGGCCACATCGAGGAGGCGATCCTTCCCTACGTGATCGCGAACGACGCCCGGCTCGAGTCCGGCAGGGTGGTCGGCGACCCGACCGAGGGCGCGCTGCTCGTCCTCGCACACAAGGCGGGGCTCGACATCGAGGCGACCCGGAGCGAGAGGCCGCGCCTCGCCACCCTGCCGTTCGACCCGAACTACAAGCTGATGGCGACCTTCAACCGCGAGACGGACGCCGCGGGGGGCGAGGTCGTCCGCGCGTACGTGAAAGGCGCCGCGCCCGCCGTGCTCGAGCGGGCCGGCTCGCCGCCCTCCGGCGGGAGCGAGCACGTCACCCGCATGGAGGGCGCCGGCCTGCGCGTCATGGCGGCGGCCGTCTGCGATCTCGATCCGAAGGACTTCGATCCGGACGGCGACCTGCTGGCGCATCTCACAGATCTCGAGGTCACGAGCCTCGTGGGCATGCTCGATCCCCCACGCGACGAGTCGAAGCGTGCGGTGGCGGACGCCGGGTCGGCCCACATCCGCGTGCGCATGGTGACCGGCGACGACGTCGTCACCGGCGCGGCGATCGCAGAGCAGCTGGGTATCCGGGGCGAGGCGATCCTGGGAGCCGACTTCGCCGCCATGTCGGAGGCGGAACGGATGGAGCGGATCGAGACCATCGGGGTCGTCGGACGGGTTGCCCCCGAGCACAAGGTGCTGCTCGCCGAGACGCTCAAGGCCAGGGGCGAGGTCGTCGCCATGACCGGGGACGGCGTGAACGACGCGCCGGCCATCAAGGCTGCGGACATCGGCATCGCGATGGGGAGCGGCACGGAGGTGGCCAAGAACGCCTCGCGGATGATCCTCTCGGACGACAACTTCGCCACGATCGTCTTCGCGGTCGAGCAGGGCCGCAAGCTCTACGACAACCTCAACAAGTACATCCGGTTCGTCCTCGTGATGCTGGTGGCGTTCGTCCTCACGTTCCTGGGCGCGAGCCTCTTCAACGTCGCATCCGGCGAGCCGTTCACGGCGCCCCAGGTGCTCTGGATCCACTTCCTGATCAGCGCGCCGTTCGGCGTCGCGCTGGGGTTCGACCAGGAGACGCCGGGCCTGATGCGGCTCCGCCCGCGCCACCGTGGAGAGTCGATCCTGAGCCTGCCGGTGAAGCTCACCGCGGGTCTGGCGGGCCTCTTCATGGCCGCCGCGTCGCTCGTCGTGCTCGAGGTCGGCATCCACCATTACGGCAGCGCTCGGATCGGCAACTCGATCGCCTTCACCGCCTTCGCGCTGATGCTGGTCGCGGCCGCGTTCGAGTGCCGCAGCGAGACGCGCAGCGTCCTCGCGACCGACACCTTCGACAGCCGGCGGATGAACATGATCGCCGCCGTCGAGGTGATCGGCGCCGTCCTGGCCACGGGCTGGAACTTCCTCAACCGCCTGCTCGGGACGGAGCAGCTGACGACCCAGCAGTTCGGCATCGCGCTCACATGCGCGCTCGTCCTGCTCCTCGCGTGGGAGGTGGCCAAGGCGGTCGCGCGACGCCGGGTCGCAGGGTCGGCCGATGACGTCGCGGCATGACGGCCGGCTCGGCCTCGTGGTCGACGCGGCGTCGTTCCCTGCCCGGGCGGCGGCGGGCGTGTGCCGCGACCGGCTGGAGGACGTCGCCGAGGCGGTGCTGGCCGCGCCCGGCACGCGACGCGCGGTCGACCGGGCGCTGGCGGGGCCGCTGCCCGAGGAGATCGTCCGGTCGGCGGTGCGGAACCGCGTCCTCGAGCGGATGCTCGCGGAGCTGGCCGCAGAGGGTGAGCTCGACGACCTGCTGAGCGGCGCGCTCCGGAGCCCCGAGACGAGCCGGCTGGTCGACCGGATCGTGGCAAGCGATGCGATGCAGCGGGCCTTGCGCGACGTGATGGCCTCGCCGGAGGTACGCCACGCGCTCGCCGGCCAGACGGCCGGGTTCTCCGAGGAGGTCGTGAGCGGCCTGCGCGACCGCGCGGCGGGGCTCGACGCGCGAGCGGACCGGCGTGGCGGCGAGCGCCCGGCTGCGTACGCCGGAATCGCGTCACGGGCGCTCGCGTTCGCCGCCGACGCCGTCGTCTGCGCCGCGCTCTTCGTCTCGGTGGCCGGGCCGGCGGCGCTGGCCGGGTGGATGGTCGGCGGCCTGCGGCCCGCGTGGCTCGCCGGCGCCCTGATGACGGCCGGTCTGACCGTTCTCAGCGGGTGCTACTTCGCGTTCTTCTGGAGCACCGCCGGACGCACACCCGGCATGCAGCTTCTCCACCTGCGCGTCACCGTCGCCGACGGCTCCGGCGCGCCTTCGGCGCGCAGATCCCTCGTGCGGCTGGCGGGGCTCGCCCTCGCGATCATCCCGTTCTTCGCCGGCTTCCTGCCCGTGCTGTTCGACCGCCGCCGGCGCGGCATCGCCGACATGCTGGCCGGGACCGTCGTCGTCTACGGCGCCTCGCCCCGCGAGGCCGCCACGACCGGCTCGCCCTCGCCGCCTTCACCGTCCTCGCGCTGACGATACGCGGCAATCGCCGCCTCGAGGGTCGGATAGAAGTGGTTCGGGTCGATGGTGCCGGTGAGCTCGTAGCGCTCGATCTTGCGCCGCACGGGATCCTTCATCTCGGCGAACGCCAGGGAAACGCCCTTCGCGTTCAGCGCCACGTCCAGGTCGTGCAGCATGTCGGCCGCCGTCGTGTCGACGTCGGTGATCGGCTCGGCTGCGACGACGATCCACGCCGGCGGCGGGTCGGGCGCCGCCAGTCCCGTCACCTGGTCGCGGAACGTCCGCGCGTTCGCGAAGAAGAGCGGCGCGTCGAACCGGAACACCACCAGGCCCGGGATCTGCTCCGCGTCGGGATAGCTGCGCACGTCGTGCCAGCCGGGCAGCGCGGGCACGCGGCCCAGCACGGTCTGGTACGGCCACCACGCTCGCCGGAACACGTTCGCGACCGAGAGCGCGATCGCGACGACGATGCCGGGCAGGACACCGAGCAGGGCCACGCCGAGAAACGCCGCGATCGACAGCCCGCACTCCGTCCGCCGCTGTCGCCACAGGCGCACGACGCCGGAGACGTCCGCGAGCGAGAGGGACGCGACGATCACCACGGCGGCGAGCGTCGGCTGTGGCAGGTCGCGGAGCAGGCCCGGGAACGCGAGCAGCATCGTCGCGATCGCGACCGCGCCGACGAGGCCGGTGACCTGCGTCTTCGCGCCCGCCTGCTCGGCGACGGCCGTCCGGGATCCGCTCGTGCTCACCGGGAAGCCCTGGAACAGCCCCGCGGCGATGTTTGCGGCGCCCACGCCCAGCATCTCCCGGTTCCCGTCGATCGCCTTACCGCTGCGTCCCGCGAACGCCGATGCCGTGGCGATCGTGTCCGCCAGCGAGACGAGCGCGATGCCGAACGCGCCCCCGACGAGGAGCGGGATGTCGGATGCGTGCACGTCGGGGATCGTGAGCGGCGGGAACCCCTGCGGGAGCGGGCCGACCAGATCGACGCCGTGGCCCTCGAGCCCGAACGCGTAGGCGGCCGCGATCGAGACGACGACGGCGGCGAGCACGCTCGGGACCGTGGGCCAGAACCGCTGCAGGAGGAGCATCACGGCCAGGGCGGCGAGGCCGACCGCCAGGGCCGCCGCCACCGTGTCACCGTCACCGACGCCGCGGGCGAACGCCTGCGCCTCGGCCAGGACGCCCGTTGCGTCGGTCGAGAACCCGAACAGCTTGGGCAGCTGCCCGATCAGGATCGTGACCGCCAGGCCGTTCATGTAGCCGATCATGGTCGGCTTCGACAGAAGATCGGCCACGAAGCCGAGCCGCGCCATGGCCCCGAGCGAGGTGATCGCGCCGACCAGCAGGCCCAGCATCGACGCGAGCGCCATCGCCCGCTCGGGATCCCCCTGCGCCCCGGCGATCGGCAGGATGACCGCGGCGATCATCGGCCCCAGGGACGAGTCGGGGCCGAGCACGAGCACGGGCGAGGGCCCGAAGACCGCGTAGCCGGCGAGGCACAGGATCGAGGTGTAGAGGCCGGTGATCGCGGGCAGTCCGGCGAGCTCCGCGTAGGCCATGCCCTGCGGGACGAGCAACGTGGACAGGACGAGCCCGGCGACCAGGTCGCGCGGGAGCCAGCCGGCGTCGTACGCCGCCGCCGTCTGCAGTCCGGGCACGTGCTTGCGGAAGTTCCGGGCGCGACCCGGCCGGGATCTCGTCGCCACCGCTCACCTCTCGAGTGCGTTCGCGAGACTTTCCGCGCTCCCGGCGGCCGCCGCATCGTCCGTTCGGGATCACGTGCGCTTCCACGCCGCAACCGGCCTGCCCCGGCTCATCCCCTTGGGACGAGGCGGACGTGCGCGCGGCCGGACACGATCGCCACATGAGGACATACCGCACGTCGAGCGTCCGGATCGCGGCGCTCGCGGCGCTGGCGGCTGCCGTCGTCGCCGTGCTCATGCTGACCCTCGCGCTCTTCACGAGCCCCGCGGGCGCTGCCGTGGGAATGGCGGCGGTGTGCGTGGCCGCGGGCTGCGGATGGCTCGCGCTCACACGCTCGGGGCTCGTCCGCGGGCTCGCGCTGGCCGGCGCCGGCGCCGCCACGTTCGCCGCCGTTGTCGCGCTCGCCCGCGGCGACATCCTCTGGGCGGTCGTCGCGTTCGCCGCCAGCCTCGCCATCTACACGGCCGCGAGCCGTTCGACCGGGCGAGCGGTCAGGCGCCGGCGGCAGCGGGCGATGCCGCAGGCGCGGGGGGCCCGGGGGCAGGGCGTCCTTCTGATGAACCCGAAGTCGGGCGGCGGCAAGGTCGAGCGCTTCAACCTCGCGGACGAGGCGCTGCGGCGCGGGATCAGGACGATCGAGCTCCAGCCCGGCGACGACCTGCGCAGCCTCGCCGCCGAGGCGATCCGATCGGCGCGCGCGATCGGGATGGCCGGGGGCGACGGCTCGCAGGCGATCGTGGCCGAGGTCGCGATGCGCCACGAGGTCCCGTACGTCTGCGTCCCGGCCGGGACGCGCAATCACCTCGCCCTCGACCTCGGCCTCGACCGCGAGGACGTCGTCGCGGCGCTCGACGGGTTCACGACCGGAGTGGAGCGGCGGATCGACCTCGCCCTCGTGAACGGGCGCGTCTTCGTCAACAACGTCTCGCTGGGCGTCTACGCGGAGATCGTGCAGTCGGACCGGTACCGCGACGCGAAGCTGCGGACGATGCAGCGCATGCTCCCCGACCTGCTCGGCCCCGACGCACGGCCGCTCGACCTGCGCTTCACGGACGGCGACGGGCTCCGGCACGACACGGCCCAGCTGCTCATGGTCTCGAACAACCCGTATGCCCTCGACCGCCTGCTCGGCTCCGGGTCGCGGCCCAAGCTCGACACCGGCCTTCTGGGCGTGTTCGCCGTCGAGATCGAGAGCTCGGCCCAGGCGACGCAGCTCTTCGCGCTCGAGTCGGTGGGCCGCGCCCGGACCTTCGGCGGCTGGCTCGAGTGGTCGGCCCCGGCGTTCACGGTGGAGTCGCGCACAGCCGTCGCCGCGGGGGTCGACGGCGAGGCGATGAGCCTCGAGCCGCCGCTGCGGTTCGAGTGCGTTCCGGGGGCGCTGACGGTCTTGCTGCCGCCGACCGCCGTCGGCGCCTCGCCGGCCGCGCTCTCGGCCGCCATGTCCCGTGCCGGCGTCGGAGAGCTGTGGCAGGCGGCCCGCACCGGAGGCACCGCGACGCCTGCGGACCGGAGCCGCGGCGCCGGCCGGTGACGGCGGCCGCCGACCCTGCGCGCTGGAGTGGGGCGCTGGGAGACCTGGCGGCGATCGACGACGCGGTCTACCGGGCCGTCGCGGCGACGCCGTCGCCCGCCCTCGACCACGCGCTCGCCCGCCTGTCGCGCGCGGCCGACCGATCGGTGCTGTGGATGGCGATCGCGGCGGGCCTCGAGGCTGTCGGCGGAAGACCCGGCCGCCGGGCGGCCGTGGCCGGCCTGGCGTCTGTCGCCGCGACGTCGGCGCTCGCGAACGCCGGGCTGAAGCACCTCCACCGCCGCCCCCGACCGGACGCCGCCGCTGCCGGCGTCGGCGCGGGCCGCGCCGTGCGGATGCCGCGGTCGGCGTCCTTCCCATCCGGCCACGCGGCGTCGGCGTTCGCGTTTGCGACCGCCGCCGGCGCCGAGGCCCCCGTCCTCGCCTTTCCGCTGCGGTGCGTGGCCGCCGCGGTGGCCTACTCGCGCGTGCACGGCGGCGCCCACTATCCCGGGGACGTGATCGCGGGCGCGCTCCTCGGTAGCGCGGTCGCCGCGGCCGTGGGACGGGGGATGCGCGGCCTCACGCCCCGCTGATGGGACCATGCGATGGCCCGGCGGGCAGCGCCTCGATCGCCCGCCGGGCCGTCCCCGTGCCCCCTGCCTAACGCCGGCGGCGCGCGACCCGCCGCGACGTGCGGCGGCCCGTCCTCCGTGCGACTCTCCGTGCTCCGAACATCCTTCGTCCTTCCTGTCAGCGGGTATCGACCAGCGCGTGCGCCTCGGCATCCTCGCGTGTCATCGCCCCGATCGCGACGAGATCGATCGGGCTCACGAAGCCGTCCGAGATGCGGAAGCCACCGGCGCGCGCGACGGCGTCGCGGAGGCCGACGGCCCAGTGGTGCTCGACCATGAGGAGCGCCGCGGCGGTGTCGTTCGGGATGTCCTCGACGACGTCCCAGACCTCCTCCTCGGAGAACATGTCCATGCCGCCCTCCGCGCCGAGCTCGGCGCCGGCCATCGCCATCTCCTCCACGGCCGCCTCGTCGTCTCCGGCGGCGCCGATGCCGATCAGCGCGCCGATCTTGGCGCCGAGCTCGACGCGCTCATCGCGGGTCAGGTTGTCCATCTTCAGGATGGCGACGTCGCCGTCCGCGTCCTTGCTCACCGCGAGCGCGTCGATGACCCGGATCGTGTCCGAGTCGCGCAGCTTCTCGAGCTCGGCCAGGACCTCGCCCTGGAAGTTCGGGTGGGTGAATCCGAGCACGATCAGCTGTACGGGCCCAACTGCCATGATTCGTCCTCCTCGTCCTGTCGGCCTCGCGCGCCGGGGGTCAGGCCAGCACGCGGGACTTGATCGACGTGTACTCGTCCTGCGAGATGGCGCCGCTGTCCAGGAGCGCCTTGGCGTTCGAGATCTCGGCCGCCGCCCCGGAGCCGTTCCCGGCGCGGGCGTCGCGGTGGCCGCGCGCCTCCATGTAGCCGTGCGCGCGCTCCGCCATCCCCTCGGAGTTCGCCACCATGTAGGCGATGAGGCTGATGAACGGAAGCACGAACAGGAAGACCAGCCAGGCCCCCTTCTTCCAGCCCGAGGCATCGCGCCGCCGGAACACGTCCACGATGACCTGGACGAGCATCATGAAATACACGACCATGAAGAAGATGGCGAGCAGCGTCCACAGGAACTCGCCCACCGACAACACGACCATCGTCCCGTCTCCTTTCTCGGGTCACCCCATCGTGTCGCGGCAGCCGCGGCGGCACGTCATCCCGACCGGGTGAACGCGGGGTTGGGGTCGGTTGAGCCAGCGGCGCTCGGCGTGCCGGCGCCGGACCCCCGAGCTGTCCCCCTGGACCACGCGACACCAACCCGCCGCAGCGCAGCGCTTCCACGTGAGAGCTTGCGGAGCTGCGGCGGGCGACCGGGACGGCCGCTCCCGAGCCGCTAGAGACCCTTCGCCGCGGCGATGCGGCCGGAGTCGACGGCGGCGGCGAGGGCCTTGTGATCGCGCGCGTTCAGGTCGGCATAGGCGTCGGCGAAGTCGCAGATCGCGCGGTCGAAGGCGTCCCCGCCGCCGAGGTACGCGGCGATCGCGATGCGGTCGCCGGAGCGTGCGTGCGCGCGTGCGAGCGTCCAGCCGCACAGGGCGGCGTAGATCATCATCCCCTTGGGGGTCATGGTCTCGATGGCCGCGGATCCCTTCCAGTCCTTCAACTGCCGGCCGTAGAAGTCGCGCCGAGCGCCGTCCGCACCGGCGGCGATGCGCGTCCAGCCGAGGAAGATGTCGCTCGCGGCCTGCATCAGCCGCTGCCCCGACACGACCCGCTCCCCGCAGTTGCCGAAGACGCTTCCGCCGAGGTGCTCCTCCAGGACCGACGGCTGCGCCTCCTTGATCTGCAGGAACAGCGGATCGACCTCGTCGCGCCCGAGGAGGAGCGCGATCCACGCCCTCGTGCCCACGCTGCCGACGCCGACGACCTTGCGGGCGACGTGCACCAGGCGGTACCGCTCCAGCAGGAACCGGCGGTCGTTCTCGAGCGTCCTGCGGTACGCACGCAGCACCTCATGGAGGGCCTCGGCAAGCTCCTCGGCCTCCACCCCCGTGGCGAGGTCCTCGATCGGCTCGATCAGGGGCGGATCGGAGATGATGCGCGGCTCGCCGTCGACCATGTGCGTCAGCTTCGAGAACGCCGACATGCTGTCGCGGGTACGGGCCTTGTCGAGCGTCTGCTCGGTGCGCCGCACCTGCTTGCGCGTCGCGACGGCCCGGAGCTCGGAGACGCGCGCGCCGACGTCCATCGAGGCGTACCAGACCTCGAGGTCCCGCATCCCCGCGAACGTCCGCATCGCCGTGCGGTATTCGCAGACCGCGCGGCGGACGCACTCGCGCCGGTCGGCCGCGCCGAAGCCGTTGTCCCGGCCGGCCACCTCGAGGCTTGCCGCGAGCCGCTTCACGTCCCACTCCCACGGCCCGGGCAGGGTCTCGTCGAAGTCGTTGATGTCGAAGACCAGCCGCCGCTCCGGCGACCCGAACACGCCGAAGTTGGATAGATGGGCGTCCCCGCACAGCTGGGCCCGCAGCGACGTGCGCGGGCCGGCGGCGAGGTCGGACGCCATGATCGCCGCGGCCCCGCGGTAGAAGGTGAACGGGGACACGAGCATCCGCCCGTACCGGATCGGCACGAGCTCGGGGACGCGCGACTCCGCCTGCCGTTCGAGCAGCGCAACCGGATCCGGCCGGTCGGACGGCAGCTCGAGGATGCCGTGGCGGAAGCGCGGCACCTCCTTGCGGGCCGCACGTCCCGCGGCGGCCCGCTCGGCCGTCGTCAGGTGCTTCGTCTCGCGCCGCGGACGTCGCCGCGGGGGTGTCGTGACCGCACTCATCCTGCACCTCCAGTTAGGCCGTTTGCCGAGCCCGCCGCACCTGCCCGGACGGCGGCCCGCCGGGCCGCGACGGCGGGAGAGAGCGCCGCGGCGAACATCATGACCGTTGCCGCGGCGATGAGCCAGAAGACGATGGCCATCACGATCCCGAGTCCGCCGTAGGTGTCCGAGTAGGACACGAGCCAGCGCCTCAGCACGAACGTCGATGCGACGTGCAGGGCAGCCAGCCCGGCGACGGTGATGACCGCGCCGGGGAGGAGATCACGGATCCCCACCCGACGGTGGAGCAGGAGCCGGGGCGCCCACACGAAGTACCCCGTGAGCACCGCGAGCCAGGCGGCGTCGAGCGCCCACCCCGTCCAGGACGGCGCACCCCGCACGTACTGGATCTGCAGCACGCCCGCGCACGTCAGCCACATCAGCGCGAGCAGCACGGCGAGGTAGCGCCCCTGGTCGGCGATGCTCCGCGTCAGCGGGAGCCCCCAGACGCGGCTGTGCGCCAGCTGCAGGACGCGTCCGAACCCCAGCCCGAAGACCGCAATGTTCGCGACGGCGACGAGCACGGCCACGAGCCGGTCCTTCCCCGCCCCGGCGAGGACGCTGTTCACGAACGCCGCCGGCGGGCCGGTCAGCTCCAGCCGGCCCGCGATCCGGTGCGCGAAGGCGTCCGGGTTCCCGGAGATGTACGTCGCCTGAACCACTGTAACCGGCAGCACCGTAAGGAAGAAGTACGCCGCCAGGAGCACCGCGTAGAGCTGCCCGTCGGCCGCGCGGTACCGCCGCACCCAGTGCGTGCCGACCCCCTTCCGCGTCGCCGGGTCCTGCGCCTCGGCCCACCGCTGCCCGCGCTCCGCGAGCTCCGTGACCGTCGCGGTCAGCTTGACGGTCGTCACCATCCCGACCGGGCGACCCGGCCCTTAGAACGCTTCCTCGGACCCACGTGTGAGCGCGAACAGGACCGCGATGCTGAGCAAGATCCCCGCCAGCGCGGGCATGGGCGCCGCGAAGATCATGAAGAACCACAGGATCGCGGCGACCAGGGCGAGCGAGACGCCCAGGTAGTAGCCCGTCGTGCTGCGGCCCAGCACGAGCGCTCCGGCGACGAGCTGCAGCGCCCCCCAGATCAGGAACATCCAGCCCCAGAAGGTCAGGTTGTTGTACACGATGTCGCTGCGGTAATAGCTCGAGTGCTGGATCGCCGTGAAGCCGTTGATCACGTTGACGGCGCCGAGGACGATGAGCGTCGCCGCCGCAAAGATCCCCCACGCGGTCAGCCCGATGCGCTGGCCCGTCGCCCCTGCTTCGGACTTGATCGTGGTTGATGCTGATGCTGCCATCTCACACCTCCGTCAGGAATGTCGTCCTGCATCGTGGCGCGTCCCACACGCGCCTCGGTCGTCCCATCGGCATGAAGCCGCGCACGCCGGGCGGTGCGGGAGCCGCTCAGCACTTGACGTCGGCGAACGCCTGCTGATACTGCGCCGACAGGTCCTGCCCGGCGGCCGAGAGCGTGCCTGCCGCGTCCGTGGCCGCCTGCGCGGACGTGATGTCCTGCGTCACCTGGGACACCTGTGAGCTGAACGCCGAGTTGGCCGCCTTGAGCTGATCCTGCAGGTCACCCGTGACGTCGGGGGCCGAGTCGCGGATCGTGGCGAGGTCGGACTGGATCCGCTCGAGGGCCGTCTTCGCGGTGTCGAGCGACGAGAGCGACGCCGGCAGGCCCTGGAGCTTCGTGACCTGGGCGTCGATGTCCGCCTTGGCGTTGCAGGCGTCCTTCTTCGCGTCGTCTGCAGCCGAGCCGGTGCCGCCGCAACCGGCCGCTGCCGCCAGCGCGGCAACCGCCGCGAGCGAGGCGACGGCCGAGCGCAACGCGTTCGAGGAGCGCCTTGACATGGGCCCGATCCCGCCGGCGCTCAGGCGCCGTCGAGCACCTTCCCCTTCTCGGCGTTGAACTCCTCATCCGTGAGCACACCCTTGTCGCGCAGCTCGGCGAGCTGCTTCAGCCGGTCGATCGACGCGTTCGAGATGCCCGACGCCGGAGCACCCGCCGGAACCGGCGCGACGGCCTGCGGGCCGGGCGCGCCGGCCTGTTCCTCGCCGTCGCGGCCCCCAACCTTCTTCCCCGCGATGTACCCCGCTCCCGCCACCGCAGCGGCGCGCAGGAGCGGTCGTCGTCGTCTCAGCATCGTTCACGCTCCTTTCTCATCGCGGGATGCTCGTGCAGTCCGGAAGCGGCGCCATCGTCCCGATCGGATGAGCCGGCGCGGGTGGGCGAATCGTCCTTATGGGGTTACGTGGCGCCTCGGGGACCGGTCGATGCTTGAGCGCGGCAAACTCCAAGCACGGGAGGTGTGTGAATGGCAACGCTCGTTGCGATTGCCTACCCCGACCAGGGGACGGCGGAGGAGGCGCGCGGCGTCGTCCAGTCGCTGCAGGCCGATCTGGTGATCCAGGCCGACCAGGTGGCGGCGATCTCGCGCGACCCGGACGGGAAGTACCACGTCACCACGACTCACGGCGGCGCGTCGGCGGGCGCCGGCGCCTGGTGGGGCGGGTTCTGGGGCATGCTCTTCGGACTGCTCTTCTTCATCCCGTTCGCCGGTCTTGCGATCGGCGCCGGCTTCGGGGCCCTGTTCGGGCACCTGGAGAAGAACGCGATCGACAAGCACTTCCAGGAGGAGGTGCGCGACCAGCTCAAGCCCGGGACGTCGGCGCTGTTCCTGGTGATCGAGAAGGTCACCCCGGACAAGGCCATCGCCGCGCTCAGCCAGTACGGCGGCACGGTGATGCGGACGTCGCTGTCCGACGAGGACACGGCGAAGCTGCAGGAGGCGCTCTCCACGCAGCAGCCCGTGGGCGCGGGCGCGTAGGCGCGCCGGTTTGCCCGGCCCGGCGGGGAGCTACCCGCCGGGCCGCCGGCAACCCCGTTCCGAACAGGTCAGGCCGTCGCCGGCAGGGCCGCGAGGCTTGCCTGGGCGGACATCGCCGGCTCGCCCTGCGCCGGGCCGACGCGTGACCAGGTGCCGTCCGGTCCCAGCTCCCAGGCGTGGCGCGAGTCGGCCAAAAGCGCGTCGAGGATGCCGTCGATGCGGGTCTGGAGGCGGACGTCGTCCACGGGGACGAGCACCTCGACGCGGCCGTCGAGGTTCCGCGTCAGGAGGTCGGCGCTCCCGATCAGCACGGTCTTCCGGCCGCCCGCCTCGAACGTCAGGATCCGGCTGTGCTCGAGATACCTGCCGAGCACGCTGCGCACGGTGATCAGGTCGCTCAGCCCGGCCACGCCCGGCCGGAGCGCGCAGATCCCGCGCGTCACGACCTCGACCGGAACGCCCGCAGCCGACGCGGCGTAGAGCCCGTCGACGATGCCCGGATCGGCGAGCGCGTTCACCTTGATCCGGATGCGGGCATCGAGGCCCGCGCGGGCCGCGTCGATGGTCCGCCCGATCTCGGCCATCAGCCGGGGCCGCAGGAACCACGGGCCGACGATCAGCTTCCGGAAGGCCGGCGGAGCGTGGCTCCCGGTGAGGATGGCGAACACCTGCGCCACGTCCGAGGCGATGTCCCGGTCGGCCGTGAACAGGCTCAGATCCTCGTACGCCGATGCGTTCGAGGCGTGGTAGTTGCCGGTGCCGATGTGGACGTACCGGCGGATGCCGGCCGCCTCGCGGCGCTCGATCATCGCCAGCTTGGCGTGCACCTTGAGCCCCGCCGGGCCGTGGTGCACGGCCACGCCCGCGCGGCGGAGCGCGCCCGACCACTGGATGTTCCGAGACTCGTCGTAGCGGGCGCGCAGCTCGATCACGCAGCGCGCGGCCCGGCCGCTCGCGGCCGTCTCCATCAGCGTCGCGAGCGTCGTCGACGGGCGCTCGGTGCGATACAGCGTCGCGCTCAGCCGGATGACGTCGGGGTCGGCCGCCGCGGCCATGAACGCCCCGACGCTGGCCTCGTAGGACTCGTACGGGTGGTGCACGAGCACGTCGCCCCGGCCGATCCGCGCGAGCGTCGTGCCCGCCCGCGGGCTCCCGAGACCGCTCGTCGCACCGCCGCCCGCGCGCCCCCCGGCGGGGGCGTCCTCGGGTCCGGCCAGCTCCCGGAGCGCGTCCAGGCCGAGCGGCGCCGCCGACGCGTACACCTGGTCGCGGCGGATCTGGAACGCCCGCACGAGGCGGTCGACGAGCCCCGCCGGCGCGCCCGACTCCGTCTCCAGCCGGACGACGGGGTTGACCCACCGGCGCATCGCCTCGAGGTCGAGCGCGGCGCGCGGCCGGGAGGGGTCGAGGTCGGAGGGGACGATCGCGTCGCGCGTGACGCGGAACACGGCGTGCCCCGCCGGTGCCGCGCCGAGGACGTCCGCCAGGCACCGCACGACGAGGTCCTCGATGCGGATTGCACGCCGGGGCCGGCCGCCGAGGTACACGAACCGCGGCAGGGAATCGGGGAGCGCGAGATACGTCAGGCGGGCGTCGTCCCCGCGCGCGCCGGCCTCGGCCAGGATCCCGAGCGCGAACGCCGCGGGCGCCGGGATCGCCTGTCCGGGGCGCAGCTCGACCGGCTCCAGCTCCGGGAGCACGTCGCGTCGGAAGCGCCCGCGCGCGGCACGCCGCTCCGCGACGCTCCAGCGCTCGACGCCGTCGACGTCCACGACGCCGCCACGCAGCTGCGGGCCGAGCGTGCCCAGCCACAGGCGGGCCTGATCGGCCTGGAGTCGCAGGACGCGTCCCCGGACCGCCGCGAGGGCGTCGGCGCTCGTCGAGCCGTCGGGCCCGCGTAGGTCGGAGCCAGCCTGCCGCTCGGCGACCAGGCGGGCGACCCGGACGGCGAAGAACTCGTCGAGGTTGGACGAGACGATCCCGCACAGCCTGACGCGGTCGAGGATCGGCAGCCGCGCGTCGGCGGCCAGGCCGAGCACGCGGGCGTCGAAGTCGACCCACGACGTCTCGCGGTTGTCCAACCGCCGTTCGGCGGCAACCGCCTCTGAGGCCCCTCCCATCCCAATCACCGTGGGACTACGAAACCCGCCGTGAGACACCGGAGCATCATGCGGGGAGGGTGAACGACCCACCACGCCGTAATCGTCGCCCCGTCATCGCCGCCGGCGTCGGGACGGTCGCGCGACGGCTGATCCGGCGCGCCCCCCAACCCGTCCTCGTACGGCGGATCAGCGACGGTCCAGCACGATCAGGCGGCACTCGGACGGCCGCACCTCGACGACGTCGTCGAGCGCGACCATCATCGTCCGCGACCGGAGGCCGCGCGTGCGGACGGCGACGACCTCCGCGCCGTCGAGCGCGTCCGCGGCCGGCACGCACTCGACCACCCCGAGCCTGCGGCGGCTCGACTCCACCCGGAATCCCTCGCAGTGGCGCAGCCAGTAGTCGGTGTCCTGCGGCAGCGGCGAGAACGGCCCCTGCCCGCCGACGCCGGGCTCGCGCCAGGTCAGCGACATGAGTGTCGACTTCGGAATCACGCGCACCCCCTTCTGCACCCACTTGCCGCCACCGTCGCAGGGCCGCCACCGGCTCGCATCACCCGGCGGGGATGATCCGTCCGGTTTGGGTCACCCGGATGGCCGTGGCGATCGCTCGGTGCCGATCCGCGACACCACGAGGCTCAGCGCGGTCACCAGATAGAGGCTCCCGGCGATCGTCTCGATGACCGCGAGCAGCCGCCCGACAGCGGTCGCCGGCGTCAGGTCGCCGTACCCGAGCGTCGCCAGCGTCACATAGCTGTAGTACACGTACTGGGACAGGCTTGCGTCCCTGACCTGGGCGAAGTAGGCGTCGCTGGTCACGCGCGCGTCGAAGTTCATGGCCAGCGCGAAGCCGAGCCCGACGACCAGGTAGATCGCGATCGCGCCGAAGACGGCCTGGACGCTGACCGTGCGGGCGTCCCGCAGCGCGGAGACGATGCCCGCCGGGACGGCGACGACGAGCAGGGTCGTCATGCCGAGCGAGGCGGTCGTGCCGTTGTCGCCGGCCGCCCAGATCCCCACGACCGAGACGGTCGCGACCAGCGCGACCACACACGAGATGCGGATCACCCATCGCCGGGGTACCCGGGCGGCGGTCACCGCGACGACGAGCGCGCCGCCGATGAACGCCGTCAGGAGCGAGCTCGCGCCGCGCGAGCGCGGCAACAGGATCATGAGGGCGATCACGGCAAAGAGCAGCCCGCACACGAGTGCGAGCCGCGGCGCGGATGCGGCTTCCTCTTCCGGACCCGGCCGGCCGTCGGTGTCGTGGCCCCCGGCACCCTCCCCGGGAGCCACGACCCCTCGCCGGTTAGACGCGGTCCGGGTCGTGCCGCCCGCCGTAGACGGCAAGCCCGTAGATGACGAGGATGTCCAGGGCGAACACCGTCAGCGACCACAACGGATACGCCTGGATCCACGTCAGCTGGACGACCGCGTTCACGGCGGCGACCGCGATGGCGAACCACCGGGCCGGCTGATTGCGGTTCACCAGCGCGAGCGCCGCGAAGGCCTGGACGATGCCGAACGCGAGCACGATCCAGCCCCACGTGCGCAGGTCGCTGAAGACGTACTCCGCGTCCCCCACGAAGAAGCTCGACTTCGACAACGCGACGATGCCGTCGATGATGTTGAGCGCGGCGGCACAGCCGAGCATGAGCGCCGCGAACAGCCGCCAGCCGGCGCCCACGGCCTGGCCCGCGCTCGAGATGGAGGCGCGCTCACCCGTCTTCGCGTCCGTTTCGTATCCAAGGGACATGCTCATCTCACCTCCGTCGACGATGACCAACGCCGCCGTGCCCTGCGGTCGGTGACCCAGCTCGCCCCTGCCGCCAGAGCGACGAATACGATCACCGCGCCGACCAGCCCCCACGCGGCCCACACGAACCCGAAGAGCACGAATACGAGCACGGCTCCGAAACCACAGGCGATGGCGATGGCGAGCAGCGCCAGCCAGAACTTCACGCCGAGGCTGGCGGCATCGACACGATCGGGATTCGTCGATTTCATGGGCCCATGCTCGCCCGCGGCGCGGCGGGCGGTATCGCCCAAACGGGATGACGGTGCGAATCCCGCGCCGCGGACGGCACACCGGGGCCGGCCGCGAGCGCGCAAGGCCGCGACGGGTACGCGCGCCGCGGCAGGGGCACGCCCAGCCCGACCAGCATCCGCTCGACCGCCGCCCCCGGCCACAGCTCCAGATGGACGCGCTCGGACGTGCACCGCCGGATCGTCGCCGCAACGACCCGCGCCCCGGTCGCGTCGACCGATGTGACGTCCTCGAGGTCGAGGTAGACGAGCACGCTCGGGCGTCCCAGCGCTCCGTCGACCGCCCGTCGCAGGCGCGGGGCGCCACGTGCGTCGAGCGCTCCACGGCAGATGAGACTCGAGGCGAGGCTCGTGTGCTCGACGGCGAGCTCGAGCGTCCGGGCCGGAGGGATGGCGGAGCTCCTCATCCCGGTGCCACCGTCAGGGTGAGGTCCTCCCGGCCGACGACCCGCACCGTCTCGCCCACCTCGGCGCCGGCCGGGCACTCCGCCTCCCACAGCTCCCCGTGGATGCGCACCTGCCCCCGGGGCCGGCACTCCACGACAACGTCCGCCGTCTGCCCGAGCAGCGTCTCGACGCCGGTCTTCGGGCGCCAGCGGCGGGCGAGCCGGCGCCCCCAGACGATTTCTCCCACCTCTCCGGCGGCGCCGAGCGCGAGCACGACCAGATTCGCCGGGTGCGGCAGCACCAGCGCGAGGACGATGGCGACCGTCAGGACGATGGGCTGACCCTTTCGCTCATGGGCGCCGGCGTCCGTCGTCGAGCTCCTCGAGCGCCGTGGCGACGTCGTAGCCGAGTGCGAGGGCGAGCTTGGGGGCGGCGGAGACCACGCGCGCGGCGCCCACGGCGGGCATCGCCGCGATGAGGGTCCCGACGATCTCGTCCGGGCTCGCGTTGCATTCGAGCGCGACGTCGATCAGGCGCATGTACGAGGGGGTCGCGGGGTCGATCGCGACCAGCGCGCCCAGCTGCACCAGGGCATGCGTCTTACGGTCGAACCCGGAGGCCTCCAGGTTCGACCGGTCGTCGGCGAGCAACGCCTCGACATAGGCGTCGTCGCGGATCGAAAGCCTCCGAAGCGTGTCCGTGTAGTCGGTCACAGCGATCCCTCGATTGCAAGCCCGGACGGCTCGCGGCGCATCGCCCGTTGCGGATGAAGCGCGGAACCCGTCGCCCTCAGGCGGTGGCCGCGGCGAGCCCGCCGGCGGCGGAGGGGGCTGAAACATCGACGAGGCCGATCTCGGCGGCACGCTCGATGGCGGCGCTCCGGTTGGACACCCCCAGCTTGCGGTAGACCGAGATCGCCTGCGTCTTGATCGTGTTGCGAGAGACGAACAGGCGCTCGCCGATCTCGCGGAAGGACAGATGGGTCGCGAGCAACGGCAGCAGCCGCAGCTCGGCCGCGGTCAGCCCCGACCCGGTGAAGTCGCCCACCTCACGCGTGGCCGCGATCTCGTCCCGCAGGGCGCGCGCCTGGCGTTCCAGAAGCCCCAGCCCCGCGTGCCGTCCGAGGATCTCCATCGCCTCGTCGAGGTGCCTCCCCGCCCCCTCGGCGTCGCGCAGGGTCAGGTGCGCGCGGGCAAGCTCCATGCGCGTCTGCACGGCGAACCAGGGCAGGGCGTCGCCGAGGTCGGCGGTGAGCTGCTCTGCGGCGCCGAGGTCGGCGCGAGCCCGGTCCCACAGGCACCGGCGCAGGCCGGCCCGGGCAGACGCCGCCAGCTCCGCGGCGCTCGTTGCATACGTGTCCAACCGCTCCTCGTAGACGAGCCCACGGCCCTCCTCCGCGAGCTCCTCCGCCCTGCCGTGGTCGCCGCACGCCGCCGCGAGCATCGCCTGCTCGCCGAGCGCGATGATCCGGACATCGGCGGCGCCGGCCCACGCAGCCGCCCGGGCCGCGTCGGCGAGCACCACGTCCGCCTCCTCCATCTCTCCGAGCAGCGCCAGGGCCGCCCCACGGAGGAGGAGCGCGATCGGATACCAGGGGCTGTCCGTCGGGAGATCGGCGAGCGCCGACTCCGTGTCGGCGAGCATGCGCTCCGCGCCGTGGCTGCACAGGGCGGCCCGCACGACCGCCGTCCACGGGCGCGCGGAGGAGCTGCCGTCCGGCATCGCCGTGTCCGGCGTGCCGGCCTCCGCCGCCCGCAGCCACCTGTGCGCCTCCTCCGATCTGCCACCCACCGCGTGCACCCAGGCCCCCAGGGACGCAACGCCCGGATACCGCTCCAGGCCGTCGCGACCGGGGAAGCCGTCCAGCCAATCCGCGACCGACCCGGCCCGCCCGCCGCTCATCACCCCCAGCGCGATCGATGCCAGGATCCGGGCGACTCGGGCGACGTCGCCGGCGGCGGCCGCAGGGTCGAGCGCGGATTCCATGTCGCCGTGCGCCTCGAACCAGTCCGCCGCCCGCTCGTTCAGCTCGGGGATCCGCTCCGCCTCCGTGTCCTCGAGCTCTCGCCGGAGGACGTCGCGGAAGATGTGGTGATACCGGTACCACTTCCCCGACGCGTCGAGGGGAACGACGAAGAGGCTCGACCGGTCGATCGCCCGCAGCCGCCTCCCCGATCCCGACGTCCGGAGGACGGCATCGCACAACGGGCCGGACATCCGGTCGAGCACGGACGAGCGTCGCAGGAAGCTCAGGGTCTCCGGCTCCAGGCCGGTGAGGTGCTCCGCCCGGACGTAGTCCGCCACGTAGCGGTCGTCTCCGGCGAGCTCGAACGGCTCCTCGGGGCGCCGGCCGGCGCGCTGCATACAGCGGGCGGCGAGAGCCAGGCCGGCGGGCCATCCCTCGGTCTGCTCGACGAGATGCCGCACCTCGTCGTCGCCGGGATCGACTCCCGCACCGCGGAGCAGGAGCGTCGCCTCCCGCCGGCTGAGGGCGAGCGCATCGGCTTCGAGCTCGAGGACGCGGCCACTCGCGCGCATCCGGCCGATCGGAAGCGCCGGCACCGTGCGCCCCGCGAGCGCCAGTATCGAGCCCGCGGGGATGTGCCCCGCGAGCGTGTCGACCGCCTCGAGCGCCTCGCGGTCGTGTAGGCGGTCGGCGCAGTCGAGGACGAGGACGAACGCGCTCGGATCGGCCTCGATCGCCGAGACGAGCCGGGGGAGCGCGCGCGACCACACCGAGGCGCCGGGCATCGCGAGCGCCTCGTGCAGGACGGGCGGCACGGGCCTGACGCCGCCCAGCGCCACGGCGATGTGGCGCACCAGGACGAGCGGGTCGTTGTCCCGGTCGTCGATCGTGACCCACGCGGCGCCCCGCTCGTCACGGCCTGCCCACTGGGCAAGAAGCGTGGTCTTGCCGTAGCCCGCCGGCGCTGCGACGAGCACGACCGGGACGTTCGTGGTCGTGCGCAGGCGGTTCACCAGCGCCACCCGCGACACCGTGCCCTCCGGAAGCCCCGGCACGCGCACCTTCGAGTCGATGACCTCGAACGGCGCCGGCCTGGCCGGCCGACGGGACGTCGTCTTCCCGCCGGAAGCGGCGGCTGTTGATCTCACCGCGGAGATACGCCCTCCCCAGGTTCTCGTATCCGCGAACATGCCCGTCCCGAGATGGACCGGGACAGCTTGCGACAATAGGCCGGACACGGGGGCCGGTACAGGCCGGGAAACACCACATGGGCCGTCGGGTAACACCACAGTGGGCGCCGTTTCGCGGAACATGTCAGGTTGCGCGCCGACGGATGTGACGTCACGGAACTCAGCCGATCGGGAGGTGGCATGACCGCAGGCAGCGCGATATGTTTGTCGTGAACCGGCGGTCGTTGAGTCGACGATCGTTGCTCGGGTCAGGGGGCCGAGATCACAGCTATCGCGGGGATCGGCGACGGCGTGTACCTACGCACGGCGGGGCGGACGGCAGGCCGGGGGCGGCGGGGATGACCGCGCTTCGGATCGTGCTCGGCGAGGACAGCTACCTCGCCCGCGAGGGCATCATACGCGCGCTCGAGGAGGTCGAGGAGATCGACGTCGTCGCCACCTGCAGCGACCTGGACGACCTGCGCACGACCATCGAGGCCGTCGAGCCGGACGTCGTCCTGACGGACATCCGCATGCCGCCGACGAGCACCGACGAGGGCATCCGGCTCGCCGGCGAGCTGCGCGAGTCGCACCCGGAGATCGGCGTCGTCGTCCTCAGCCAGCACGCCGAGCCGCTGTACGCGGTCTCGCTCTTCGAGGGCGGATCGGACCGGCGCGCATATCTCCTGAAGGAGCGGCTGAAGGACGAGGGCGAGCTGTCACGCGCGCTGCACGAGGTCGCCCGGGGCGGCTCGGTCGTCGATCCGCACATCGTCGAGCAGCTCGTCGGGGCGCGGGCCGGCGGCCCCGGCTCGCGGGTCGACAAGCTGACGCCGCGGGAGCGCGAGATCCTGGCCATGATCGCGGAGGGGCGCAGCAACGCCGCCATCGCCCACTCGCTCTACATCACGACGCGCGCGGTCGAGCGTCACATCAACGCGATCTTCGCGCGGCTCGAGCTGGCGGAATCGGCGGAGGCGAATCGTCGCGTGCAGGCGGTCCTCGTCTACCTCGCAGGCGTCAGAGATACCGAGGCATAACGCTATGACCAGTCATCCTGAGCGCCCACGGTGAGCCCGTACAGGATGCACAGGTTCACGATGATGCCGATCATCGCGCCGAACGGCGCGGAGAAGATCATGAGAAACCACAGAACGATTGCAGTGACTGCAAGTATGACGCCGGCCTGATAGCCGATCAGACGCCTCCCGAACACGGCGGCTCCGGCGGTGATCTGCGCGACCCCTCCGACCAGGAAGACCCATCCCCAGAAGGTGAAGTTGGAGTAGTCGAGCCTGTCCGCGACATAGTGATCGTGCTCGAGCAGCGTGAAGCCGTGGATGACGTTCGCCGCGCCGGCGAACATGAGCAGGATCGCCGCGAAGCGCACCCAGCCCGACATCGGCCCCGAGACACGGACCTGGGTAACACCGGTCGTGGCCTGCGTGTTCATGTGCTCCTCCCCGTCGGTGGCCCGAGCCTAGGGCGGCGGCGGCCCGCTCCCGTCATGCCATCCGGACGATGCGTCCGGCGCCAATTGGCGCCAGCGTTCCTGGCCTGATGACCGACGGCCCGTCCAGGACCGCCCGGGCCGGTGAGCCTGCCTACGGCGCCCCGCTGCACTGGGCGCCGGAACGGCCCCGGCTGACCCTTATCCCGCTCCTGATCGCGTGGCTGACCGCGTCGGCGTCGCTGCTCTTCGCCGCGGCCGTGATCCCCGGCGTGACCATCCCGTCCGCGGGCGGAGCGCTCATCACCGCGGCGGTCGTGGCGGCCCTGAACGCGGTCCTGCCGCCGGTGGTCGCAGCGCTGCGGGTGCCGTTCACCCTGGCGCTGGACTTCGTGCTGGTCCTGCTCCTGGACGCACTCATGATCTGGTCGGCGGCGTCCGTCGACGACCGCACGATCCAGCTCTCGTCCTTCGGCTCGGCCGTCGCCGTCGCGCTGATCGCCTCGGCCGCGGGGGTCGCCATCGGCGTCCTGACCGGGATGGACGACGACGTCCACCTGCTGCGGACCGTGCGGCGCGCGGCCCGGCGGCAGGGCGGCGTGGAGCGGACCGACGTGCCGGGGATCGTCTTCCTCGAGATCGACGGCCTCGCCCGCCCGGTTCTGCAGCGGGCGATGCGCGACGGCCACGCGCCGCACCTCGCCCGCTGGCTCGCCGCCGGCACGCACACGCTGCTCGAGTGGGAGACCGACTTCTCGTCCCAGACGGGGGCCAGCCAGGCCGGGATCCTGCTCGGGTCGAACGAGGACATCCCGGCATTCCGCTGGGTCGAGAAGGAGACCGGCCGGGTGATGACCTGTTCGGCCCCCGGCGACTGCGCCGAGATCGAGCGCCGGCACGCGTCCGGACGAGGCCTGCTCGCCGGCGGCGGCGGCAGTCGCGGGAACCTCCTCTCCGGCGAGGCGGACGAGGTGATCCTCACGGTAAGCCGGATGGATGCCGAGAAGCAGGCCAACCCGGGCTATCGGGCGTTCTTCGCGAACGGCTCGAACGTCACCCGCGTGCTGGTGCTCTTCGCCTGGGAGGTGATCCTCGAGTGGTCGGCCGCGCTGCGCGCGATCCGGCGCGACGTGCAGCCGAGGGGGCACCGCGGCGGCAGGTACCCGTTCCTGCGGGGCGGCATCTGCGTCGTCGTGCGCGACCTCATCGTCTTCGGCGTCCTGTCCGACATGATGCGCGGGCGACCCGCCGTCTACGCGACGTTCTCGAGCTACGACGAGGTCGCGCATCACTCGGGTCTCGAGCGCGCCGACACGCTCGAGGCGCTGCGCAAGCTCGACCAGGAGATCGGCCGCATCGAGCGCGCCCGCCGGTACGCGCCGCGGCCGTACGAGATCGTGGTCCTCTCCGACCACGGGCAGACCCAGGGGGCGACGTTCCTGCAGAGGAACGGCTACAGCCTGGCCGACCTCGTCGATCGGTCGATCGAGCGCGGCGCGGTCGCCCCGCTCGCAGCGGGTGACGAGCACGACGCCGCGGTCTCCCAGGCGTTGTGCGAGGCCACCGGACGATCCGCGCCGCGTGGCGACGGAGGGCCGGGCGCGGGCGAGGGTGGCGTCGTCGTGCTCGGATCGGGAAACCTCGGACTGATCTACCTCATGGAGGAGCGGCGCCGCCTGACCCTGGAGGAGATCGACGAGCGCTTCCCGCGGCTCGTGGAGACGCTGCGCGGACACCCGCACGTCGGGTTCGTCCTCGCCCACTCGGACGTCCGCGGGCCGGTCGCGCTCGGACCGGCCGGCGCGCACTACGTGGCCGAGGAGACCGTCGAGGGCGACAACCCGCTCCTGCCGTTCTCCCCGAACGCCCGGCGCCACCTCGAGCGCACGGACGGCTTCGCGCACGCCCCCGACCTGATGGTCAACAGCTTCTACGACGCCGGCCTCGAGCAGGGCTGCGCGTTCGAGGAGCTGATCTCGTTCCACGGCGGGATGGGAGGGCCGCAGACGCGCGCCTTCCTGCTCGCGCCGGCGGGCCTTCCGATCCCGGAGGGCGAGATCGTCGGGGCGGAGCGCGTGCACGAGATCCTCGTCGGGTGGCGGCGGGCGCTGCAGGGTCGCGGCGGGCCGAGCCGGGAGGAGGACGCGCCCAAGGCGGTCCCCGCGACCGGCGGGATGTGAGCCCCCGCATGTCTGGGCGGCTGGCCTGGATCGGGCACAGCACGGTGCTCGTCGAGCTCGAGGGCGCGCGCGTCCTCACCGATCCGGTGCTCCGGCGCCGCGTCGGTCACCTGCGGCGGGCCCAGGCCGTCGATCCCGCGGCGCTCGCGCCGGTCGATCTCGTCGCCGTCTCCCACGTGCACTGGGATCACCTCGACCTGCCGTCGCTCGACGCGCTCGGACGCGACACGCGCATCCTCGTCCCGCGCGGCGCGCGGAGGCTGCTCGACCGGCACGGGTTCACCGACGTCGTCGAAGTCGAGGAGGGCGACCGGGTCGACGTGAACGGGCTGTCCGTCCGCGCGACGCACGCCGCGCACTCGGCCCGGCGGGGACCTCTCGGCCTCAGGGCTCCGTCGATCGGCTACCTGCTCGGCGACCGCCGGCGAGTGTACTTCGCCGGCGACACGGATCTGTTCGCCGGCATGGCGGCCCTCGCCGACCGGCTGCAGGTCGCGCTGCTCCCGATCGCGGGATGGGGGCCGCGCCTCCCGCCCGGCCACCTCGATCCGGAGCGTGCGGCCACGGCGCTGCGGATGCTCCGGCCACGCATCGCGATCCCCATCCACTGGGGGACGTACCGGCCGATCTGCGCCCGCGCCCCGGCGGACCATCCCGAGCGAGGGTTTGCCCACCGGGCGGCAGACGTCGTCCCGGACGTCGAGGTGCGCGTCCTGCCAATTGGCGCCGACACGCGGTTCTGAACGGCGCCGTTACGCGCCGGATTCGAGCGCGGCGATGAACGGCTCGCGCACGGCCGGGTCGCAGTGCTTGGCCTCGAGCGCCCGCTTGTCGGCGTCGGGGTCGCCGCCCGCCGGGTGATCCTCGCCGTCGCCGCATGCGAGCGGCATCGGCGAGCGGCCGTCCCACGGTTGGCCGGGGAACGTCGCGTCGATCGGGATCCGGCGCCCGTCCACGACCGCCGTCAGGTAGCGGTGGACGTCGACGAGGCCCCCGGCCGGCACCGCGCAGGCCGCCCCGGGGCCGAAGCGGGCCCGGGCGCCGGCGCGGTCGATCCGGTACACGCGGTGCACGATCCGGGGCTCCGTCCCGGGGAACCGCTCGGCGAGCAGGTCGCGCAGGTAGGCGTGCTTCGCCGAGCACGTGCCGCGGCCGTCGCGCAGCATCCCGGGGACGGTGCGCTCCGCCGGCCGGCCGTACGGAAGCGCGCGCACGGCGTCCACGATCTCGCGCAGCGACGCGCCGGGGGCGGGAGGCAGCGGCTCCACCGCCGGATCATGCCGCGCCGGCCCCGGCGGCCGTGACAGCATGGCGGCGTGGCGGCGCGCACATCGGAGACGGTCGTGGTGGTGGGCCTTGGCGTGATCGGGCTCTCGACCGCGCTCGCGCTGGCGCGGCGAGGGGCCCGCGTGACCGGCGTCGACCGCTTCGGGAGCGGCGACCGCGCACGTCTTCCGCCGGAGTCAGCCGCTCCATCCGCGTCGCGTACGCGATCCCGGAGTACGCGCATCTCGCGATCGAGGCGCTCGACCGGTGGGCGCAGCTCGAGGCCGCCGGGGCACAGCAGATCCTCCACCTCACCGGGCAGGTCGACCTGGCGGCGCCCGACACGCTGGCCGATCTGGCCGGCGGGCTGCGGGCGGCCGGCGCGGGCTACGAGGAGCTGGGCGCGGCGGACATCCGCCGGCGCATGCCCGGGATCGCGGTCGGCGACGACGCGACCGGGCTCTTCCACCCGCGCGCGGGCACGGTGCTCGCCGATGCCGGCATGGCGGCGCTCGCCTCGGCGGCGGCCGCCGCCGGGGCGGGGCTGCGCGCGCCCGAGCGCGTCCTCGCGGCCGAGCCCGCGGCGAGCGGTGTCCGCGTCACGACCGACACCGGCGTGATCGACGCCGACCGCGCCGTGATCGCGGCGGGCCCGTGGACGGACGAGCTGCTCGCGCCGCTCGGCCTCCGCCTCCGTTCGCGCCCGCGGTGGCGCAGGTGACCTACTTCGACGTCCCCGAGCTCGTCGGCATGTCCGCGATCGCCGAGTGGGGCGAGGACGACGACGGCGGCGTCTACGGCCACCCGGTGCCGGGCGTGGGGTACAAGCTCGGTTTCGACGCGGCGGGCGACGACCCCTGGCATCCGGACGAGGCTCCGGTCTCCGATCCGGACGAGCAGGAGCGGCTGGAGGAATGGGCCCGCGAGCGGCTGCCGGCATTCACCGGAAGGTCGCTGCGCAGCGACCGCCATCCGTGGACGATGACGCCCGACACCGACTTCGCGATCGGATCGCTCGGCCCGATCACGGTCGCGGCGGGCTGCTCCGGCCACGCGTTCAAGTTCGGCCCCGCGCTGGGTGAGCTGGTGGCCGACACGAGCGACGGCACGCCCCGCCCGGCCGCCGCGATGTTCGCGCTCGACCGCCCGGCGCTCGCCGGCCCGGCGCCCGCGCCGTCCAAGCCGATCAACCGCTAAAGCGGGGCCAGGCCCCGGCCGCCGTCCTACCGCCGCCCGGGGCGGGGAACGATGACCCGCCACATCCAGCGCAGCCAGCCGCGGAGGCCGCGCGGCAGGCCGCCCCACGGGGTGACTCCACCGGCGGCGCGGGGCTGACGGAAACCGCTCACTTGACAGATTGTCGCACAAGTCACGGGGGCGTAGGCTGGAATCGTGAAGGCGAGGCACATGCAGGTCGGCCTGGTCGTGACGGTCGCGGCGCTCGTCGGCCTCGGCGCGTGGGGCTATCGAATGGCACGCGGACGGACGCCCCTCGTGACGATCGCGCCCGGAGCCGTCTACACGTGGTCGCGGCGCTCGCGGCCGATCCTCCTACACGGCTCGACGAAGGACCTCTCGTTCGGGAGCTGCGGGTTCTACGCCAACCCGCCGCGCATGCCTAGCTGATCGTCTCGACCGGCACCTCGTAGAACTGCACGTCGGTGCGCCGCTCGGTCGCGCCGGGGTCCATCCCGTTCAGCGCCTGGTCGCCGCGGCGCATGGCCTCCTCGCTGTCGAACAGCGTGATGCCCATGCTCTTGCCGGACTCGCGGTCGATCAGCATGAGCATCTTCGCGCCCTTCAGGCCGTCCGGGGTCTCCCCCGCGACCTCCTTACGCACCATCTCGATGGTGTCCTCGAGGCGGCCTGGATCGCTCTGGAACTTGGCGACACGTGCAAACACGGTGCATCCTCCTCGTCGTTGGCGGGATCAGGGTCCATACGCGGTCAGGTGGGGCGATCCTCCGGCGAGCTCGGCGATGACGTCGCGCGCCGACATCCCGTCGCACACGTGCACGGGGACGCGGTAGTCCGCCAGCTCCACGGCGATCTCCTCGAGCTCGGCGACCGTCTGGCGGCGGAGGTCGGCCTGCGGCAGCCACAGCTCCGCGGGGTATCCGCGGGCGGCGCGCCAGCCGCGGCTGCCCTCGACGACGTCGCCCCACAGCGAGACACGCCCGACCGCGCGCTGGACGACGAGCCGGCTCGCCGCCGGCGGCACGTAGGTGCCGAGGTGGCGAACGCGCTCCATCGCGTGGACGCCGCAGGTGCAGCGCGGCTCGGGCGCCACGTGCCCGGGCAGCCGCCGTCGCCACGGCCTGAGGCTGTCGCGGGGGCTGGCCTCGCAGGTCGCGACGAGCTCGCGCCCCGGCCACCAGATGCTCGGGCACACGAGGCTCTGCAGCCGCGAGCGCCCACCTGCGGTGACGACGGACCACAGCCGCCAGCCGTGGACCGGCTCGAGGTAATCGGGGGAGACTGCCGCCGCGCTCACGGCGTCTGCGCCGGGTCGGGCTCCTTCCGCGGTGCGGGCGTCGGCGCCGGCTCCTCCCGCGGCGCGCGCTCCGGCCGCGGCACCGGATCCTCCACCGGTTCGATCGTGTAGATCCGAAGCGGCTTTCCGATGTCCATGCCGCCTCCCTTCCGGTCTCGACTCCAGGAGAGTTCTACCCGGATCCCGCGCAGGACATTCGCCGCTCCCGGGGCGATGTGTGGCTCGCCACCAAGGCGACGGCCGGTGGGACGGGGCTATCGTCCCCCACGCGATGGGCCTCATCCGAGCCTGCGATCCGGCCGAGCGCGACGCCATCCTGGCGATCGTGAACGCGGCCGCCGAGGCGTATCGCGGCGTCATCCCCGCCGACCGGTGGCACGACCCGTACATGAGCGGCGAGGAGCTGGGGACGGAGATCGACGCGGGCGTGAGGTTCTGGGGCTACGGAGCCGCGGGCGCGCTCGCCGGCGTCATGGGCATCCAGTCCGTCGGCGACGTCGATCTGATCCGGCACGCCTACGTGCTGCCCGCGCGCCAGGGCGAGGGCGTCGGCACGTCGCTCCTCCGTCACCTGCGCGGCCTGTCCGGCCGGCCGATGCTGGTCGGGACGTGGGCGGCGGCGGAGTGGGCGATCCGCTTCTACGAGCACAACGGCTTCGCGCGCGTGCGCGAGGCGGAGAAGACCGAGCTCCTGCGCCGCTACTGGAGGATCCCCGAGCGTCAGATCGAGACGTCGGTCGTCCTGGTCGACCGGCGGTCGTCGTCGCCGACCACCCGGGGACAGTCCCCAGCACTGCTCCATCTCGAAGACGGCGAGTGTGGACTAACCCAGGGTTGGTGGTGGCCGCTAGATGATTGATCGGTAAGTCCGTGATGTCCTGGGCGGCTGCGAATCGAGCAGCGCAAGGACGCAGGGAGCGTTCATACCTGGTCGTATGGGCGCGACCGAGGACGCCGCGATGCGACGGTTCGCAGCCGCAGCGCCACCAACGCGCCGCCTGACCACCCGCCGTCGTGCGTCCAGGCGCACGGGACTTACCGATCAATCATCTAGGCTGTAGCCAACGGGTTCGGCCCACGCGCACCCCTCCGCGCTGAGTGAACGGCTGGGCCCGGAAGCCGCCAATGAACCCGTTCGACCCCGAGGATTATCCCCTGCGCCCGACCGTGCGCCGGCTCGCCCGGCTGTGGTGGGACGAGCGCCGCCTGGTGCTCGTCGGCCTCGCCTGCGCGCTCGCGTACACGACCCTCACGCTGACCGTCTCGGTGCTGATCCAGCGCGCGATCGACGGCGCGATCGTCCCCGGCAGCAAGGGCGCGCTGTGGCCGTACGTCGTCGCGATCATGGCGCTCGGGCTGGCCCGGTTCTGGGTGAACTACACCCGCCGCTTCGCCACGTCCCGGGTCGGCATCCGGCTGGAGGCGCGCCTCCGGGAGATGCTGTACGCCGGCTACCTGCGCTTCCCGCGGGCCTTCTACGACCAGCACCCCACCGGCCAGGTCGTCTCGCGGGCGACGAACGACCTCTTCCCGATTCGCTACTTCATCGGCTGGGGGGTCGTCCAGGGGTTCCAGAGCGCGATGATGATCGTCGGCGGCGTGATCGTCCTGGCGCTCGTGAACCCGCGCCTGACGCTCTACTCGGCGGTCGCGACACCGCTGATCGGCTTCGTCGCCTGGCGCTTCGCCCACCTCGTCATGCCGATCTCGCGCCGCGTCCAGGCGGCCAAGGGCGACGTGACCGAGGCCGCCGACGAGGCCGTGGTCGGCATCGAGATGGTGCAGGCGTTCGGGCGCGAGGACGATGTGCGCGAGCGCTTCGGCGGCAAGGCGTCGAGCGTGCGCGACATCGTCGTCCGCCAGGCCGGCGTGGAGGCGAAGCACCTGCCCGCGCTCTTCTTCCTGCCCACGCTCTCGATCGCCGCAGTCGTCTTCTTCGGCGGCCGCGACGTGATCGCGGGGCGGCTCACGATCGGGCAATTCGTCCTCTTCAACACCATCCTCCTGCAGCTGACCTGGCCGCTCGAGGCGCTCGGGTGGATCCTCAATCTGGCCCAGCGCGCCATCGCCTCCGCCGGGCGCACGTTCGCGTGGCTCGAGGAGGTGCGGCGGCTGCCGGAGCCGGAGCAGCCGCGCGACCTCCCGGACGGGCCGCTCGGGGTGACGTTCGCCGGTGTCCACTTCGCCTATCCGGGCGAGGAGGAGGTGCTCGAGGGCATCGACCTCGACCTGCGGCCGGGAGAGATCGTCGCCGTCTGCGGAGGCACCGGCGCCGGCAAGAGCACGCTCCTGAACCTGCTGCCGCGCTTCTACGACCCCACCGAGGGGAGCGTGCGGCTCGGCGGCGTCGACCTGCGCGACGTGCCGATCGAGATCGTGCGCGACGCGGTCGCGGTGATCACCCAGCGGCCGATTCTCTTCTCGATCACGCTGCGCGAGAACCTGACCGCCGGCCGGCCGGACGCGCCCTGGGACGAGGTCGAGGCGATGTGCGTCGCCGCGGGCGTCGCCGACTTCGTGCCCGACCTCCCCGCCGCCTACGACACGCTGATCGGCGAGCGGGGCGTGAACCTGTCCGGCGGCCAGCGCCAGCGGGTCGCGCTCGCCCGCGCGCTCGTGGCCGGCGCCCGCGTGATCGTGCTGGACGACCCGCTCTCGGCGGTCGACACCCACACGGAGCACGACCTGGTGATGCGGCTGCGGCCGGCGGTCGAGGGCCGCACCGTGCTCGTCGCCGCCCAGCGGCTCTCGACGCTCGCGCTCGCCGACCGGGCCGTGGTGCTCGAGGACGGGCGCCTGGTCGAGGACGGCCGCCCGGCCGACCTGCTCGAGGCGAAGGCGGCCTTCGCGGCCCTGTTCGGGGACGAGGCCGGTGTCGCGTAGGCACCGCACAGGGCTGACCCGGCTCGGCCGCTACCTGCGCGGGCGCTGGGGCCTCGTCGCCTGGCTCGTCCTGGTCGCGACGGGCAGCGCCGCCGCCCAGTCGGGCGGATGGCTGTTGGTGCGGGCGGCGATCGACGACGGCATCGGCAAGGGCGACCGGGGCACGCTCACGACGGTCGTCGTCGTCTACCTGGCGGTGAACCTGGGCGGCTGGCTGTGCCAGCTCACCCTCATCCGCGGCCTCGCGAGCGTGGGCCAGGGGATCGTCCTCGGCCTGCGCCGCGACCTCTTCGACCACCTGACGTCGCTCTCGCTGCGCTACTTCTCGGAGCAGCGGGCCGGCTGGATCATCGCCCGCGTGACGAGCGACGTCGACGCGATCTCGGACGCGCTCTCGCAGGGGCTGCCGACCCTCGTCTCCAACATCGTGCTCCTGCCGACGACGATCGTCGTCCTGTTCGTCGTCGACTGGCGCCTGGGCCTGGTGGCGATGGTCATCCTGCCGCCGACCCTCGTGCTGTCGCGGTGGTTCCAGCGCAAGTCGGCCGTCGCCCAGCTCGACGTGCGCAACCGCATCGCGTCCGTCACGGCCCAGGTGGCCGAGTCGGTCTCGGGCATGGCGATCATCCAGGCGTTCAACCGCGAGCGCCAGTTCCAGGCCCAGTTCGACGAGCTGAACGCCGAGAACCGCGAGTCCAACGTCTGGGCGCAGCAGCTCTTCTCCGTGTTCTTCCCCTCCATCGAGCTGCTGGGCGCGATCTCGACCTGCGCCGTCCTCGTCGTCGGCGCCC
>JAICJM010000222.1 GCA_025928435.1 Thermoleophilia bacterium
CAAGATCCTGTAAGAACCGGCGCCGGCCCCGCGACGGGGCCTGGCCCCATTATGAGACCAAAAGAGGCGAGACCAATTGCTTGAGATCATCCCGAAGATCACGTCCGAGGACGTCGGCGACACGCTTGGCACGTTCGTGGTCGAGCCCCTTGACCGGGGGTTCGGGTACACGTTCGGCAACAGCCTGAGGCGCGTGCTGCTCTCGTCGCTCGAGGGCGCCGCCGTCACCTCGGTCAAGATCGAGGGCGTGGCCCACGAGTTCACGTCCGTTCCGGGCGTGCGCGAGGACGTGACGGACATCATCCTGAACCTGAAGGGCCTGATCTGCCGGCTCCACGGCGAGTCCGGCGAGGTCGAGGTGCAGGTGCAGAAGGACGGGGCGGGGACGGTCACCGCGGCCGACATCGAGGCGCCGGCCGACCTCGAGGTGCTGAACCCCGACCTGGTCATCTGCCACCTGGCCGAGAAGGCCCGGTTCGAGATGACGCTGACCATCGCCCGCGGCCGCGGCTACGTCGCCGCCGAGGGCAACAAGGGCCCGGAGACGACGATCGGGGTCATCCCGGTCGACTCGATCTTCTCGCCGGTGCGGCGGGTCGCGTACGACGTCGACGCCGCGCGCGTCGGGCAGCGCACCGACTTCGACAAGCTGAAGCTCGAGGTCACGACCAACGGCTCGATGACGCCGAAGGACGCGATCAAGGATGCGGCCGAGATCCTCATCCGCTACCTGTCGATCTTCACCGACATCGACGCCGCCGACCTGGCCCTGCGGCCGGACGGCGCCGCCCCCGAGGCGGCCGCGCCGAGCGCTCACGGGATGGAGAACATCCTGATCGAGGAGCTCGAGCTGGGGGTGCGCTCCTACAACTGCCTGAAGCGGGTCGGCATCGAGACGATCGGCGACCTGATCTCCAAGAGCGAGGCCGAGCTGGCCGCGATCCCGAACTTCGGCAAGAAGTCGATCGAGGAGGTCAAGGAGACGCTGGCGGCCCACGCCCTCAACCTGAAGGGCTCCGAGTGAGGCACCGGCGCAAGGGCCGCAAGCTGGGGCGCGACGCGTCCCACCGCAAGGCGCTCTACGCCAACATGTGTGGGGCGCTGTTCGAGCACGGCCGAATCCAGACGACGGAGGCCAAGGCCAAGGAGCTGCGCCCGATCGCGGAGAAGCTGATCACGCTCGCGCGCAAGGACCCGATGAGCGTCGCCGCCCAGCGCCAGGCGGTGGCGTTCCTGCGCAGCAAGGACTCCGTCCACAACCTGTTCCACACGGTCGGGCCGCGCTTCACGGAGCGGCCCGGCGGGTACACGCGCATCGTCAAGCTCGGCCCGCGCCTGGGCGACGCCGCCCCCATGGCGTACATCGAGCTCGTCGACCACGAGCCTGCTCGCTAGCACCGCCGTTCGCCGGTGCCCACCTACCGGCTGACCGTCGCCTACGACGGCACCGACTTCCACGGGTGGGCGCCGCAGCCGGGCCTGCGGACGGTCGCGGGCGACCTGGCCGCCGCCCTCGCCGTCGACCCGGGGGCCCTCACGGTCGCCGGGCGCACCGACGCGGGCGTGCACGCCGAGGCCAATGTCGTCTCACTCGACGCCCCCCGGCTCGCGCCCGTGCGGGCCGTGAACCGCCGCCTCCCCGTCGACATCGCGCTGCTCGCGGCCGAGCGGGCGGACGGATTCGACGCCCGCGCCGACGCGCGCTCGCGCAGCTACGTCTACCGGCTGCTGCTGGCCGAGCGGCCCGACCCGTTCCGCGCCCGGTACGAGCTGCACCACCCGCGGCCAATCGACGAGGATGCGCTCGTGGCATGTGCCGCCGTCATCGTCGGGCAGCACGACTTCCGCGCGTTCACGCCGACCGAGACGGACCACGTCTTCTTCGACCGCACCGTGCTCGCCGCCGCCTGGCGCAGCGAGGGCGAGCGGCTCGAGTTCCGCCTGACGGCCGATGCGCTCCTGCGGCACATGGTGCGCGTGCTGGTGGGGACGATGCTGGAGCGGCCCGACCCCGAGCACCTGGCCGGGCTCTGCGCCGGCGCGCCCCGATCCGCCGCAGGCCGGACGGCCCCCCCGCACGGGCTCACGCTCGTCTCCGTCGCGTACTGACGGCGAAATCCGAGGGGTATCCCTGACGCCGTGCCGTCCCGGCCCCGGCAGGCTGTGATCGTGGAGCCCGGGCTCTTGACACCGGGGCATCATCTCCATAGCATGAGCGATATATAGCGTTCCTGCGATCATACGAGGCCGGGTAGCCAACCATGGAAGACCAGACACTGCGCATCGATGTCCAGCGCCTGACGCGGCGGGTCGAGCAGCTCGAGCACGCCGTCGGCGAACTGCGGGGAACGACGGCCGCCGGCCCGCAGGCAACTCGTGAGCTGTGGGCCGAGGTCCCGGCCCGGCGCGCGGAGCCGTCCCGGCCCGCCGAGCCCCGGCCGGCCGCTCCCGCCCTGCCGCCGCGCCCGCCGCTTCCGCCCCCGCCGCCGCGCGAGCCCCGGGACTGGGGTGCGCTGGCCGCGCGCGTGTTCACCGCGCGCACGCTGGCCTGGGCGGGCGGGCTCGCCACCGTCCTCGGCATCGTGCTCCTCTTCGTGATGGCCGCGAGCCGCGGCTGGGTGACGCCGCCGATGCGCGTCGGGATCGGGGTCTTCGTCTCGATCGCCCTGCTGGTCGCGGCCCTCGACCTCGACCGGCGATCCTGGCGGGCCGACGCGATCCTAGCTGCCGCAGGCGCCGGCGTCGCCGGCCTCTACGCCAGCCTGTGGGCGTCGACGTGGCTGTACCACCTGCTCTCCGGCGCGGTCGCATCGCCGCTCGCCGCGCTGATCGCTGCGACCGCCGTGGTGGTCGCCATCCGGATCCGGCAGGAGCCGCTGGCCGTCTTCGGCGTCTCCGGCGCCATGGTCGCACCGGTCCTCGTCAGCCTCGACGTGACCGCGGCCGGCCTGCTCTTCGCCGCCGTGATGATGGCCGCCGTCCTGCCGCTGTACGCGCGTCTGCGATGGTCGTGGCTCATGCTGGTATCCGCGCTGATCGGGTTCGGCGAATCGCTCGCCCTCCTCGACGTCTCGGCGGTTCACATCGGGTTCGGGCTTCCGGTGGTGGCGGTCGCGGCCGTCGCGTCGCTCCTCGCCGCCGCCGGCCTGCTGGTCGAGCTGCTGCCCGCCCGTGGCCGCCGCCTGACCTGGCTCGGCGGCCAGATCGTCTCGGCCGGGTTCACGCTGTCGATGGCGGACGCGTTCCTGTTCGGCGGCCTGCGGCCGGCGCACGGCCACTCGCTGGCCGGCCTCGCCCTGGTCGGCGTCGCGCTCGTCTGGGCGCTGCTCGCCTGCGTGCCGGCACTCGTGCGCCGGCCGCACGCCGACCTCGCCGACCTGCTGGCGGCGTTCGCCCTCGCCGCCGCCGCGACCGCGACGGGCCTGCTGGCCGGCGGCCCTGCGCTCGTGTGCGCGTGGGCAGCCGAGTCCCTGGCCCTGGTCGGCGTCGCCGAGCGCGTCGCCCGCCGCAGCGGGGTGCGCCGGATCCGCCTGACCGCGTCGGCCGGGGTCTACGTCGCCCTGGCGGTGGCCGCCGCCTACATCCAGGTGCAGCCGACGCCGGCACACCTGCCGCAGATCGGCGCGGGCTCGTGGCAGGGCTCGATCGCCCTGGCCGCCGTCACCCTTGCCGGCATCGGCTTCTGCGTCGGGCTGCGTTGGCTGCAGCGGCCCGAGCGCGACGCCGCCTGGGCCGTCCCGGCCGTCGCCCTGGGCTACCTGCCCGCGTGGGCGCTCACACCGGAATGGGCTGTCGCCGCGTACGCCGGGATGGCCGCGGCGCTGCTCCTCTACCGCCGCTCGCCGGCGATGGTGTCGTGGCTCGGCGACGAGGTCGCGATCGCGATCGGCGCCGCGTGGTGGCTCGCGGGCGCGGGTGTCGCGCTGGCGCTGACCGCCCCGGCGGACGACCTCGTGCAGGCGGCCTGGGTCGGGCTCGGAGCCCGCCACGGGCTCGCCGACCTCGCCGCTCTTGGCGTCTCGGCCGGGATCCTGGCCTGGTCGGTGCGCCGGCCGGTGCGGCCCTACGCCGATCTCGTGGCGCTGCTGCCCGTGGCCGTGGCGGGCTACGCCGTCGCCGAGGCGCTGGCCGCCCCGTACGCGATGTGGGCGTGGCTCGGGCTGGCCGGCGCGCTCGCCGCCCTGGTGCACGTCCCGGCGCTCCGGCGCCGCGTCGGCGCCCCCGGGCTCACGCTCGGGAGCGCGGGTCTGCTGGTGCTCGGCCTCGTGACAGCCTGGGCGCACGACGACTCGCTGCGCGCCGTCTCCGTCCACGGGACGACGGCCGGGTGGGAGAGCATCGCGATCGGGGCAGGCGCCGCGTTCGTCCTGGCCACCGCGCTGCTCGACCCGCGCCGGCGCACGCTCGCGCTCGTCCCGCCGCTGCTCCTGGCCGGACAGCTGGCGGCGATGTCCCTGCCCGGCCAGTACCCGCTCGTGGCCGCTGCGGCGCTCGTGGCCCTCGCCGAGGCCGCCACGGTGGTCTGGCCGCGGCCGCTCCCCGGCAGGCTCGATCGCGCCGTCCTCGGCCGGATCGGCGTCGCGGGCGCGGTCGCGACGGCCGGAGCCGTGCTCGTGGCCTACGAGACCCCGCGGATGCTTTTCCACACGTCGCACACCCCGGCGGCCGGCCTGGCCGCGGCGGCGGCCGCGTCCGTCGCCCTCATCCTGGCCGCGCTGACGGCGCGGGCCGTCCCGGGCCCGAGCGTGCGCGGGCTGGACGCTCGGACCGCCCTCACCTACCTGGCGGGCGCGGGGCTGCTGTGGACGCTTGCGGCGGCCATACTCGGCGCCTTCCAGCTGCGCGTCGACGGCGCCGTCGTCACGGCGGTGCACGACGGCTTCCAGCAGGGCCACGTGGCCGTGTCGGTGGCGTGGGTGATGGTCGGCCTCGGCCTCGTCGTGGCGTCGCTTCGCAGCCGCCACCGCGGCCTGTTGCGGGCCGGCGGGATCGCCCTGCTCTTCGTCGCGCTGGGCAAGCTCTTCCTGTTCGACCTGGCGTTCCTGACGGCGATGGCCCGGGCGGTGTCGTTCATCGTCACCGGTTCCGTGCTGCTCCTGGCCGCGCTGCTGCTGCAGCGGTTCGGCTACAGCACGCGGGCGCCGGCGTCGTCGTAGGCCTGGACGGCGGCGTTTGCCGCGGGTGACCCGGGATAGGCGTCACGGGGCATCCGGAACACGAGGTGGCCGTTGCCGTCGAAGCCGTCGGCCAGGTCGTAGCCGAGGCGGCGGGGGATGGCCGCGCTGCGGTGGTTGGCGGGGTCGCAGTGGATCTCCATCCGCTCGACGTCGTCCACCTCGAACGCGATCCGCGTGAGCGCGGCGGTCGACTCGCTGCCCAGGCCGCGGCCGGCCGCGTCGGCGCGGATCCAGTAGCCGATCTCGCGCGCGTTCCCGTCGAGCCGCGGGTGCAGCCCGGTGCTGCCGACGACCCGGCGCTCGTCGGGCTCGAAGATGCCGTACACGGCGTCGTCGCCGCGGGCGAAGTCCTCGGCGAACCGGGCCAGGAGCTGCCGCTTCTGCTCGAGCGTGGACGGCTCCGACTCGGCCCACGGCATCCACGGCCGCAGGTGGTCGAGGCTGGTGTCGATGGCGTCCTTCATGAGCCCCGCGTCCGCGGGATCCCAGCACCGCAGCACGAGCCGCGCCGTCTCGATCCGGAACGCCTTGCTGCCGCGGAACTGCATTCGTTCAGGCTAGACCGAAGTTCCGGCTGTAGGTGAGCGCGGTTGTGTGTTGGTGAGCGGGATTGAGGCTGGTTTGCCGTGTCCGGCTCGTGGCTACTGGATGGTGATCGTCTCGGCGAGGTCGAGCGCGTGCGCCTGCAGCGGCGTGGGTGTGG
>JAICJM010000283.1 GCA_025928435.1 Thermoleophilia bacterium
GGCGGGACGCCGCTCACGTCGCGGCCGCCGATCAGGAGCTCGCCGTCGTCGGGCTGCTCGAAGCCGGCGATCATCCGCAGCGACGTGGTCTTGCCGCAGCCGGACGGGCCGAGGAGCGAGAGGAACTCGCCCTTGTGGACGCGCAGGTTCACCGCGTTCACTGCCGTCAGCGATCCGAAGCGCTTGGTGACCGCCCGGAACTCGACGTCGATCTCGTCGTCGGTGGTGACCCCGGCGGAAGCGTGGTCAGCCGTCGCTTGCGTCATACCGGGGTCAAGGGTATATCGTTGCATTTCGGACTGTCAACTACGAAGTTCGCAGCTGATTCAACTTCTGGGCATGGTTCTCGCATGAGCGCTCCCGCAGTCAAGCTCGATCCGGTCAACCGCCGGATCATCGAGATCCTCCAGCGCGAGGGCCGCAGCCCCTACACCGCGATCGCGCGGGAGCTTGGCATATCCGAGGCGGCCGTGCGCGCCCGGGTGCAGCGGCTCACCGATGCCGGCGTCCTCGATGTGGTCGCCGTCACCAACCCGCTGAAGCTCGGCTTCGACGTCATGGCGCTCGTCGGCGTCCAGGCCAACAGCGACCTGGGACGCGTCGCCGACGTCGTCTCGGAGTGGCCCGAGACGAGCTACGTCGTCATCACGTCCGGGAGCTACGACCTGCTGGTCGAGATCGTGTGCGAGCACAACCGCCATCTGCTCGACGTCGTGCAGCGCCTGCGGGAGATCGACGGCGTGAAATCCACGGAGACGTTCATGTACCTCGACATGGTCAAGATGACCTACGCCTGGGGGACGCGATAGCCGCCGAGACACCGACCCGCTCGCCCCGCTCGGGCGGCCTGGGCATCGCCGCCGCGGTGCTCGGAGGGCTGGTCGGCGCCGGCGCGGCCGCGGTCGGGATCACCTCGCAGGGCGGGCAGCTGCTCGCGTTCCTCGCGGTGATCCTGGCGCTGGTCGCGATCGGGCTCGGGTTCATCGCCTTCACGGTCGCGCGCCTGGGCGGCACCAGCCGCCTCCCCGGGCTCGCGGGCATGGCGCTCGGCGTGGCCGTGATCGCCGGCCTGATCGCCGCGGCCCTCTCCTGAATACACGGGTCAGACCTCGGGGACAGTCCCCGCGCGGGGACTGTCCCCACGCAGGCGCATTGCCAGGCGCTCGTCGCCGATCGCCTCGAGATGGGCGATCGCGCCGGCGATGTCCAGGGTTGCGTCGGGCGGCAGCCCCGCGGGCGCGGACGAGTCCATGGTCGCGATGCGCTTGAAGACGGCCAGGTTCGGGTCGCGCACCGCCTCGGCCTGGCGCGGTCGCAGCTCGCCGGCGTGGGCGACGATCGCCTCGAGGTCGGGATAGCGGCCGAGCAGGTCGGCCGCGCCCTTCGTGCCGATCCCGCGCGCGCCTGGGAGGCGGTCGGACGGGTCGCCGCGCAGGGCGATGAAGTCGGGCACCTGCTCGGGCCGCACGCCGTAGCGCTCGACCACCTCGGCGGGCCCGATCCGGTCGGGCGCGTAGGCGCCGGAGCGGGGCGCGAGCACCGTCACCGCGTCGGTCACGAGCTGGTAGGCGTCGCGATCGGAGGTGACGACCAGGGCGGTGCCGCCTGCCTCCCGCTCGCCCCGGGCGGCCGCTGCAAGCAGGTCGTCGGCCTCGTAGCCGTCCGCCTTGGCCGCCGCGAACCCGAACGCCTCCACGAGGCCCGGCAGGCGGCCGAGCTGCTCGACGATCTCGGGATCGAACTCGCGCCCCGACTGGTACTCCGGCCACAGCTCCCGGCGGTAGGTCGGCACGTCGAGCGTGTCCCAGCATGCCAGCACAGCCCGCGGCCGCTCCGTTCGCACGAGGGCGAGCAGCATGACCGCGAACCCGTGCAGCGCGTTGATGGGGCGGCCCCCGGTGCCGCGCAGCGGGCGCGAGCCGTGGTAGGCGCGGTGGGCGAGCGAGTCGCCGTCGATCAAAAGCAGGGGGCGTCCGGAGGGCACCGGCGGCGACGGTATACCATCGGCCCGTGCATCGCCTCAGCGTCCGGACCGAGCATCGCGAGCAGATGCTCGACATCACCGACGACGTCGCCGGAGCCGTCGCGGAGCTCGGCATCGACGAGGGCGCCGTGCTCGTCCACATCCCCCACACGACGGCCGCCGTGACCGTGAACGAGGGCTACGACCCGGACGTCGCCGCCGACGTCCTCGGCCACCTGCGGGCGATGGTGCCGGTGTCGCCGGCGTTCGCCCACGCCGAGGGCAACAGCGACTCGCACATCAAGGCGATCCTGGTCGGCTGCGCCCACCCGATCGCGGTCGAGGACGGCCGCCCGGCACTGGGGCGCTGGCAGCGGGTGTTCCTGTGCGAGTTCGACGGGCCGCGCACGCGTCAGGTGTGGGTGACGCCGCTTCGGGCGTAACCCGCCGAGCGGGGTCAGACCCCTTCTGGCGGGTCCGTCAGCGGACGATGGTGGCGACCGCTGCGGCCAGGACGGCCAGGGCCGCGGCGACGGCGAGGAGGGAGTTGACGGCGCGCATCGAGCCGTGCTGGAGCGCGACGGCGCGAACGCGGCTGCGGGGGGAGGGGGTGGACATGTCCGCCAGGATCGGCCACCGCCCCCGCGGCACGCATCACCCGGTTGCGGTAATTCGGGCGAGCGCCCTCCGGGCGGCGTCGCGGACCCGGTAGACCTTGCGATCGCCGTACCAGCCGCGCGGCATCAGCGCGTCACCGAGGGCATCGGTCAGGGCCGGAACCGCTCGTGGATCTCCGAGCTCGGCGAGCACCTCGGGAAGGTGCACGCGGACGGTGAGCCCCGTCGAGCGCACGAACAGATCGATCAGGGGCATCACCGCCGCAGGAGCCCCGATGCGCCCGAGCGCCCGCGCTGCGGCGACTCGCCGCCAGCGGTTCTTCGCCGTCAGGACGCCCAGCAGGGCGTCGACCCGCCCTGGACACTCGACCTCGCCGAGGCGTCTGGAGGCGCCATATGCCACCCATGCGTGCGGATCGGCAAGCGCTTCGGTCAGCACGCGGCAGCCTCCGTGAGGCATGCATGCGACGGCGGCGAGCCGTACTCGGTAGTCCACATCGCGGCCGGCACGCTCAAACGGCGCGGAGTCGTGCCCGCCCGGAAGAGCTGCGTAGGCCAGCGTCGCCTGGACCCGAACCCCGGGCTCGTCGTCTCCCAGTGCGTCGACGAGGTCCTGCCCGATCGGATCCGGTAACTCGCCGCGGCGGCCCATCGAGGCAAGCGCCGGGGCCGCCCGCACGCGGACCGTCGCATGATCGTCCCCGAGGAGCGTGACGATCGACTCCAGCGGCAACCCGGGGACCCCGCCGCCCATGTACACGGTGGCCACGGCTGCTCGGACTCCCCATCGAGAGTCCGCCGAGGCCTTCCTGATCGTCCCGCGGGCCTCGTCGCCACCGTCGGCGCTTGCCACCCTCCAGACACGGCAGAGGCGAGGTCGCGGACGTTCTTGATCGCGTCACACGCCGCGTCGAAGAGCGGCGGCAAGGCGTGCAGGTCGACCGGGGCCTGGTTGGGCCACGTCCACGGGTCGCAGTACACCTTGATGGCGCGGTATCGCTCCTCCCAGCCGGACGACGCGAGCCCTGCCACCAACCGATCCAGCTCGCCCTTCATCTAGTGCTCCGTTCCAGAAGTCTCTCGGGCTCGTGCGGCTGCAAATCGTCGCCTGGCTGTGTCCTCGGTCGCCCCGATATTCCCGATATCGGGGCTCCCTGCGTCCTTGCCATGCTCGATTTTCGCTCGCCCGATCATCA
>JAICJM010000029.1 GCA_025928435.1 Thermoleophilia bacterium
GCCCGTGCCACGGGCGTGCGTGATCGTGCTGGACGCGGTGGGGGCGGGCGACCTGCCCGACGCCGCCGACTTCGGCACCGAGGGCTCGTCCACGCTCGCGCATGTCGCCGAGGCGGTCGGCGGCCTGGAGGTGCCGGCGATGCAGGCCCTCGGCCTCGGGAACATCATGCCGCTGCGCGGGTGCCCGCCCCGTCGTGACGCGCCGTCGGTGCAGGGCCGCCTGCGCGAGCGCAGCCTCGGCATGGACACCACCACCGGGCACTGGGAGATGATGGGGATCGTCACGGAGCGGCCGTTCCCGACCTATCCGGACGGCTTCCCGCCCGACGTGATCGAGGCGTTCTCGCGGGCGACGGGCCGGCCCGTGATCGGCAACGTGGCCGCGTCGGGGACGGAGATCATCGAGCGCCTGGGGGAGGAGCATCAGCGCACGGGCGCCTGGATCGTCTACACGTCGGCCGACAGCGTGTTCCAGATCGCCGCCCACGAGGGCACGATCCCGCTCGAGGAGCTGTACGAGGCCTGCCGCATCGCCCGCGCCCAGCTGACCGGCGAGCATGCGGTCGGTCGGGTGATCGCGCGGCCGTTCGAAGGCGAGCCCGGCAACTACGTGCGCACGCCCCGCCGGCACGACTTCTCGCTCGCGCCGCCGCTGCCGAACTACCTGCAGGAGCTCCGGCGGCGGGGCATCACCGTGCACGGCGTCGGCAAGATCGGCGACATCTTCGCGGGGCAGGACGTCGACCACTCCAAGCCGACGACGTCGAACGCCCACGGGATCGCGGTCACGACCGAGCTCATGCGCACCGTGCCGGACGGGACCTTCGTGTTCGTGAACCTGGTCGAGACCGACATGCTCTGGGGCCACCGCAACGACCCACGCGGGTTCGCCGACGCGTTGGAGGAGTTCGACGCGGGGCTTCCCGACCTGCTGGCCGCGCTCCACCACGGCGACCTGCTGCTGCTGACGTCCGACCACGGCTGCGACCCGACCACGCCGTCGACCGACCACTCCCGCGAGCACGGCCTGCTGATCGCGCATGTCCCCGGCGCTCCGCTGGTCGGCTCCCGCCACGACGGCGACACCTTCGCCGACGTCGGGGCGACCGTGCTGCGCGTGCTGGCGCCCGGCGACGGCGACGGCCTGCCCGGCACGCCGGTGCTGTGAGCGCCCGGATCGTCGACCTGATCGCGCGCAAGCGCGACGGCGGCGAGCTCGACGCCGGCGAGCTCACGCGGATGATCTCACCGGACACGCCGGACTACCAGCTCGCGGCGTTCCTGATGGCGGTCGTGCTGCGGGGGCTGAGCACGCGCGAGACCGCCGACCTGCTGGGGGCGATGGTCGATTCCGGCGCACGCCTCGACATGTCGTCGATCGGCCGCCCGGTGGCCGACAAGCACTCGACGGGCGGCGTCGGCGACAAGACGACGCTCGTCGTCGGGCCGCTGGTGGCCGCCTGCGGCGTTCCCGTCGCGAAGCTCTCCGGGCGCGGCCTCGGCCACACGGGCGGGACGCTGGACAAGCTGGAGTCGATCCCCGGCTTCCGGGTCGACCTGGCCCCGGACGAGCTGATCGAGCAGGTGCGACGGGTCGGGATCGCGGTGGCCGGGCAGACCGCCGACCTCGTCCCCGCCGACCGGCGCATGTACCACCTGCGCGACGTCACGGCGACGGTGCAGAGCATCCCCCTGATCGCGACCAGCATCATGTCGAAGAAGGTCGCGTCGGGTGCGTCGCGGCTCGTGCTCGACGTGAAGGTCGGCGTCGGCGCGTTCATGCCCGACCTGGCCTCCGCCCGCGAGCTCGCCGACGCGATGATCGAGCTCGGGGCGGCCGCAGGGCTGCCGACGACGTGCATGCTCACGCGGATGGACGAGCCGCTCGGCTGCGCGGTCGGAAACGCCGTCGAGGTGGCCGAGGCGGTCGAGACGCTGCGCGGAAACGGGCCCGCGGACCTGGTCGAGCTGTGCGTGTCTGCGGCGGCGATCATGACCGGCGACCGCGCCGCGGTCGAGCACGCGCTCGCCTCCGGCGCCGCCCTGGAGGCGTACCGGCGCTGGATCGCGGCCCAGGGCGGCGATCCCGACGCGCCCCTCCCTCGCGCCGTTGCCGTCGTGCAGGTGCCGTCACCGCGCGACGGCTACGTGCACTCCTGCCACGCCCTCCAGCTGGGGGAGGCGGCGATGCGCCTCGGGGCCGGCCGGGCGACGAAGGAGGACGCCGTCGACCATGCCGTCGGGATCGTCGTGAACGCGAAGGCCGGCGAGCGGGTGGAGCGCGGGGGGCCGTTGGCCACCGTGCATGCCCGCTCGCCGGCCGACGTCGATGCCGCGGCCATCGCGGCCTGCTTCGAGCTCGGCGACGAGGATGTCCGGCCGCCGCCGGTCGTGATCGAGATCAGGGGCTGACTTGACTAGGGCCGCGGGTGCGCGACGCCGGAGGGGGTCGCATCGCGCACCCGCGTGCCCCTAGCCCCCGAACCCGTGAAATGCGCCCAGCTGGTTGGGCAGGTGCGGGGTGAAGGGATGGAAGTGGAAGGCGCGCTTCGTGTTGAAGCCGGCCTTCGCCGCCGCGGACTCGTCGGCGAACGGCAGCAGGGCGTTCACCGCCTGGCCGATGTTCGTCCACTTGAGCGTCCGCTCGTAGCCGTTGTTGTTCGGCGGGTCGACCGACTCGGCCACGCCCTGCGCGCCCGTGATGTGCTCGATTGGGCCGCCGTCGCGCTTGGCGACGCCCGGGCCGACGACGCGCGCGAGCGTGCGGTGGTCGCTCTCGATCCCCATGATCCGGGCGGCCGTCACCCGCAGGTCGGAGTTCGAGAAGTTGCGCACGCCGACCAGGTAGGCGGCGATGAACGCGTCCTCGAGCGTGACCAGCGTGTTCAGCGTGACCTGCGCGTGCCGGAACATGCCGTGCGGATAGAAGAACTTCGTGAACGGCGAGGGCTTCCCCGTGACGGACTTCTCGAGCGCGTAGTGCGACATCTCCTCCTGCCGCGCGGCCCGCAGGTAGCCCTGGTCGTCCGCCGCGAGGTGCTTGAAGAACGGCGCCCGGTTGATGATGTTCGTGTAGGTCGTCACGGCCAGCGCCTCGGCGATCTCGGCCGCGATCAGGATGTCGACGTCGCCCTTGGTGACGCCGCCCGACGCGCGCGCCAGGGTGGCCCCGAAGAGGCCGCTGCCAAGCGCAAGGCCCGCGCCGGCCGCCCCGGCGGTGCGGATCAGCGATCCGCGGTTCAGGGCTCGTTCGGTGGTCTCGGTCATTCCCGTGCTCCCCCTTGTCCGGATGGACGTCGTGACGCTGCCTGCGCCATCGCCTATTCGCGTGGGGTCGCCGAGTGGTTCGCTCTAAGCTTCTCCGGTGCCGGAGCTGCCCGAGGTCGAGACCGTCCGCCGCGGCCTGGTTCCGCGGCTCCGGGGCCGGACCGTGATGCGCGCCGACATCCGCGACGGGCGGTTGACGGCGCCCGTCGACCCGCGCGAGGTGGGCATGGAGCTCGACGGCGAGCGCTTCGCCGAGATCGGCCGGCGGGGCAAGTACCTGCTGTTCGGGCTCGAGACCGGCCGCACGCTGGTCTCCCACCTGCGCATGACGGGCTGGTTCCATCACCGTGCGCCCGGCGGCGACGACCCGCCCCTGACCCACGTCCGCGCGGTCTTCGAGCTCGACGACGGCGCGGCCCTGCTCTACAGCGACCAGCGCCGCTTCGGGACGATGCGCCTGCTGGAGCCGGGCGAGCTGGACGAGTACCTGCGGCTGCGGGCGGGCCCCGAGCCGCTCTCGCCCGAGTGGACGCCCACGCGGTTCCGGGCTGACCTGCGCGGCCGGCGGGCGCCGATCAAGGCGTGCCTGCTGCACCAGGGCATCGTGGCCGGGGTCGGGAACATCTACGCCGACGAGGCGCTGTGGGAGGCGCGCATCCACCCGCTGCGGCCCGGCGGCGACCTGACGGCGACCCAGACCCGGCGGCTGCACGCCGCCGTGGTGGCGGCGCTCGAGCGCGGGATCGACTCGCGCGGCGCCAGCATCCGCGATTATCGTGGCGTCGACGGCGAGCGCGGGGGAATGCAGGAGCGCTTCGCCGTGTACGGCCGAACCGGCGAGCCGTGTCCTCGCTGCGGGACGCCCATCCAGAAGATCCGCGTCGCTCAGAGGGGGACCCACCTATGTCCACGCTGCACCCGACCGCCCAGCGGGTAGCGGAGCGGCTCGCGGCCGCCGGCCTCGACGTCGCCGTCGTCGAGCACGCGGAGTCGAGCCGCACGGCGGAGGAGGCGGCGGCCACGGCCGGCTGCGAGCTCGGCCAGATCGTGAAGTCGCTCGTCTTCGTCGACGACGCCGGGCCGGTGCTGGTGCTGTGTGCGGGCGACCGCCGCGTCGACGCGTCCGCGCTCGGGTTGCGGCGGGCGAAGCCGGACGTCGTGCGCGAGGCGACGGGCTTCGCCATCGGCGGCGTCCCGCCGCTCGGGCACCCGGCGCCGATGCGGACGCTGGTGGACGCTTCGCTGCAGCGGTTCGACACCGTCTGGTGTGCGGCCGGGACGCCGAACGCCGTCTTCGAGGTGGCGACGGCCGATCTGATCGCCGCGCTCCCCGACGCGGAGGTGCGCGAGGTCGCGGAGCCTGAATAACCGGGGTCAGACCCCTCTTATTCAGGCAGGTCGAGCGTGAACGCCATGAGGCTCACCTCCGGCACGAGACCATCCAGGTCGGCCGCCCGGACGAATCCCACCGACCCGTACAGCGCCTGCGCGGCGACCATCGCGGGGGCGGTGTGCAGGACGATCCGGCTGCGCCCGTTCTCCCGGGCGTGGGAGATGCAGGTCGCGACGAGGCGCCTGCCGACGCCGCGCCGATGGGCGGACGGCGCCACCGCCAGCATGCGGATGCCGGCGTCGCCCTCGTCCTCGAACTCCGCCAGCGGGCCCGGCCCGGGCACGTAGGTGACGCCGCCGAGAAGGCCGCCGTGCGCGTCGACCGCGACGAGCACCACCGCGTGCCGCGCCCGCGCGGCCACGTCTCGCAGCGTCGTCTCGTATGACGGCGAGGTGGACGAGTCGCCCGGCACCGACCGGTACGCCGCGACCGTGAGCTCGCCCAACGCGTCGTGCTCGGGGGGAGGACGGGGCGGATGGTCGGCTCGGGCATCGGCCAACGGTAGTCGTCCCACGGGCGCCACTCGGTACGCGAACCGCCCGCCGATTGGCGCCCGCTGCGTGCGCCAATTGACTTCCGGGCCGCTCATCCCGCCGCCCTCGCTCATACACTGGCCGCATGGGACGCACGTACCGCGCGGATGCGATCGTCCTGCGCTCGATGCGGTTCGCCGAGGCCGACCGTGTGCTGCACCTCTACACCGCCGAGCGCGGGCGCGTCAACGCGATCGCGAAGGGGGTGCGCAAGACGACGTCGCGCTTCGGCGGCCGGCTCGAGCCGCTCACCCGGGCGCAGCTCATGCTGCACGAGGGCCGCGGCGAGCTCCACACCGTCTCGGGCGCCGACATCATCTCGGCGCACGCGGCGGCCCGTGAGCGGCCGCACGCGCTCGGCGTCGCGCTGATCGGGGCCGAGGCGGTGCTGAAGCTGCACCCGGAGCCCGAGCCGCAGCCGCGCGTCTTCGAAGGCCTCGTGCGCTTCCTCGAGATCCTCGACGGGCCGTTGCCCGAGGGCGGGAGCCCGGCCGTCGACGCGCTCGCGGTGGGCTTCCAGCTGAAGCTGCTCCTGCTCGCCGGCTACCTGCCGCACCTGAACTCGTGCGCCTCGTGCGGCCGCGAGGGGCCGCTCGTCGGCTACTCGGCCGCTGCGGGCGGCGCCGTCTGCGAGCTCTGCTCGGGCGGGCCGGAGTGGTTCCGGCTGCGGCCGGGCAGCCTGGAGACGATCGAGGCCCTCATCGAGCGGCCGCTGGCGGCGGGCGCGCTCGGGCCGGCGGCAGCCGCCGACGCGGTGCGGGTCGTGGAGGCCACCTACGCCCACCACGGCGGCTTTCGCATGCGCACGCTGCAGGCCTGACGGGGCCGGGCGGCCGCCCCCGCCTGATAGCTTGCGGCCCGCGATGGCGCACACCTTTCAGGGCATGCTCTCGGCGCTCCAGGAGTACTGGGAAGCGCAGGGGTGCACCATCATGCAGCCGTACCACACCGAGGTCGGCGCCGGCACCTCGAACCCCGCCACGTTCCTGCGTGTGCTCGGCTCGCGGCCGTGGCGCACGGCGTACGTCGAGCCGTCGATCCGCCCCGACGACGGCCGCTACGGCGAGAACCCGTTCCGGTTCCAGCAGTTCTACCAGTACCAGGTGATCCTGAAGCCGGCTCCGGCCGACGTCCAGGACCTCTACCTGGCGTCGCTGCAGGCGATCGGGATCGACGTCCCCCGCCACGACGTCCGCTTCGTCGAGGACAACTGGGAGAACCCGTCCCTCGGCGCCTCCGGGCTCGGCTGGGAGGTGTGGATGGACGGGATGGAGATCACCCAGTTCACCTACTTCCAGCAGGCCGGCGGGTTCGACCTCGACCCCATCTCCGTCGAGCTCGCCTACGGCACCGAGCGCCTCGGGATGTACCTGCAGGGCGTCCGCCGCGCCCAGGACATGCAGTGGTCGGAGAACGTGCGGTGGAGCGACGTCCTGCTCCAGAACGAGCGCCAGATGTCGGCGTACAACTACGAGCTGGCCGACGTCGAGGTCTACGCCCGCCACTTCGACGACTTCGAGGGCGAGGCCCGCCGCTGCATCGACGCCGGCCTGCCGCTGCCCGCGTACGACTGCGTGCTCAAGTGCTCGCACTCGTTCAACCTGCTCGACGCACGCCGCGCGGTCGCGGTCACCGACCGCGCCGATTACATCCTGCGCATGCGCCGATTGGCGCAGGCCGTCGCGCGAGCCTACCTCGAGGTCGAGGAGCCGGAGATCCTTGCCTGACCTTCTGGTCGAGATCGGCTGCGAGGAGCTGCCGGCGGCCGCGTGCCGCCAGGCCGAGGCGCAGCTGCCCGGCCTGCTGGAGGACGCGCTCGGAAAGGCGGGCATCGCCTCGGGCGAGCGTCGCGTCCACGTCGCGCCGCGGCGGCTGGCGGCCGTCGCGCTCGGCCTCCCGGAGGAGCGGCCCGCCGAGCGGTCCGAGGTGCGCGGGCCGCGCGCGGACGCGCCGGAGCAGGCGCTCTCCGGGTTCGCGCGCAAGCACGGGCTCGACCCGGGTGCGCTGGAGCACCGCGACGGCTTCGCCTGGGCGGTGTCGGAAGGCGCGCCGACGCCGCTCATGGTCATCGTCCCTGACCTCGTCCGCCCGCTCGTCGAGGGGATCCAGTTCTCGAAGTCCATGCGCTGGGAGGGCGGGCGCTTCTCGCGCCCGATCCGCTGGCTCGTGGTGAAGCTGGACGAGGAGGTCGTGCCGGTCCGGCTGGCGGGGGTCACGAGCGGCGGCACGACGTTCGGGCACCGCTACGAGGGCGGCCACGGCGCCATCGGCAGCGCCGCGAGCTACCTCGGCGACGTCCGCGCGCTGCGCGTGATGGCCGAGGCATCCGAGCGGCGGGCGGGGGGCGTGGGCGGCCGCGACCCCGCCGGCCCGGGGGCAGGCCCGGGCGGGGAGCGGGACGAGGTGGTCTACCTGGTCGAGTGGCCCGTCGTGCTCGAGGGCCGCTTCGACGCCGGCTACCTGGAGCTCCCGGAGCGCGTCGTCGTGACCGCCATGCAGTCCCACCAGCGCTACTTCCCCGTCCGCCGGGAGGGCGCCGCGCTCGAGCCCCGGTTCCTGTTCGCCGCCAACGGGGGCGACCCCGACGTCGTCCGGGCGGGGAACGAGGAGGTGCTCGTCGGCCGGCTCGACGACGCCCGGTTCGCCTACCGGCGCGACCTGGAGCGGGGGATCGGCGCGATGGCGGAGGAGCTCGGCCGGGTCAGCTTCCTCGGCGGAGCCGGGTCGCTGGCGGACAAGGTCGGGCGGCTCGGCCCGATTGTCGGCCGCCTGTGCGAGCGAAACGGCCTGGGCTCCGACGTCGCCGCCGCGGCCACCCGGGCCGCCGCCCTGTGCAAGGCCGACCTCGTCTCCGGCCTCGTCAGCGAGTTCGCCGACCTCGAGGGCTACGCCGGGTCGGTGTACGCGCGGGTCGCCGGAGAGGACGAGGCGGTGTGCGCCGCGATCGAGGAGCACCACCGGCCCAGCGAGGCCGGGGGGACGCTGCCCGCGTCGGATGCGGGCGCGGTGCTCGCCCTGGCCGACAAGGCCGACACCATCGCGGTCGCGTTCTCGCGCGGCCTCGAGCCCACCGGGAGCCGCGACCCCTACGGCCTGCGCCGGGCCGCCGCGGGGGTCGTGGCGATCGCGCTCGCCCGCGGCTACCGCATCGATCCGGCCGGCCTGGTGGGCGACCCCGCCACCGGATTCCTGCTCGACCGCCTGGAGCCGGTCCTGCTCGAGGAGGGCGTGACGGTGGAGGAGCTGCGCGCCGCGCGCGGATCGGGCGCCGTCGAGCCCGCCGACGTGGCCGCGCGGGCACGGGCGCTGCACGCGTTCGCCGGGCCGGCTCGCGACGGCGTGCGCGATGCCTACAACCGCTGCGTGCGCATCGCCGGCGAGATCGCTCCGGGGGCGGTCGACGACTCCCTGCTCGAGGACGAGGCCGAGCGCGGGCTGGCCGCCGCGGTGGCCGATCCCCCGTCGACGCTGGACGAGGCGGCGGGGCTCGTCCCCGCCGTCAACCGGTTCTTCGACGACGTCCTCGTGATGGCGCCCGACGAGGCGGTGCGTGCCAACCGCCTCACGCTGGTCGCGAACGTCGCCGCCGCCTTGCGCCGGATCGCGGACTTCGGCCGGCTACCCGGATAGCGCGGCGACGGCCTCGACCTCGACCAGCTGGTCGGGGTAGCCGAGGACGCACACGCCGAGCAGCGTGCTGGGCGCGTCGTGGTCGCCGAAGTGGCGATGCACGACGTCCCATGCCGCGACGAGGTCCTCCCGCCGCGTCGTCGCGACGTAGACGGTCGTCTTGAGCACGTCGCCGAGGCCCGCGCCGGCAGCCCGCAGGGCGATGCGCAGGTTCGCCATCACCTGCTCCGCCTGTGCGGCCACGTCGCCCGGGGCCACCGTCGCGCCCTCCTCGTCGAGCGGGCAGGCGCCCGCGGTGAAGGCCAGGCGCGCCCCGGAGGGCGGCAGCGCGGCGTACGCGTAGGGCGCGGCTCCCGTGAGCTCGTCGGCGCGCACGAGCGTGACCCGATCCGGTTCCATCGCCGCAGTATCCCAGCCCGGACGGAGCTTCCGGGATAGGATCAACCCGACGTGTCCGACCGGCTCGAGATCCACATCGTGTCCGACTCCACCGGGGACACGGCCGCGCGGGTCGGGAGGGCGGCCCAGAGCCAGTTCGTCGACACCGAGGTCGAGATGATCCGGCACGCGCGGGTGCAGAACCGGGAGCAGCTCGCGCGGGCGCTCGAGTCGGCGACCGACCGGCGGGCGGCGGTGTTCTACACCCTGGTCGACCCGTCGCTGCGGGAGGCGATGGTCGAGATCGCCCACGCGGGCCGGCTCGTCGTCCACGACGTGCTCGGGCCGGCCCTGAACGCGATCACGACGGCGTCGGGCCGCGAGGCGTCGCTCGTCCCCGGTCGCAGTGCGCCGCTCGACGCCCAGTACTTCCGCCGCATCGCGGCGATCGAGTTCGCCGTGAAGCACGACGACGGCCGGGGCGCCGATGACCTGCACCAGGCCGACATCGTCCTGGTCGGCGTCTCGCGCACCTCGAAGACGCCGACGTCGATGCACCTCGGCTATCTGGGCTACATGGCGGCGAACGTGCCCATCGTTCGCGGCGTCGACCCGCCGCCCGTGCTGTTCACGGTCGAGCCGTGGAAGCTGGTCGGCCTCACGATCGACGCCGAGCAGCTGGCCGGCATCCGCCGTCGGCGCGTGCGTGCGCTGGCCGGCGCCGGGGCCCGGTATGCCGACCTGGCCGAGATCTACGAGGAGCTCGAGTTCACCCGGGCGCTGCACAAGCGGCTCGGGTGCCCGGTCATCGACGTGACCGGCCTCGCCATCGAGGAGACGGCCGCCCGCGTCGCCGAGCTCGTCGACGACCGCCGCCGCGCCGCCCTCGAGGGCGCGCGCGGAAGCGCCGTATGAGCGGCGACTACGACATCAACCTCGACGACAAGTTCGGCCAGCTGGCGCTGATCGACGTCGGGGCGGAGGCGGCCGCGCACGAGCCGTGGTTCAACCAGACGCTCACGAGCGTGAACGACGCCGTCGTGCGGCTGGGCGTGATCGAGGGCGACTTCCACTGGCACAGCCACGAGGTGGAGGACGAGTTCTTCCTCGTCCTCGAGGGCGAGCTGGTGATCGAGATCGAGGGCCGCGAGACGGTGCGCCTCGGGCCGCACCAGGGGTTCACGATGCCGCGTGGCGTGGCGCACAGGACGAGCGCGCCGGTGCGCACGGTGATCGTGATGGTGGAGCCGGCCGGCGTCGTGCCGACCGGCGATTGACGCTCCCGGGCCGCCGGACGCAGGACGATCGGCCCGCCAATTGACATCCAGCGAATGTGTCAATTGCGAGGTGGGCCGGGAGCGGCCTCGCGCGGAGCCACGAGCTCCATCAGCAGCCCGTCGTGCCAGCCGCGGCCGTCCGCGTCGCGCTCGTAGCCGCGCATGACGCCGACGGGCTCGAAGCCGGCCTTCTCGTATGTCCGGATCGCCGCGGTGTTGGCCGCGGCCGGGTCGATCGTGATGCGGTGGTGGCCGCGCTCCTCGACCAGCATCCGGGCGACCAGGCGGACGGCCTCCGTGCCATGGCCCTGGTTGTGCACCGCGGGGTCGAGGAAGAGATCGATCGACGCGTGCCGGTACTTCGGCTCGAGCTCCTCGGCGTACTGGATCATCCCGGCCACCGCGCCGTCCACCTCGATCACGAGCCGGGTCGACCCGGGATCGTCCGAGAACGGGAAGCCGTCGTCGGGCATGTCCCACCAGCGCGCCACCTCGGGCGTCGCGTGGATGCGGAGCAGCTCCGCCTCGTCCCCGGGCGCGAGCGGGCGCAGCCTCAGTCGCCCGGCCATGCCGGCGGATCGCTGGCCGGGAACGACTCCATCGACGCCTCGTCCACGGGGTCGACGTCGCGCACCGTCCAGTGATCCTCCGCGCGGGCGACGACGACCTCGCTGTCGCGGCCGCTCACGTGCCCAGGGGCGATCACGCGCTTGCCCCGGGCATGGATGCGCTCGAGCTCGTCCGCGGGGACGTGGAGCGAGGCGTGGCAGTCGGGCCGGCCGCACTCGCAGGTGGCGGTCTGCTGCGGCATCGGCTCACCATAGCCCACGGGCGAGAATAGACTCCGCACCGTGCCCGGGTACGTCTACGACTTCTCCCAAGGGTCGAAGGACATGCGCGACCTCCTCGGGGGGAAGGGCGCCAACCTCGCGGAGATGACGACCATCGGGCTCCCGGTCCCGGACGGCTTCACGATCACGACGAAGGCCTGCCTGGACTACCTGGGCGCCGGGGGCGAGTGGCCGGACGGCCTGCGCGACGAGGTGGCGGAGCACCTGGCGGGCCTCGAGAAGCGGGTCGGGAAGCGGCTCGGCGACCCATCGGACCCGCTGCTCGTCTCGGTGCGCTCGGGAGCGCCGGTGTCGATGCCGGGCATGATGGACACGATCCTGAACCTGGGCCTGAACGACCGTTCCGTCGAGGGGCTCGCGAGCCGGAGCGGGGACGAGCGGTTCGCGCTCGACTCCTATCGCCGCTTCGTGCAGATGTTCGGCGACGTGGTGATGGGCGTCGACGGCCACCTGTTCGAGGACGCGCTCGACCGGGCCAAGCTCGACCGCGGCGTGCGTCAGGACGTCGACCTCGACGCGGACGACCTGCGCAAGCTGGTGGCGGCCTTCCGGCGGATCTACCGGGCCGAGGCCGGTGAGGACTTCCCCCAGGAGCCGTCGGAGCAGCTCGCGCGGGCCGTCGAGGCGGTGTTCAGGTCGTGGAACACGCCGCGCGCCGCCACCTACCGGAAGCACGAGGGCATCGCCGACGACCTCGGGACCGCCGTGAACGTCGTCCAGATGGTGTTCGGCAACATGGGGCCCACGAGCGCCACCGGCGTCGCCTTCACGCGCAACCCGTCCACCGGCGAGCGCGAGCTCTACGGCGAGTTCCTCGTGAACGCCCAGGGCGAGGACGTCGTCGCCGGGATCCGCACGCCCCGTCCGCTGGCCGAGATGGAGGAGGTCAGCCCGGAGGCGTTCACGGGGCTGCGGGACGCGATGGGCCGGCTCGAGGGCCACTACAAGGAGATGCAGGACGTCGAGTTCACGATCGAGCAGGGCTCGCTCTACATCCTCCAGACGCGCTCGGGCAAGCGCACCGCGCAGGCGGCCGTGCGGGTGGCGCGCGACCTCGTCACGGAGGGCGTGGTCGACCGCGACACGGCCATCACCCGCATCGACCCGGGCCAGCTCGACCAGCTGCTGCATCCCGGCATCGACCCGAACGCCGACTACGACGTGCTGGCGACCGGGCTGAACGCCTCCCCGGGCGCGGCGGTCGGGAAGGCGGTGTTCGACGCCGACACGGCGGAGAGCCGCGGACGGGCCGGCGAACCGGTCATCCTGGTGCGCTTCGAGACGACGCCCGACGACATCCACGGCGTGATCCAGGCCCAGGCCGTCGTCACCGCCCACGGCGGCATGACGTCGCACGCGGCCGTCGTCGCCCGGGGCATGGGCAAGCCCTGCGTGTGCGGCGTCGAGGCGCTCCACATCGACCCGGCGGCGCGCCGGTTCACCGTGAACGGCACGACGATCTCGGAGGGCGACGAGATCTCGGTCGACGGGGGCCGCGGCCTCGTCATCCGGGGCGCGGTGAAGCTGATCCCGCCGCAGATCAACGAGGACTTCCGCACGATCACCGGGTGGGCGGACGAGGTCCGCCGCCTGGGCGTGCGGGCCAACGCCGACACGCCGGACGACGCGGCCCGGGCGCGCGAGTTCGGGGCCGAGGGCATCGGCCTGTGCCGCACCGAGCACATGTTCTTCGGCGACGAGCGGCTGCCCGTCATGCGGGAGATGATCTTGGCCTCCGACGAGGACGGCCGCCGCAGGGCGCTCGACCGGCTGCTGCCGTTCCAGCAGTCCGATTTCGAGGGCATCCTCGGGGCGATGGCCGGCTATCCGGTCACGATCCGGCTGCTCGACCCGCCGCTGCACGAGTTTCTGCCCTCCCTGGACGAGCTGGGTCCCGGCCAGGAGCGTGTGCGCGCCCGGGTCAAGGCGCTGCAGGAGGTGAACCCGATGCTCGGCACCCGCGGCTGCCGGCTCGGGCTCCTCTATCCCGAGATCTACGAGATGCAGGTTCGCGCGATCGTCCGCGCCGCCCGGGCGGTCGACGGCGCGAAGGTCGAGATCATGCACCCGCTGATCGCCTTCGCCGAGGAGCTGCGGCGGCTGCGCGAGCTGACCGAGGCCGTCATCACCGAGGAGGGCGGCGACGGGCTCGAGATCCTGATCGGGAGCATGATCGAGGTGCCGCGGGCGGCACTCCTCGCCGACCGGATCGCCCGCCACGCCGACTTCTTCTCGTTCGGGACGAACGACCTCACCCAGACGGCGCTCGCCTTCTCGCGCGACGACGCGGAGGGAAAGTTCCTGACGCAGTACCTCGAGGACGACGTGCTCAGCCGCAACCCGTTCGAGACGATGGACGACAGCGTCCGCGCGCTCGTCGAGATCGCCACGGCGAAGGCCCGCTCGGTGCGGCCCGGCATCAAGCTCGGCATCTGCGGGGAGCACGGCGGCGACCCGGCCTCCATCGCCTTCTGCAACGGGGCCGGCCTCGACTACGTGTCGTGCTCGCCGTTCCGGGTGCCCATCGCGCGGCTGGCATCCGCCCAGGCCGTGCTCGCGGACAGCGGCCGGCCGGCGGGATGAGGATCGACGTCGCCTTCACGCCGGGCGAGCCGCCCGACGCGTCCGTGGCCATCGTCATCGACGTCCTGCGGGCGACGACGACCATCGCCCACGCCCTCAGCCAGGGCTACGAGCGGGTGCTCGCGTGCTCGGGCCTCGACCGGGCCCGCGAGCTGCGCTCGCGGCTCGGGAATGACACCCTGCTGGCGGGCGAGCGCGGCTGCGTGCGGCCCGAGGGGTTCGACTTCGGCAACTCCCCGCGGGAGTTCGCCGACGGCGGCCCGCGCGGGTCGACCCTCGTCCTGACCACCACGAACGGCACCCGGGCGGTCGTGGCCGCGGCCTCGAAGGCGGAGACGGTCATGGTGGGGAGCCTCGCCAACCTGACGGCCTGCGCCGCGGCCGCCGCCCGCACCGCGCGCAGCGCCAAGGGCGACGTGCTCGTGCAGTGCGCCGGCGTGAAGGGCGAGTTCGCGATCGACGACGCCTACACGGCGGGGCGGTTCGTGGCCGAGCTGCGGGTGTGGCTGGCCGAGTGGGAGCCGTCGGACGCCGCCCAGGCGTCCGAGGCGATCGCCGCCTCCTTCCCGTCCGCGGCCGAGGGGCTGGGGGCGTCGCAGAGCGCCCGCAACCTGCGCGCCGCCGACCTCGCCGACGACGTGCGCTACTGCGCCCGCGAGGGCGTCCTGGACGTCGTCCCGACCGTCGGCGACGTCGACGGCGACGTCGCCCTCATCACGGCGTAGCGCCCCCCGGACGCGCCATTGGCTACGAAGTCCGTTAAGGCCAGACTCTAAAGTGTCCCCCGTGTCACGAGACGAGCTGCTTGGCCGGGCCCGCCGGGCGGTCCTGGCCGTAGCCGGCACGGCGGGTGCCCTCGGTGGCCGGGTTCGGCGCGGCGACGATGCGCCGGGACCGTCCGAGCGGGGCGAGGCACGGCCGCGCCCTGAGCCGACGCCGGGCCTGCCGCCGCGGATCGGCGCCGAGCCCACGCCAGGGCTGCCGCCCCGGATCGAGCGCGACCCGGCCGCATCCGTCCAGCCGCCCCGGATCGAGCGCGACGCGGAGCCCGAGCTGCCGCCGCGGATCCGGCGCGAGCCGAAGCCCGGCCTGCCGCCGCGGGTCGCGCGCACGCCCGAGCCCGCGCCTCCGCCGGCGGAGCAGGACGAGGGCGAGGTCACCGCCACGCAGAGCGACACGGTCTACCTGCCGAAGCACGCCCGTCCGGAGGTCGAGGAGCCGCCGCCCGCACCGCAGCCGCCACCCGATCCCGAGGCCGAGGCCGAGGCCGGGGAGGATCCCGACCCCGAGGACGATGACGATCTGCCCTTCGGCCACGAGCACGATGTCCCGTTCGAGCCCGCGCCCGTCCGGCCTGCGGTCGCGCCGCCCGCGCCCCGTCCGGCACCGGCCGGAGGCCGGCGGACGGCCTCCGCATCCTCGACCGTGCGCGACACCGTGCGGCCGCACGCGCGGTTCCTGACCGTCATCCTCGTGGTGCTGGTCGCGATCGGCGTGGGCTACTTCACCCTGCGGGTGCACCACCGGATCTCGGAATCGTCGCTCGAGGCCAAGATCAGCCAGCGCGACCATCCCCAGAACGTGCGCTGCAAGGCGCTCCAGTCCAACGGCTCGGCCTGGGCCTGCGCGATCATCTTCCGGGCCGAGTCGGAGTGCGTGATCGCGCGCGTGAGCGTTCTGGGGAGCTGGAGCACGGTGCCGCGTGCCCACCGGTGCGCGAAGATCACCGAGCTGGTGGACCTCCTGCCGCAGAAGACCACGGCCACCGGGGTCGCGGCCGACGTCGGCCAGCTGCTCGGCATCACCGGGCTCACCTGCCGGAAGGTGCCCGAGCACGAGGTGCGCTGGGCCTGCGGCCTGCCACCGGCCCCGGGGGGCCAGTGCCTCGTCCTGCGGGAGGTGCGCTGGCAGATGTGGCCCGCGCAGGACGGCGGCCGGCTCTGCGATCACTTCCCGGAGCTCGAGACGGCCATCCGGGCCTCTCAGGGCGAGGCCTGAATGTTTTTGGGGGAGGCCGTATGCGAACGGCCTCCCCCAACCGACCCCATCCCCCCGCTCGTCCGGGTGGGCTCCTTCTACCCTGAGCGGCGGGACCACATCGGCAGTCCCAGCGTACGGATCAGATGCGGCCGGCGGCAGGGCTCTTTACGGAATTCTTGGGAAATGCACACGAATCGCCGCATGGGGCCAGGCCCCGTCTACCGCCGCCCGCGGCCGAAGCTGTTCGCCCTCGGTGCCGCCGCCCGGAGGCGGCGCAGGTCGGCGACGTGGCCGCCCTGCCCGGCGCCGGTGCCGGCTGCCCGGGCCGCCGCCCGCTCGGCCGCGCGGCCGACGTCCGGCCGGCCGGCGTGGGTCAGGCCCGCCACCCGGTCGGCGATCACGTTCACGGCCCCGTCGCGGCGCTCGAGCCGGCCCCACACCTGCACGAGCGGCTCCGCCCGGATGGCGATCCGGTCGCGCTCGTAGATGGACGGCGGGCAGATCACGTTCGTCATGCCGTGCTCGTCCTCGACCAGCAGGAAGACGATGCCCTTCGCCGTCCCGGGGCGCTGGCGGGCGATGGTGATGCCGGCGATGGTGACCGGCCCGAGCGGCACCTCGAGCAGCCGGTCGGAGGTGGTGATGTCCTCCGGCAGGGCCGGCCGCAGGAGCGCCATAGGATGGGGGCCGGTGGTCAGGCTCATGGCCTCGTGGTCGGACACCATCCGCTCCCACTCGGTCATGCGCGGCAGCGCCGGGGTGGGGGAGGCGTCGAGCGCGAGCGCCAGCTGGACGGCGCCTTCGGCCCCCGCAGGGGCGCGATGCAGCGGCAGCTCCCACAGGAGCCGGCGGCGGTTGGCGTCGAAGGCGTCGCAGGCCCCGGCCCGGATCAGGCTCCCGAGCTGGTCGGAGGCGAGCGGCGCGCGCCGCACGAGCTGCCCCAGGTCGGTGAACGCCCCCTCCGCGTCGCGCTCGCTCACGAGCCCCTCGGCCCGGGTGCCGACCCCCTTCACGTAGCCGAGGCCGATCCGCACCGCCCGCCCGCCGTCCTCGACGGTGCAGCCGGCGCGGCTCCGGTTGACGTCGGGCGGGCGGATCTCGACCCCCCGCCGCTCGCCGTCGCGCAGGAGCGTCGCCGGGGGGTAGAAGCCCATCGGCTGGGCGTTCAGGAGCGCGCACAGGAACTCGGCCGGGTAGGAGCGGTGCAGCCACGCCGACTGGTAGGCGAGGATGGCGAAGGCGGCGGCGTGGCTCTTCGGGAAGCCGAACTCCGAGAAGGCCACCACCTTCTCGAACACGCGGGCGGCGGTCTCCTCGTCCACGCCCCGGCCGGCAGCGCCCTCGCAGAACCGCTGCCGGTGGCGCTCGAGGGCGTCCCGGCTGCGCTTGCGGCTCATCGCCCGGCGCAGGCCCTCGGCCTCCCCGGTCGAGAAGCCGGCGAGCGCGATCGCCACCTCGAGCACCTGGTCCTGGAACACGACCACGCCCAGGGTGTCGTGCAGCACCGGCTCGAGCAGGGGATGGTCGTACGGGGGCACGAACTCCGGGTCGGCGCGGCGGGCGCGGCGGTGCTTGACGTAGGGGTTCACGGCGTCGCCGACGATCGGCCCGGGGCGCACGAGCGCCACCTGCACCGTGAGGTCGTCCAGGTTCTCGGGCAGCGTCTGGTGAAGCGACTGCATCTGCGCCCGGCTCTCGATCTGGAACACGCCCACCGTGTCGGCCCGCTGGATCTCGGCGTACACGCCGGGGTCGTCGAAGCCGACCCGGGAGAGGTCGATCGGCGCCCCCCGCGTCTCGGCGATCAGGTCGACGCACTCCTCGACCGCCGAGAGCATCCCCAGTCCGAGCAGATCGATCTTGAGGAAGCCGGCGTCGGCGCACGAGTCCTTGTCCCACTGGCAGATCTGGCGCCCCTCCATGGCGGCCGGGATCACCGGCACGAGCTCGACCAGCGGCCGGGTCGAGATCACCATTCCGCCGGAATGCTGGCTGAGGTGGCGGGGGAGGCCCATGATCTCCTCCATCAGGAATGCGAACGCGCGCCAGCGCGGCGACCCCGCCCGCTCCCGCATCTGCTCGACCTGGTCGGGGCCGATCGCGCCCCACTCGTCTGCCAGCCGGGCCATGCGCTCGACCTCGCCCTGGGGCAGCGCCAGCGCCTTGCCCAGGTCGCGCACCGCGCCGCGGACGCGGTAGGTGGGGAACGCGGCCACGAGGGCGGCGTGCTCCGGCCCGTAGCGCTCGACGACGTCGATCATCAGGCCCTCGCGCACGTCGCGGGGGAAGTCGAGGTCGATGTCCGGCACGCTCGCGAGCTCCTCGGACAGGAACCGGCCCAGGAACAGCCGGGCGGCGATCGGGTCGACGTGGGAGAGGCCGATCAGGTAGCAGACGATGGAGCCGACGCTCGAGCCACGGCCGCGCCCCGGCGGCAGCAGGTGGCGGCCGGCGCTGCGGCCGCGCACGCGCGCCGCCACCTCGCGGGCCATCTCCAGGATGTCGCGGTGGAGCAGGAAGAACCCGGCCAGGCCGTGGCGCTCGATCAGCCGCAGCTCCTCGTCCAGGCGGGCCCGGGCCTCGGCCAGGTTGGTCGACCCGGCGTAGCGGCGCTCGAGCTCGTCGCGGCAGATGCGCGCGAGCGCGGCGCCGGCCGGCTCGCCGTTCTCGCCGAAGTCGGGATAGCTGTAGCCCAGGTCGTGGGTGAGGTCGAAGCGGCACCGGTCGGCCACCTCGAACGCGCCCCGGACGGCGTCGGGTGAGAACCGGGCGGCCGTCTCGGACGGCGACCGCAGCACCGCCTCGTGGTTCCCGCGCCGGTCGGCCTCGCACGCCTCCAGGGTCGTGTTCAGCCGGATGGCCACGAGCGCGTCCTGCAGGAGCGCGCGGCGGCGGGAGTGGGCGTGGGGGTCGCCGGTCGCGACCGTGCGCACCCGGAGGCGCTCGGCCAGCTCGGCCAGCAGCCGGTTGCGGCGGGCGTCGCCGCGCGCGTACGGGCGCTGCAGCTCGACGGAGAAGCGGTCGCGGCCGAACATCCCCCGCAGCCGCAGTCCCAGCTCCTCGGCCTCGCGCAGGCGGCCCTCCGCCACCGGGCGGGCCAGGAGCCCGTGGCGGGCGCAGCCCGACAGGCAGTGCAGGCCGTCGGCGTGCCGGGCCACCTGGTCGAGCGTGGCGGACGGCGCGCGGCGGTCGCCGGCATGGGCGGCGGTGATCAGCCGGCACAGGTTGCGGTAGCCGGCGGCCGTCTCGGCGAGCAGCGTGATGTGCGCGCCCCCGGCCAGGGTGATCTCGGCACCCGTGATCGCCCGGACGCCCGCCTCGCGGGCGGCGTGGGCGAAGGTGAGCGACCCGGACAGGCCGTCGTGGTCGGTCAGCGCGACCGTCTCGTACCCGAGCATCGCCGCCCGCTCGGCCATCTCCTCGGGCTGGGACGCGCCGTCGAGGAACGAGAAGCAGGAGTGGGCGTGGAGCTCCGGGTAGATCACGCCCGCTGCGCCCACCATTCGCCGGAGCGGCGGTCGGCGAACACCACCACGTCCGCGCCGCCCGCGAGCACGAGTTCGAAGTAGCGGCGGTGCACGGGACGGCCGCTCCACCAGGCCTCGTCGACCCGCCACTCGTCGCGGACGCACTCGACCGGGCGCCCGGCCACGGCCACGGGGTCCCCCTCCGGGCCGCAGCGGACGGCCGCCCTCCGGGGGCCGCCGATTGTGCGGGTCGCGGCTGGCCGCATGCGCTCAGCATACCCGAACATGTGTTCGCTTTACGCTCGAGACGACCGGCGCGGGTAGCGTGCGCCGGCATGAGCTTCGACCAGCGCAGGCGTGAGCTCGCCTACCGGGCCAGGTACCTGCTGAACGCCTACCCGGCCGTCTACATGCCCATCGCGCGGGCCCGCCACGGCGCCCGCCCCGACTACCTCGTCCGGCGCGACACGGAGCTCGTGATCGAGGGCGCCGCCCGCTCGGGGAACACCTTCGCGGTGCTCGCGTTCGCGTCCGCCCAGGAACGGCCGGTGCGCACGGCCCACCACACGCACGCGCCGGCCCAGGTGCTGACGGCGGCGCGGTGGGGGATCCCGGCGCTCGTCCTCGTGCGCCCGCCGTTCGACTCCGCGCTCGCCCACATGGCGCTGCGCGGCGTGCCGGCCGGCGCGGCGCTGGCCGCATGGACCCGCTTCCACCGCAGCATCCTGCCCGTCCGCGACGACTTCGTGGTGGCGAGCTTCGCCGAGGTGACTGGGGACTTCGGCGCGGCGGTCGCCCGCGTGAACGACCGCTTCGGGACGAGCTTCGGCGTCTTCGAGCACACGCCGGAGAACGAGGCGGCGGTGTTCGCGGCCATCGAGCGCCGCAACCGGGAGCTGCGGGCCGGGCGGAAGGGGCCGGAGCGCGACCTGATCCTGGCCCGGCCGACGCCGGAGCGCTCCGCGCTCAAGGGCCGGCTCCGCGAGCAGCTCGACGCTCCCGGCCAGGAGGGACGGCGGGCCGAGGCCGCCGGCCTCTACCTCCGGCTCGTCGGCGAGCCGGCGCCGGTGCGGTGACGGTGGCCGCCGCCGGCTCCGCCCCGCCCGAGCGCCTCGTGTTCGTCGGCGGCCTGCACCGCAGCGGCACGTCGCTCGTCCATGCCTGTCTGGCGGCGCACCCGGACGCGACGGGCTTCTTCGGCACCGGCGTCCCGGAGGACGAGGGCCAGCACCTCCAGACCGTCTACCGGCCCGACTACCGCTTCGGCGGGGCCGGCCTGTTCGGGCTCCGCGCAGGCGCCCACCTGACCGAGCGCTCCCCGCTCGCCTCGACCGAGAGCCGGGAGCGGCTGCTGGCCGAATGGGGCCCGCACTGGCGCCCGGGCGCCGCGGTCGGCCTCGAGAAGTCGCCGCCGAACCTGCTCCAGTCGCGGTTCCTGCAGGCGCTCTTTCCGGGCTCCGTGTTCGTGATGGTCGTGCGCCACCCGGCCGCCGTGGCCTGCGCGACCAGGAAGGGGCGGCGCCTGCTGCTCACCCACCACCACCTGGTCCGCCACTGGCTCGCGTCGCACCGCATCCTGGCCGGGGACGCGCCGTTCCTGGAACGCCTCCGGATCGTCCGCTACGAGCACCTGGTGACCGATCCCGACGCGGCCATGGCGCCCGTCTTCGCAGCGGCCGGGCTCGCGCCAATTGACGTGTCGGGGCTCGTCAAGGGCGGCATGGACGAGCGCTACTTCCGCATCTGGCGCTCGAACCGAAACCCGCTCCTGCGCCTCGACCGGGCCCGCACTGTGCGGCGGTTCGAGGCCGAGGTGAACCGGTTCGGCTACAGCCTCGTCGACCTCGAGCGATCGGAGCCGGGGGAGGCGCTGGCCGCGGGAGCTCCCTAGGGACACCCAAAAGGGGGATGCCGCCGCGGCCGGTCTCCGCGAACCTTCTCCGCGGAGGCCGAACAGGGCGCCCGGGCAGGGTCGCTCTGCTCGAAGCACATTCTGGAGGGGATGGGGGATGAGCGTTTTCTACGCGCAGATCCGGTTTCGGGGCAGCCGCGAGTGGCTGACCGTGGCCAAGGCGGAGAGCAAGCGCAGCGCATTCGAGTACGCGACGGCCGCGTTCCGGCAGTCGCGGGACGACGACGGCCGCGCCCCGATCGAGGTGCGCGTCCTGGCTCCCCAGGCGGGCACGCCGGGGGCCGGCGCGCCTTCTTCCGCGTAAGCATCCCTCCTGACGTGCGGGCGAGTCCATCCCCGGCGCCGCATACGATGCCGGGCGACGCGTGAACCGGACCTTCGCTTGACAACTCAACGTCTCCAAGGCATCCTCCGTCCCAACGAGCACGGCGTGCAGGTGCGAAAAGGGGTCCGACGCACGCCGAGCATCCGCCGCAGCCGCAGGGGTGGCACGGCGGCGTCCGCGTTTCACGGCGCCGGACCGACCGAGAACCTTTGGGGAGTTTGATGTTGCAGCATTCTCGAATCCTTGTCACCGGCGCGGGCGGTTTCATCGGCCATCACCTCGTCACCTCGCTCAAGGCGCGCGGCCACTGGGTCCGCGGCGTCGACCTGAAGGCGCCCGAGTACGCCCGCACGGAGGCCGACGAGTTCGTCGTCGGCGACCTGCGCGACATGGCCACCTGCATGGAGACCACGGCGGGGATCGACCAGGTCTACGCGCTCGCCGCCGACATGGGCGGCATGGGCTACATCGCCTCGCACAACGCCGAGATCCTGCAGGCGAACGCCCTGATCAACCTGAACACGGTCGAGGCCGCCCGCCGCAACCGGGTGCGCCGCTACCTGTACGCCTCGTCGGCCTGCGTCTATCCGGAGTTCCTCCAGGACGAGACGGACGACGTGCGGCCGCTGCGCGAGGAGGACGCCTTCCCGGCCCAGCCGCAGGATGGGTACGGGTGGGAGAAGCTCATCGCCGAGCTCCTCGCCCGCTACTATCGCGAGGATCACGACCTCGACACCCGCATCGTGCGCCCGCACAACATCTTCGGGCCGCTGGGGACGTGGGGGAACGGCCGCGAGAAGGCGCCGGCGGCCCTGTGCCGCAAGGTGGCGATCGCCAAGCAGACCGGCGACCACCGGGTCGAGATCTGGGGCGACGGACGGCAGATGCGCTCGTTCTGCTATATCGACGACTGCGTCGAGGGGCTCGTGCGGCTGATGGCCTCGGACTACACCGAGCCGCTCAACCTGGGCCAGGACCGGCTGATCTCAATCGCCGATCTCGCCGACATGGTGGCCGGGATCGCCGGGATCGAGATCGAGAAGGTCTTCGTCGAGGGGCCGCAGGGCGTGCGCGGGCGCAACTCCGACAACACCCGCCTGCGCGAGGTGCTCGACTGGGAGCCGCAGGTCTCGCTGGAGGACGGGATGGCGTGGACGTATGCCTGGATCGAGGGGCAGGTGCTCGAGCGGGCGGCGTCCGGAGGCGAGCAGGACGTCGTGAGCGAGGAGCTCATCTCTGCTGACTGAGACGCCTCGCACGTCCGCGCCCACGTCCACGGTGCTCGGCGTCGAGTACTTCATCGGCGACCTCGACTCGGCCACTGCGACCGTGCTCGAGCGCGTCCGCAGCGGCCGCGGCGGCTACGCCTGCCTGTGCGGGGTGCACGGGATCGTCACCGCCCAGCACAGCGACGCGCTGATGGGGGCGCTGAACGAGGCCTGGCTGAACTTCCCCGACGGGGCGCCGGTCGCATGGCTCATGCGCCGCATGGGCGCCGGGACCGCCCGCAGGGTGGCCGGCCCCGACCTGATGCCGCGGGTGATCGAGGCCGGCCAGGAGACCGGGCTGCGCCACTACCTCTACGGCTCGACGCCCGAGGTGCTCGAGCGGCTCGAGGAGCGGCTGCGGGAGCGCTATCCGCGGGCGGTCATCGCCGGGCGCACGTCGCCGCCGTTCCGGGAGCTGAGCGACGAGGAGCACGAGCGCATCGCGGCCGAGATCTCTGCGTCCGGCGCCGACGTCGTCTGGGTCGGGCTCGGCCTGCCGAAGCAGGACGAGTGGCTGCGCCGCAACGCCGCGCTGATCGCCCCGGCCGTCGGGCTGGGCGTGGGGGCGGCGTTCGACTTCCTGTCCGAGACGAAGCCACGGGCGCCGAGGTGGGCGCGCGACATCGGGCTCGAGTGGCTGCACCGGCTCATGAGCGAGCCGCGCCGGCTGGCCCGCCGCTACGCCGTCACCAACACGGAGTTCCTCGCCCGCGCCGGCGCCGCGATCGCCGGCCGGCACGGCCGGGCCGCGATCCGGCGGCTGAGCGTGCGCAACCGGGCCGGCGAAGCGTCCCGGTGAGCGTTTCGGCCCCGTGCCAGGTACCGTAGGAGCATGAGCATCCGCGGTGTGCACGGGCCGACCGGCTCCTCGAGCTGGTTCGGCGTGCCCCTGCTGGCCGCCGCGGCCGCCGCTGCGGCGGGCGCACTGGTCGTCCGCGAGCCCGCGGTCGCCGCCGCCGTCGTCGGCGTGGTCGTGATCGTGGCGTACCTGGGCGAGACGGCCCGGCGGCCGCTCGGCGAGGTGCTGATCGTCGGCGTGGTCGCCCTGGCCGGGTGCGTCGACATGCTCCAGCGCGTCAATGCGGGCCCCGCCTCCGGGCAGGCGGCCGAGACGGTCGTGCTCGTCATCCTGGCCCTGCTCGTGTGCATCACCGGCGTCGCCGTTCCGGCCGGCGCGGCGGGCCGGGCGCTCGGCCTCGTCACGATCTTCGTCATGTGGTCGCTCGTGTCGTTCTCGTGGGGCACGGCCGCGACACAGGGATTCCAGAACACGCTGGTGTTCGTGGCCGCCGTCCTCTTCATGGCCATCGCTGCCACCGTCGCCCACCACCGCGGGAAGATCGCCTACGACGCCGTCTCGAAGGCGTTCTGGGTGGCCGCGGCCGTGGGCCTGAGCCTGTACGCGGCCGGCGTCGCGATCGCGGGCCCGGGCACCGACAAGGTGCTCTCGCCGCGCCCGTTCGGGCTCATGGGCGTCGTCCTCGTGGCATGGTTCCTCGGCGCGGGCCTGGTTGGGCGGCGGTGGGCGTACTGGGTGGTCGCCGCCGCGATCGTCCTCACGCTGCTCTCGCTCTCGCGCTCGGCGTTCGTCGCCCAGCTCATCCTCGTGGCCCTGGCCTGGTTCGACCTGCGCAACTTCCGCGGCTGGCTCACGGCGATTGGCGCAGGCGCCGTCGCGCTCGCGCTCGCGATCTCCGCGGTGTTCCTGTACGCGCCGCTGCACCACCGGTTCTTCCACGGCGACACGGCGACGGTGGCCGGCTTCAGCATCAACATCACCGGCCGCGACGCGCTCTGGTCGGCGAACTGGGGCTGGTTCAAGGAGCGGCCGCTGATCGGCCACGGCGCCGGCGCCGCCGACCGCCTGACCGAGACGCTGCCCGACCGGGGCGCCGGCCACCCGCACAACGACTACCTGCGCATCCTGGTCGACTACGGCATCGTCGGCCTCGTGCTCTGGGTCACGGCCTACCTCGCCCTCCTGCGGCTGACCTGGAAGCGGTGGCAGGCGGTGCGAGGCACGCGCGTCTACGCCGAGCACATCCATGCCGCCGCGTTCCTCGTGCTCACCGGCATCGCCCTGACGATGATCGTGGACAACCCGATGATCGAGCTCGCCCGCATGGCGCCGCTCGGCGTGATCGTGGGGATGTCGCTGGCGCTGCGGAGCCCCGAGCCCGCGCAGGACGGGGCGGCGCCCGCGCCGATCCCGGCCATGGCCGCCCGCTGATCCGCCCCGGCCCGGCGTGAGAGTCCTCGTCCTGCATTCCCGCTACCTGAGCGGCACGTCGTCGGGCGAGAACCGCGTCGTCGAGGACGAGGTCGAGCTGCTGCGCTCGGCCGGGCACGAGGTGCGGCTGTGGGCGCCGTCGCCGGACGGCGCCGCGGGCGCCTCGCGGCTGCGCCTGGGCGCGCGGGCGGTGTGGTCGCGGTCGGCCGCCCGCCGGGTCGCCCGGCTCGCGGCCGAGCTGCGGCCGGACGTCGTCCACGTCCACAACCTGTACCCGATGCTCTCCCCGGCGGTGCTGCGCACGGCGGCCGCGCCCGTGGTCGTGACGCTGCACAACTACCGCCTGCTGTGCCTGCCGGCCACGTTCCTGCGCGACGACCGGACGTGCGAGGACTGTCTGGGCAAGCTGCCGCTCCCGGGCGTCGTCCACCGCTGCTACCGCGGCTCGGCCGCGGGCAGCGCCGCCCTGGCGGCCTCACTCGGCCTCCACCGGCGGGCGGGCACGTTCCGGCACGTGGCCGGGTTTCTGGCGGTGAGCGAGTTCGTGCGCGACAAGCACGTCGAGGCCGGCATGGACGCGGACCGGATCCGGGTGAAGCCGAACTTCGTCGCCGCGATGCCCCGCCGGGAGGGAGCGGGCGGCGACTTCCTCTACCTGGGCCGGCTCTCGTCGGAGAAGGGCCTCGACCGGCTGGTCAGGCTGTGGCACGACATCCCCGCACGGCTGATCGTCGTGGGCGAGGGGCCCGACCGGGCGCGGCTGGAGGCGGCCGCGCCGGACACGGTCGAGTTCCGGGGCGCCGTGCCGCCCGATCAGGTCGGGGGGCACCTGGCGCGGGCGCGCGCGCTCGTGCTGCCGTCGATCTGCTACGAGGGCGCGCCGCGCACGGTGGTCGAGGCCTACGCCGCCGGCGTGCCGGTGATCGCCAGCCGCAACGGCGCGCTGCCGAGCGTGGTGGCAGACGGCGCGACGGGGCTTCTGGTCGATCCCGCCGATGGCGGCGGCTGGGGCGAGGCCGTCGGGAGGCTGGGCGACGACGCGGCGTCGGTGCGGCTCGGGCAGGGGGCCTTTGCCGCCTGGCACAGCCGCTACAGTCCCGAGCAGGGTCTCGCCGACCTGGAGGCTGCGTACACCGCGGTCATGGCGAAACCCGGGTCGCGAGGGCGGACATTCGCGACGACTGGCCGGAAGGAACCGGAGGACGGCGCGCTTGACTCCGTGTCACAATAGGCGTATCCCAGAAGTGCATTTGCCGAGCCGAGGCGGTGGGGCAGGCGGCCCGTTCGGACAGGACGTGTGGAAAGGCTCACTCCGTGGCTGAACAGCGGCTGACGACTCTCTCGGACTATCTCGCCGTACTCCGGAGGCGGCTCTGGATCGTGATCCTGGCGATCGTCATCGCCGTCGCCGCCGCCTACGTCGTGTCGAGCCGCGAGACGCCGGCATACGAGGCGACCTCGCAGGTGAACGTCGGCGCCAACTCGATCCAAACGATCCTGAACCCGGCGACGAGGATCTCGAGCTCGGTGATGCAGCAGCAGGTCGCCTCGGCCGCGCAGACGGCCCACACCACCGCGATCGCGAGGCAGGCCCTGCAGCTGGCCGGCGTGAACGACCTGACGCCGAAGCAGCTCCTGGACGAGAGCAGCGTGACCGCGAGCGACACGAGCACGTTCATCACGTTCGCGGTCACCGACCGGTTCCCCGACCGGGCGACGCGGCTGGCGACGGACTACGCCAGGGCGTACGTGAACGAGAGCAACCGACAGGCGGTCGCCGGGCTCCCGAAGAAGATCCACCAGCTGAACGCGAAGATCGCTGCGCTGCGGGCCCAGATCGCCCAGGAGGTCAAGCAGGGCGGCCAGTCGGCCGGCTCCGCCGACAACACCTTTCTCCAGGCAGATCTGAAGCAGCTCCAGACGCTCCAGAACGGGCGCGACAGCCTGGCGAACAACAACAAGGTGGCGCAGAACGCCGAGGACGCCACGAAGGTTCGGCCTGCGACGACCCGAAACCTCGCAATGGGCTTCGGTATCGGCCTCGTGATCGGGCTCGTGCTGGTGTCGCTGGCGGAGGCCCTCGATACGCGCGTGCGCCACTCCGACGACGTCTCCTCGCGCCTCGGCCTGCCGCTCCTGACCCGCATCCCGATCCCGCCGCGGTCGCTGCGCAAGGCCTCGAGCCTCGGCATGCTCGACGACGAGAGCGGCGTCCAGACCGAGGCCTACCGGAAGCTGCGCATCAACCTCGACTTCGCCAACCTCTCGATCAAGGCGCGCACGATCATGGTCACGAGCGCGACCGAGCAGGAGGGCAAGTCGACGACGGTCGCGAACCTGGCCGTGGCGCTGGCCCGCGCCGGTCGCCGGGTGGTGCTCGTCGATCTCGACCTGCGCAAGCCGTTCCTCGATCGCTTCTTCGACCTGACCGGACGGCCCGGCATCACCGACGTCGCCCTGGGCCACGTCACGCTCGATCAGGCGATGTGGTCGATCCCGATCCCGGGCGCCGACGGCGGCCCCGGCGCCGGCTCGCTGCACGTGCTGCCGTCGGGCCCGATGCCGCCGAATCCGGCCGACCTGATCGAGAGCTCGGTCGTCAGCGAGGTCCTGCTCGACCTGGCCGAGCGCGCGGACGTGGTGCTGCTCGACTCGGCGCCGCTGCTGCCCGTGTCCGACGGCGTCATCCTGTCGAACAAGGTGGACGGCATGCTCGTGGTCGTCCGCGCCTCGACCGTCCGTCGCCCCGTCCTGACGGAGCTCCAGCGCGTGCTCGCGGCCTGCCCGGCGGCGAAGCTCGGGTTCGTCCTCACCGGCTCCGACGAGGCCGAGGGCTACGGGTACTACGGCTACAGCGGATACGGCGCCCCGACGGCCTCGCCCGTCCCGGCACGCACGCCGCAGGATCAGCCGGGCGTGTCGCCGCTCGCCAACCCGACGGCCAACGGGGCCGAGGGCGGCGTCCCGGGGCAGTCGTCGCCGACGCAGTCGCACTAGGCGCCCGCCGGCGGGTCGCGCGGGCCGGCGGCTCGCGGTAGGGCCCCGGAAACACTTCGGCCCCCGCACCGCGGGGGCCGAAGTGAATCTCCTATCGCGGGGCTTGTCGCCCTCGAGCTGAGCCTACGACACGCGTCGAGTCGACGCGCGGCGAAGAAGCAGGCCCGCGCCGATCATGCCGACGCCCGCCGCTCCGTACAGGCCCAGGTCCGCTCCGGTGAACGGCAGGGTGCCATTGCCGCCGCTCGCGACCTGACCCTGGACACCTCCACTCGGGCCGCCCCCACCGGTGACGACGCCCTTGACGCCGCCTCCGCCACCACCACCAGGCCCACTATTCCCACTGGCCGGGGACGTAGCGTTTGCCGTGCCCGCTCCGATCGTCGCCACCACCGCCAGCGTAAGCAAGGCGGCGGCAACGGATCGGCGCTTCAAGCGCTTTCCCATTGGTTCGCTCCGTTCCGTTGACACGCCTACCATAGCTGCACAATACCCCA
>JAICJM010000211.1 GCA_025928435.1 Thermoleophilia bacterium
ACCCGTTCTGGCGGCTGCAAACCGTCGCGCTGCGGTGTCCTCGGTCGCGCCAATACAACCCGGTATTGGCTCCCTTTAGTCCTTGCATCGCTCGGTTTTCGCTCGCCATTTTCCAGCCCAACATTACGAGAAGGCCCACTAGGGGGACAATCCCCGCTTTTCGGCGGGGACTGTCCCCACATGCGGCTACCGCAGGTCCGCGACCGCGCGGTCGAGCCCGGCGACGGCCTCCCGGCCGAGCCGCTCCATGCCCACGTCGCGGGCGTACTCGGCCAGGGCACCCCAGATCGAGACGGTGAGCACCCGCGCGCGCAGGAGCCGGACATCGTCGACCGGCCCGTACTCCTCGTGGAACGCGTCGCGCCCGGCCGGCGTGAGGTAGCCCCAGTAGAGCATCAGGTCGATCGCCGCGTCCGCGCGGCAGACGTCGATCCAGTCGATCACGCCCGCGAGGCCGCCGGCGCCGGAGACCAGCAGGTGCCGCAGGTGCAGGTCGCCGTGACACACGACGAGCTCGTCCGGCTCGGGGAGGCCGCGCGCCTCCTCGAGCAACGCCGCCAGCCCGGCCGGCGGCCGCCACAGACCGAGCCCGGTGAGCCGCTCGAGCTGCTCCTCCGTGCGGCCCACCCGGAACGGCATGTCAGCCCGTCTGACCGGGTCGACCGGGAGGAGCTCGCCCCCGGCGGTCGCCGTCGCCGGATCGACGGCGTGCGGGGCACGCAGGAACCGCCCCAGCCCACGTCCGTGCCCGGCGCGGGCCGCGTCGTCCGCCCCGGCCTCCGCCAGCTCGCGGCCCGGCAGGATCCGGAACCCGGCCCACGGCCAGCGAAACCGCTCGTCCGGCTCGCCCCGGAGCTCCGCCACGGGCACCGGGAGAGACAGCGCCGGCGCCAGCCGCGGCAGCACCTCGATCTCCCGCAGGAAGCCCGGGACGACCACCTCGCGGCGCGGGAACCGGAACAGCCACTCGTGGCCGGCGAGCCACACCGTGCTGTCCCAGCCCTCGCCCAGGAGCCGCATCGGGGCGTCCCGCAGCTGCGGAAGCCGGTCGCCGACGAGCGAGCGGGCGAGCTCCTCGTCCACGACCAGCTCCGGGCTCCACATGGCGGGCATTCGTGTGCGAGCCTACCCCCATGCGCCAGATCGTCCTCCTGCGCGGCATCAACCTGGGCTCGCGGAACCGCGTCGCCATGCCCGCCCTGCGCGAGCTGCTGGCCGGCGCGGGCTTCGAGGATGTGCGCACCTACGTCCAGAGCGGCAACGTCGTCCTCGAGACGCGGCGCAAGCCGGCCGCGGTGGAGGAGGCGTGCGAGAAGCTGATCGCGGCGGAGCTCGGCCTCGACATCGCCGTCGTCGTGCGCACCCGCGACGAGCTCGCCGAGGTCGTCCGCCGCAACCCCCTCGCCGACGTGGCCGAGAACCCGAAGCGCTACCAGGTGAGCTTCCTCGAGTCGAAGCCGGGCAAGGACGTGGTCGAGAAGCTCTCCGGGCTCTCGGCCGACGGCGAGCGGATGGAGGTCATCGGCCGCGAGATCTACGCGTGGCACCCCGACGGCGTCGCCCGCTCCAAGCTGTGGGCCGGCCTGGCCGGCAAGGGCCTGGGGATGAAGGCGACGGCGCGCAACTGGACGACCGTGACGACGCTCCTCGAGATGGCGGACCAGTAGGCTCAGGACATGAGCAGACACACGATCGTGAACCTGAAGCAGGTGGAGCCGTCCGAGGCCGCCCGCGCCGCCGGGATCGATGCCCACATGAGCCGCAGCCGCCTCGACTCGGAGCATCTCGGCGTGTCCTACTTCCGCTACCCGCCCGACTTCCGGCCCGGCACGGGCCACCACCATCGCGAGCAGGAGGAGGCCTACGTGGTCGTCGCCGGCTCCGGCCAGGTGCGGCTCGACGCCGAGGTGGTCGACCTGAAGCAGTGGGACGTCGTGCGCGTCGCGCCGGATGTCGTGCGCGGCTTCCGGGCGGGGCCGGAAGGGCTCGAGCTGATCGCGATCGGCGCCGACCGCCCCGAGGGCGGCGACGGCGTCGCGGTCAAGGACTGGTGGACGGACTGACGCCGACGTAGACCACGTCGTCGGGGCCGCGGGCGACCGGGACCCCGACCGTGCGCACGGCGTCGAAGCAGGCGCGCAGCCGGGCCTCGAACGCGGCGTCGGCGGCCGCCGCCCAGACGGTCAGCCGGCCCCCCGGCCGCAGCAGCCGGCGGAGGCGCTCGAGGCCCGCGGCGTCGTAGAGGCGGCGGTTGCGCTCGTGGACGAGCCAGCCGGGACCGTTGTCGACGTCGAGGCAGACCGCGTCGAACGGCGGAGCGAGCGTCTCCACGGCGTCGTCGAGGTCGGCGACGACCAGGCGCACGCGGGGATCTTCGAGGCCCGCGCCGCCGTAGGGGCGCAGGTGCGTCCGCGCCCAGTCGACCACCACGGGCTCGAGCTCGACGACCACGACCTCGGCCACCTCGGGCGCGCGCAGCGCCTCGGCGAGCGAGAACCCGACGCCGAGCCCGCCGAGCAGCACGCGGGCGTGTTTCAGGCCGGCGACGGCCTCGCGCACGAGCGTCCGCTCGGAGCGCCCGTCGCGGGTGTCCATCAGGAACGTCCCGTTCGCGATCACCTCGTGATCCGGCCCCGCCCGGCGGAGGACGAGCTCGCCGTTCACGCCTTCCCGGCGGTCGATCACGAGGGGCCGGTCGGAGGGCATCCTCGAGAGGGTATCCGCAGTCGCTCCGGTCACTTTCCGTGGCCCTCGCGGAGGAGTAGAGTCCGCCCGGGTCCCCTGACGAGGAGGTGGGCCGAAGGGACGCCTGGCAGGTATGCAGCGATGGGCCCGTGCACGCTGGGAGAGGGCGCGCACGGCGCAAGGTTCTCTGCAGTGGGAGGGATGATGAAGCGACTTGCCGCAATGGCAATCGTGGCGCTCGGCCTGCTGGCCGCGCCCGCGACCGCGGCGCACGCCGACGAGTACGGCAACAGCCTGTGTCAGGAACGGCCGTTCATGTGCCTCGACCCGCTCCACTCGATCGGGGCCAACGGCACGTACACCGGCCACGACGAGCCGTCGGTGCAGTTCAGCTCGCACCGGCCCGGTACCGGTGGCAAGCACCTGGTGTACTACGTGACGCTTCCGAAGAACCCGAAGATGTCGCCCAACCAGGCCGGCACCGGCGGGACGTGGGACTTCCAGCTGCGCGCGACGTTCTGGCTCGGGCTGACGCTCTGTGACTCCGAATCGTGGCCGAACTACACCAGGAAGTGCACGCCGAACAGCGATCACAACGCGGCCTTCCGCAGCAGCAACCCGAACTCGCCGCACTACATCGGCAAGGGGCCGGGGAACGCGTTCCTCGAGCTCCAGTTCTACTCGCCGGGCTGGGTGCCGCAGTTCACCGGCTTCGGCTGCAGCGCCACCAAGTGGTGCGCCAACATGACCATCGACAGCCTGTCGGACAACGCCAACACCGGCGTGCCGCAGAACAGCGACTGCCTCAACAACCACTTCCTCGTGGGTGAGGAGCCCGTCAACTGGGCCTACCTCACGAAGAGCGGGAGGTCGCAGGCGCCGGCGAACCCGCTGGCACTCTCGGACGACCCGACGCTGAAGGGCCTGAACCCGGATCTGAGCAAGGACCTGCTCATGAACCCCGGCGACAAGCTGCGGGTGTTCATGCATGACACGAAGGCGGGCTTCCGGGTCGACATCACCGACCTGACCACGGGCGGGCACGGCTCGATGACGGCCAGCATCGCGAACGGCTTCGGGCATGTCCTTTACCAGCCGCACGCGGCCAGGTGCCACGTCGCGCCGTATGCCTTCCACCCGATGTACAACTCGGCCGTCAAGCGCGGCACGACCTGGGCCGCCCACACGACCAACGTGGGCGCGTCCGACGAGATCGGGCACTTCGAGTACTGCAACGCGATCGACCCCAACACGGGCGACTGCACCGCCCCCGGGGCCGGCGAGACCGGGCTCGACGCCGACGACGAGGCGTGCCTCGACGGCGGGGCGCTCGGCGCGTTGTTCCCGATCAAGGGATGCCTGCTCGACGACGGGGACTTCGACGGGCCGTCGTACCAGCACGACTGGCCGGGCTCGTTCGTCAACCCCTCCGTCGACCGCAAGTTCCACGAGACCCCGTTCCGGTTCACCGTGCCGAGCTCGCACGGCAAGCAGCTCGAGAACGTCTCGTTCGAGAACGACCTCGCGCGCATCGAGCGCGGGGAGCCGGGCAATCACCAGCCCGAGTGCGACGCCCACACGGGCGAGCACTGCTTCAGCCCGCCCCTGGGAGCGAAGTTCTATCCCATCTACACGCTCGCGCGTGAGGGCGGCCGGTGCTGGTTCCAGCAGGGCGACGTCCATATCCCGGGCACCGTCAACCGCTTCGGCGGAAACGCGCATGCGGAGTACGGGCACCTGCTGTTCGTGAAGTACCCGGCCCCCGGGTTCACGATCGACCGGCGGGCGCAGGACTTCCATCGCGACCTGCACGGGAACCCCTGCACACGCTGACGTGACCACATCGATCCCGGGGCGGCCGGCCGGCCGCCCCGGGGTCAGCGCTCCTTCACGCCGCCCATGCGCACGCGCGTCACCCGGCCGGCGCGGACCTGAACCCGAACCGGGCGGAACGCTCCCATCCGGATCGCATAGCGGCCCGGCGGAAGCCGCACCCTGAACCGCCCCGATCCGTCGGCCCGCACCCTGCGGTGAGCGGCCGCCCCGGCGATGACCACCAGCGCGTGGGGCCGGGGGCCGGAGTGGCAGTGCAGCCCCGTGACGGCCGGCGTGGGGCAGATCGGGCGCCCGCCGAGGGCGATGCCCGCGACCCAGCCCGGCGTGGACGGCGACCCGGTGCCGGTGCCGCCGCAGCCCGCTCCAAAGGCAAAGGCGATCGCGGCCAACACGATACGCATGCCCGGTAGGACGAGGCGGACGGCCGGTCGGTTCCCGCCGGAATCGCAATTGGCGTCCGCGGCGAACGCCAATTGGCGCCTCGAGTCGCACCCCGGCGTTTTGCGGGCCGCCCCGAGCGGTACTACGATCGCACGCGAAAGCTTGTCTCGTTATTCGCGGGGCTTGGGGCCTACCGAAGGGGGCGAAGGATGAGTCGGAGCTCGTGGTTGCGGCGTGCCGGAGCGGCCGTCGCAGGGCTGGGGATGCTGGGGATGCTGATGGTCGTGCCCACGGCGATGGCAGGGAAGGCGCCCAAGGCGTCGCCCCGATTCGGCGAGGTGACCAGGGGACACGACGCCACCGCCAAGGACGAGGGCGACGACGGCGGCGAGAGCAACGAGATCCTGGAGCGGGCCGCGATGGAGTCGTACATGAAGACGGCTCCGGCCGCGACCGTCTCGGCCGCTGCGTATGCCGCCGGACAGGCGCAGGCGGCGAGGCTCTCGACCCACGGCGGGTCGTGGCAGGCGCTGACCGACAAGCCGTTCCTCGACGACCCGGTACCGGGCTACACGGATCCCGTGTGGAGCGACTTCGGCGCCGGGTACGGCCTCGTCACAGGGCGGATGACGGCCCTGACGGCGTCCGGCCATGCGATCTACGGCGGCGCCGCCGACGGCGGCGTCTGGAAGACGACCGACCGCGGCCGCCACTGGAAGTTCTGGTCGAACGGCCTTCCGCGGCTCTCGATCGGCGCGCTTGCGACCAACCCGAAGGACGGCTCGGTGTGGGTCGGCCTCGGCGAGGCCAACACGAACTTCGACAGCTTCGCGGCGCTCGGGGTCTACCGCATCACCCGGCACGGCCACACGTGGCACCGCGTCGGCGGCACCGCGCTGCAGAGCCGCACCGTCTATTACCTGCACTTCGACTCGGCCGGGCATGTGTACGCGGCGACGAGCTCGGGGCTCATGCGCCACGGCACGTCGCCCGGGGGCCCGTGGCACGTCGTGCTGAAGCCGGACCCGAACCCGCACAACTCCCCGTACCGCACGTCGTTCATCACGGACGTGACGTTCCAGCCCGGCACGGGCGGCCGCGTGGTTCTGGCGGCCCTCGGCTGGCGCGGCGGCACGCTGCCGTCGGATCTCGCCTACAACGGATTCTACGTCTCGAAGCGCTGGGGCAAGGCGGGGACGTTCCACCGCATCACCCCCACCGGTGACATCGACGTGGGCGACATCGGGCGGACGACCTTCGCCGCCGGCAGGGGCCGGATCTACGCGATCGTCGAATCGCCGGAGATGCTCGAGAACCCGTCGGCCTCCACGGGGTTCACCAACCTGCAGGGCATCTACGTCTCGAAGAGCGGACGCCCGGCCGGCCCGTGGACGCTGGTGGCCGACGCGCAGAAGCTCGCGAACTCCGGCTCGGCCGAGCCGCCGCTGTTCGGCCAGTGGCCGGGGGCGCAGACCTGGTACAACGAGTACATCGCGGTCGACCCGCACAACCCGCTGCACGTGTACGCGGGCCTGGAGGAGGTCTACCAGTCC
>JAICJM010000218.1 GCA_025928435.1 Thermoleophilia bacterium
CAAGAATGACGCAGTCTGGCCGGTGGCCTACCCTTGATCATCACGGGCCTCCTTCGAGCTCATGGTCTTCGTCAACCACAAGGCTCGTCGGAGGCCCGGACAACGTCAGCCGTCTCGCAGGCTCATAGGTCCTACACCTAGGCCTCCCCGACGAGCGAGAGCGAGATGGTCAGCGTCACCTCGTTTCCGAGCGCGTTGCCGCCGGACGGCAGCGGCGCGTTCCAGTTCATGCCCCACTCCGTGCGGTCGATGACGGCCTCGAGCGCAAGGTTCGCACGCGCCTTCCCGAACGCGTCGGTGGCGGGCGCCGTCCAGGTTCCGGCCGCGTGAATGGGCCTGGTGACGCCCTTCATCGTGAGGTCGCCGCGAACGCGTGCGCGGCCGTCTTCCTGGACGTCGAGCGACGTCGAGACGAAGCTCACCTCGGGGTGCGCCCCGGCGTCGAAGAACTCGGCCGAGAGGACATGCGCGCGAAACGCCTCGGGCGTGGTGATCGAGATCGACTCGACCGGGGCCGTGCCCTCGAGGCGCCCGTCGACCAGCTTCGCGTCGACATCCGTCAGCGTCCCGCGAAAGATCGAGACGCCCTGGTAGGAGATCGAGAAGCCGAGGCTCGAATGGACGGGATCGACGTTGTAGGTGCCGATCATCGGTGCGGCGGTATGGGTGCTCATGCTGTCTCCTCGGATACGGGCGCTCTCGCGCCGCTCGTGGGTTGGGGGACGTTCTGGAGTTGGGATGCGACGACCGAACCGAGGACGATCAGGCCGCCGACCGCTTGAAGCGGGGTGAGGCGCTGGCCTCGCACGATCCAGTCGAGCGCGGTCGCGACGACGGGACTGAGGAGCGCCAGGAACGTCACGCGCGTCGCGGGGAGCGCGCGGATCCCGCGCAACCAGAGCACGTACGCGACGGCCCCTCCGAAGCTCGCGAGGTAGGCGTAGCCGGCGAGGTTGGCGACGCTCAAGCTCGTCGGAAGCCCCTCGATCCTCAGCGCGAACGGCAGCGCGATCAGCCCGCCGGCGGCAAGCTGCCAGCCGGTCATGGCCAGGATCGGCGCGGGGGAGGGCCACCGCTTGCTCAACACGATGCCCGCAGCGAAGACGCTCGCTGCGCCCACGGCCGCCGCGACGCCGACGGCATCCAGCATGGTGCCGGCGGGAAGGACGAGCAGGCCGACGCCCGTGACGCCGGCGACCGCGGCGAGCACGAGTCGTGCCGAGGCGTGCTCCGAGAGGAGCCAGGCCGAGAGCCCGGCGACCAGCAACGGCTGCGCGGCGATGATCGTCGCGGCAACGCCGCCGGGGAGCCGGTAGGCCGCGACGAACAGGAGGGCGAAGAACGCCCCGATGTTCAGCGCGCCGAGCACGAGCGCGCGCCACCACCAGATGCCGTTCGGCAGACGCCGGCCGATCGCGATGAGCACGAGTCCGGCGGGGAGGGCGCGGAGCACGGCCCCCAGCAACGGGCGTCCTGCGGGCAGCAGCTGCGTCGTCGTGAGGTACGTCGTGCCCCAGATCGCGGGAGCGAGGCCCGTGGCCGCCTGGGCTTTCGCGGAGCTCATGCGGATCAGCGTAGGATCCGCTGACCGATCTGTCCAATAGAACTTGCATTCTGATTGATTCGATGAAACAATCGACCCATGGAGCTGCGCCAACTGGAGATCGTCGTCGCGCTCAGCGAGGAGCTCCACTTCGGACGCACGGCCGAACGCGTTCACCTGTCCCAGCCGGCGCTGACCCAGGCGCTCTCGCGCTTCGAGGCCCAGCTCGGCGCCCGGCTGTTCGAGCGCACCAGTCGCCGCGTGACGCTGACGCCGGCCGGCGCGGCGCTCGTCCCTCGCGCGCAGGCCCTGCTCGAAGGGGCCGCGGACGCCGCCGACCTCGTCGGCCGGGTTGCGCGCGGCGAACAGGGAACCGTTCGCCTGGGGGTCGTCGGAAGCGCGATGCTCAACCTTCTGCCGCAGCTGGTTCGCAGCGTCCGCGCCCGGCACCCCGGGGTCGAGCTCGACATCCGCGAGGAGATCGGCGCCGCCCAGGTGGAGGAGCTACGGCAGCGAAGGCTCGACCTGGGGATCATCCACGTCGCCGCCGGCGCCGCTCCCGAGGGCCTCGAGGTGCTTCAGCTACGAGCCGAGCCGATCTCGATCGCGCTGCCGGCCGACCATCCTCTGGCGGGGCGGGCGAGGCTCAGGTTGTCGGAGCTGCGCGACGAGCCGCTCGTCCTGGTCCGGCCGGAGCGGGAGGCGGACACGAGCGCGCTGTACCTCGGGGCGTGCGCCGATGCCGGCTTTGCGCCGCGCGTCGGGCCCCAGGTGACTTCGCTCCAGGCCCAGCTGGGCCTCGTCGCCGCCGGGCTGGGGTGGGCGTTCGTCTCGCGCTCGGTGATCGAGTCGCTCGACCGCCGCGGCGTCGTGTTCGTCGCGCTGCGAGGCACCGCCGCCCGGCTGCCGATCGCGCTGGCGTGGCCGGAGCGCGAACTGACCGCGCCTGCCGGGCTGGTGCGGGCGACGGCGGAGACGCTGGCACAAGGTTCGTTCGACGCGACCCCGGCCCGCCGATCGGCCGAGCGGTAGGGTTGTCGCGCTGCTGCAACGCCGACGAGGAGGATTCAGAGCCGTGTGTGGAATTGTCGGGCTCTTCGCCAAGACCGATGACATCCAGGCGCGCCTCGGCGCGCACCTGGCGTCCATGTTGCTGGAGATGAACGACCGCGGACCGGACTCGGCGGGCGTCGCGTTCTATCGCGAGCCGACACCGGCGGGCGACTCGAAGCTGACGCTGCACCATCCCGACGTGGGGTACGACTGGGCGGCGCTCGCGGCAGAGGCAGCGGCGCAGTTCGGCGGTGAGCCGCGCGTGCACCGGCGGGAGAACCACGCTGTGGTCGTGGTGGCCGCGCCGGCCGACGAGGCCGAAGCGTGGGTCGGCGAGACCCATCCGGAGGTGCGGCTGATGAGCGCCGGCGGCGTCATCGAGATCTACAAGGAGGTGGGCCTGCCGCGGGTCTTCGCGGACCGCTTCCGGGTGGCGGAACTCGACGGCAGCCACGCGCTCGGCCACACGCGGATGGCGACCGAGAGCCGGGTCACGACCGACGGGTCGCACCCGTTCTCGACCGGGCTCGACCTGTGCCTCGTCCACAACGGCTCGCTCTCCAACCACAACCGTGTGCGCAAAGGTCTGCAGCGCGAGGGCATCGTGTTCCGGACCGAGAACGACAGCGAGGTCGCGGCGGGGTATCTGATGTGGCGGATGCGCGAGGGCGCGACGCTCGACCAGGCGCTGGAGGGCTGTCTCGAGGATCTGGACGGCTTCTACACGTTCGCCGTCGGAACCGCGGACGGCTTCGCGGTGCTGCGCGACCCGATCGCCTGCAAGCCGGCGGTGCTCGCCGAGACCGACGAGTGGGTGGCGATGGCGTCGGAGTACCGGGCGATCGCCACCCTCCCCGGCGCCGAGGGGGCGCGCATCTGGGAGCCCGAGCCGGCGACCGTGTACTCGTGGGAGCGGGTGGCGGCGTGAGCGCCACGGCCGGTACCGCCGAGCGGGTCGATCTGGCGTCGACCCCCCTGCGCGAGCTCAACCAGCGGCTGCACGACCAGGCAAAGGTGGCGGAGCCGATCGGCCACTGGCAGATCCTGAACCCCTCCGGCGCGCACGCGCTGGCATGTGGGCTGGACGCGCCGATCGAGGTCGAGGTCATGGGCCACGCCGGCTACTACTGCGCCGGCATGAACAAGCTGGCGACGGTGACCGTCCACGGCAACGCCGGCGTCGGCCTGGCGGAGAACATCATGAGCGGCGTCGTCCGGGTGGCCGGCAACGCCAGCCAGGCAGCGGCCGCGACGGGCCGCGGGGGGCTCGTGATCGTGGAGGGCGACGCGTCGGCCCGCTGCGGGATCTCGCTGAAGGGCGCCGACATCGTCGTCCACGGCTCGGTCGGCCACATGAGCGCGTTCATGGCGCAGACGGGCCGGATGGTCGTGCTCGGCGACGCGGGCGACGCGCTCGGCGACTCGCTGTACGAGGCCCGCCTCTACGTCCGCGGCTCGGTCAAGAGCCTGGGCGCCGACTGCGTCGAGAAGGACGTGCGGGACGAGCATCGCGAGGAGATCGCAGGGCTTCTGGCCGCCTCCGGCGTCGAGGGCGTCGACCCCGGCGAGTTCCGCCGCTACGGCTCCGCGCGCAACCTCTACACCTTTCACGTCGACAACGCCGGGAGCTACTGATGAGCGAGGCATTCCGCGACGGGCTGCGCGAGAGCGCCCTCTACGACCGCACCACGATCCACGAGATCCAGCGGGCCGCCCGCGAGGGCATCTACGACATCCGCGGGTTCGGCGCCAAGCGCAAGGTCCCGCACTTCGACGATCTGCTGTTCCTCGGCGCGAGCGTCTCCCGCTACCCCCTGGAGGGCTACCGCGAGCGCTGCGACACCAACGTCACGCTCGGCACGCGGTTCGCGAAAACGCCCCTGGAGCTGAGGATCCCGATCACGATCGCGGGCATGAGCTTCGGCGCCCTCTCGGCGCCGGCCAAGGAGGCGCTCGGCCGCGGTGCCAGCGCGGCCGGGACCTCGACCACCACCGGAGACGGTGGCATGACGCCCGAGGAGCGCGGCCACTCCGACATCCTCGTTTACCAGCTGCTGCCCAGCCGCTACGGCATGAACCCCGACGACCTGCGCCGCGCCGACGCCATCGAGGTCGTGGTCGGCCAGGGCGCGAAGCCGGGCGGCGGCGGCATGCTGCTCGGCCACAAGATCTCCGACCGGGTGGCCGAGATGCGCAGCCTGCCGAAGGGCATCGACCAGCGCAGCGCCTGCCGGCACCCGGACTGGACGGGGCCGGACGATCTCGAGATCAAGATCGGCGAGCTGCGCGAGATCACCGACTGGGAGAAGCCGATCTTCATCAAGGTCGGCGCGACCCGCACGTACTACGACGTGCAGCTGGCGGTCAAGGCCGGTGCCGACGTGATCGTCCTGGACGGCATGCAGGGCGGGACGGCGGCGACGCAGGACGTGTTCATCGAGCACGTCGGGATCCCCACGCTGCCCGCCGTGGTGCAGGCGGTGAAGGCGCTGGAGGAGCTGGGCATGCACCGCGAGGTGCAGCTGATCGTGTCCGGCGGGATCCGCACCGGCGCCGACGTCGCCAAGGCCCTGGCACTGGGCGCCGACGCCGTCTCGATCGGCGTCGCCGCGCTCATCGCCCTCGGAGACAACAGCCCGGATCTGGCCGAGGAGTACGCCAAGATCGGCACCGCCCCCGGCTTCTATGACGACTGGCAGGCGGGCCTCGACCCGGCCGGCATCTCGACGCAGGACGCCGACCTCGCCGCGCGGTTCGACCCGGTCCTGGGCGGGCGGCGGCTCGCGAACTACCTCGGCGTGCTGACGCTCGAGGCGCAGACCCTGGCGCGGGCCTGCGGCAAGTCCCACGTCCACAACCTCGAGCCGGAGGACCTGGTCGCGCTCACGATCGAGGCGTCCGCGATGACGGGGCTGCCCCTGGCCGGCTGCGACTTCGCCTTCACCCCCGAGTCGTTCGCGCGAGCGATGAGCGGCGCCGTGGACGCCCCGGGGTAGTCATCGTGACGGGTCGCCGCCCGTTGAAGAACGAGCGGCTCGAGGCGCAGGTCAGCGCGTCCGAGCAGCGTCTGAACGACGTGCTCGAAGGCGTGGAGCTGGTCGCGGTCAGCACCGACCTGGACGGGCGCATCCGGTTCTGCAACCGGTTCCTGTGCGAGCTCACGGGCTGGACGCGAGAGGAGCTGATCGGTCGCCTCTGGGCCGAGACGCTCAATCCAAAGAGCACGATCGTCGCGCAGCTCGCGGCCGGCAGGGTGGCCGACCACGAGGAGGCTCCCCTGCGAACCCGATCCGGGGACGTGCGCGAGATCGCGTGGAGCACGACGCTCGACCGGGATGCGGACGGGCGGATCACCGGCGCCACCGGGATCGGGCAGGACGTCACGGAGCGGAATCGGGCAGCGGCGACCTGCGCCTGCTCGCCCTGGAGCAGACTGCCCTCCGGCGGGTCGCAACGTGCGTCGCGTCGGAGGTCGACCCGTCCAGCGTGTTCGACATCGTCGCCGAGGAGGTCGGCCGCCTGCTCGGCGGGCGGGCGGCGAACGTCGTCCGGTTCGAGCCCGACGCGGACGCGGGCAAGA
>JAICJM010000166.1 GCA_025928435.1 Thermoleophilia bacterium
GGCCAGGTCGTCGATCTCGTAGTCGGCCCGGCCCGGGTCGAGCAGGTAGGCGGCGATGGCCGTGTCGCCGGCGGGCACCAGCGCAGGGTGCTTGAGCCCGTGCGTGATCACACGCCGGTCGCGCAGCGCCTCGACCACGCGGGCCGCATCGGCCTCCACGACGAGCACGTCGGCGCCGTCGCCTGTGACCGCCGCCCGGCCGCCCCCGACCGCCAGCGCCACGTCGTCGGGAAGCGCCCGCAGGTCGTCGAGTGCCGCCTCGCGCCAGTCGAGCTCCACCCCCTCGATCACCTCGGCCGGCGCGCCCGGCACCGCCTCCTCGAGCTCGTCGACGCGTTTCAGAAGCGCCCGGAACTCGAGCTTGCGAAAGAGGTCCTTCATCGTCGAGCGGTCGGGCGGGGCCGCCACCATCGCGTCGAAGTCGACGTCGATCTCGAGCTCGCGATCGATCGTCGCGAGGATCTTGGAGCGGACCGCATCGTCCGTCGCGGTGCGCAGGTTCTCGCGCCGCTTCTCGCCCGGCACGGCGTCCAGGTTCGCGTAGACGCCCTCCATCGACCCGAACCGCACGAGGAGCTCGGCGGCCGTCTTGTCGCCGATGCCGGGCACGCCGGGGATGTTGTCGGAGGTGTCCCCCTTCAGCCCGATGAAGTCCGGCACCAGGTCAGGGCCGATGCCATAGCGCTGCATGATCCGGTCGGGCGTGTAGACGACCACGTCGGCGACGCCGCGCGGCGTCATCATGATGCAGACGTTCTCGGAGGCGAGCTGGAACGCGTCGCGGTCGGTCGAGACGACGCACACGCGGTGCCCGGCCGCCTCGGCCTTCGTCGCGAGCGTGCCGATGACGTCGTCGGCCTCCTTGCCCTCGACGCGGAAGTTGCGGTAGCCGAACGCCTCGACGATCGGGCTGAAGTACGGCACCTGCTGGCGCAGCAGGTCGGGCATCGGCCGCCGGTGGGCCTTGTAGTCGGGGGCCAGCTCGATGCGCGCGGTCGGCTTCTCATCCCAGGCGACGAGCACCGTCGCCGGGCGGTAGTCCGCGAGCAGCTTCATGAGCATGTTCGCCATGCCGAGAAGCGCGTTCGTCGGGAACCCGTCGACGGTCTGGAGCTCCTCGGGAAGCGCGTAGAACGCCCGGTAGGCGAGGCCGTTGCCGTCGACCAGGAAGACGTCACACTGCTTGGCCGGGGCGTCGTCGAGGTTCAGATCCTTCGGCTGAGCCTGCTTGACCGTGGCCATCCTTCGCAGCGTATCCGAGCCCGCGGCGGCTCGCAGCGCGAGCGTTCCGAGATGGTTGATCGGTGACTTTCCGTGATGTCCCGGGCGGCTGCGAACCGAGCAGCGCAAGGACGCACCGAGCGACGCGTGCCTCGCACGCGAGCGAGAGAGGACGCCGCGATGCGACGGTTCTCAGGCGCAGCCCGAACGACCCTGGTCCGACCGCCGCCGTCGTGCGTCCGGGCGCACGGAAGTCGCCGGTCAACCATCTACGCTTCGCGCGTGTCACGGAACCCCTCCGTCTCGTACAGCCTGACGATCCGGGTCGAGATCCCCGCGGTGGCCGGCTCGTTCGCCAAGGTGGCCGCCGCGATCGGCGACGGCGGCGGCGATCTGGGGGCGATCGACCTCGTGCGCGTGGCCAAGGGCCACCGGGTGCGCGACATCACCGTGTCCGCCTCCGATGCCGACCACGGCCAGCGGATCGTGGACGCCGTCCGCGGGCTGCCGGGCGTGCGGATCGTGAACGTCTCCGACCGCACCTTCCTGATGCACCTGGGCGGCAAGATCGAGGTACAGAACAAGGTGCCCGTGAAGACCCGCGACGACCTGTCGATGGCCTACACGCCCGGCGTCGCCCGCGTCTGCATGGCGATCGCCCAGGACCCGGACAAGGCCCGGGCGCTCACGATCAAGCAGAACGCGGTCGCCGTCGTGACCGACGGCACGGCGGTGCTCGGGCTGGGCGACATCGGCCCCCGCGCGGCCATGCCGGTGATGGAAGGCAAGGCGATGCTGTTCAAGGAGTTCGCCGGCATCGACGCGTGGCCGCTCTGCCTCGACACGACCGACACCGACGAGATCATCGCCATCGTGAAGGCGATCGCCCCGGGCTTCGGCGGCATCAACCTGGAGGACATCGCCGCGCCGCGCTGCTTCGAGATCGAGGGCCGGCTGCGGCGCGAGCTCGACATCCCGGTCTTCCACGACGACCAGCACGGCACCGCGGTCGTGGTGCTGGCGGGCCTACTGAACGCCGCCCGAGTCGTCGGCAAGCCGATCGGGGACCTGCGCGTCGTGCTCGTGGGCGTGGGCGCGGCCGGCGTCGCCGTGAGCAAGCTGCTGATGGAGGCGGGCGTGCGCGACATCGTCGGCTGCGATCGCGAGGGGGCGCTCCACCCCGGCACCAAGGGGCTCACGGCGATCAAGAAGTGGTACGCCCGCAACACGAACCCGCGCAAGTTCACGGGCACGGCCGATGAGGCGCTGGCCGGCGCCGACGTCTTCCTGGGGCTGTCCGGCCCGGGCGCGGTGTCGGTCGAGGCGGTGCGGACGATGGCCGACGACGCGATCGTGTTCGCGATGGCGAACCCCGAGCCCGAGGTGCCGCCCGAGGACATCGAGGGCATCGCCCGCGTGATCGCGACGGGGCGCTCGGACTACCCGAATCAGATCAACAACGTGCTCGCGTTCCCCGGCATCTTTCGGGGCGCGCTCCAGATCGCGGCGACCGGGATCAACGACGCGATGAACCTGGCCGCGGCCCGTGCCATCGCCGCGGTGATCCACGAGGACGAGGTGAACGAGGAGTACATCATCCCGAGCGTCTTCAACAAGGCCGTCGTGGAGAGCGTCGCCGCCGCCGTCTCGGAGGCGGCCGTGGAGACGGGCGTGGCCCAGCGCAGCATCGAGCCGCCGACCGACCCGTCGGCGATCTACCGGTAGGAGAATGGGGACAGTCCCCGCCTACGGGCGGGGACTGTCCCCGATGTTTCAGGCCGCTTCGCTGCGCAGGCCCTGGATCTCGTTCAGGGCTGCCAGCTGGTTCAGCGCATCTGCCTCGAGCTGGCGGACGCGCTCGCGGGTCAGTCCGACCGCGCGGCCGATCACGTCGTAGTTCTGCGGGTCGCCGCCGTCGAGCCCGAACCGCAGCTCGAGGATGCGGCGCTTGCGCTCCGACAGGTGCTCGAGGCCCGTGACCAGCATCTCCTTGCGGAGCGTCTCCTCGACGATCTCCTCGGCCTTCGGGGCCGACTCGTCGGCGATCATGTCGCCCATCTCCGAGTCGCCGTCGTCGCCGACGGGCGTGTGCATGGACGACGTCCGCGGGAGCGAGCGGGCGTCGACCACGTCGGGCACGGTCACGCCGCTGGCCTTCGAGACCTCGTCGTCGGTCACGTCACGGCCCAGGCGCGCCTCGAGGGACGCGCGGGTCGCATCGACCCGCCGCACCCGCTCCGACACGTGCACCGGGAGCCGGATCGTGCGCGACTGGTTGGCGACCGCGCGCTGCACGGCCTGCCGGATCCACCACGTCGCGTACGTCGAGAACTTCAGGTCACGGCGCCAGTCGAACTTCTCGACCGCGCGCACGAGCCCGATCGTCCCCTCCTGGATCAGGTCCAGGAACGGCACGCCGTGGCCGCGGTAGCGCTTGGCGACCGACACGACGAGTCGCAGGTTCGACTCGATCATGCGCCGCTTGGCGATCGGGTCGCCCTGCTCGACGAGCTTCGCCAGGCGCTGCTCGTCCTCCTTGGTGAGGAGCGGATGGCGGGAGATGTCGTGCAGGTACCGGTCGAGGCTGTCCGTCGGGCCCGACGGGGCGGCGGCTGCCACCGCCGCGGGCACGACCACGGGAGCCGACCCGGCGTCGCCGGCGTCGGCCGTGGGCACGATCTCGACGCCCTGCTCGGTCAGCTCCGCCGTCAGCGCCTCGAGATCCTCTTCATCCAGCTCGAGATCGACCGCAACCGCCTGGAGCTCCTCCTCCGCGAGGAGCCCGCGATCATCGGCCGATTCGATCATCAGCCGCACTCGCGGCTCATTCATCAGCTCGGTCGTCATCAATCCCTCGATAGCCCGGTGACGGTCAGCCGTCCGGGCCTGGTAGTTACAAACTATGGCTGCCTACGTGACGTTTAACGCTGGCTCACGTGTTTTCATTCCCGGGTCGTTGACCCGGCAAACGATCGTCGGGGGCAGCCCCACCCCGACGAATACATTGTACCAGAGGGACGCAAGTTTCGCCTGTCAACCTAAACACCAGATTAACAGGCAATTCATCCGTCGACGGGCGTCAGTACCTGTCCATGTATTCGTCGATCTCCCACTGGTGCACCTGCTCGTTGTAGGCGGCCCACTCCTCCCGCTTGAGGCGCACATACTCGGTGAAGATGTGGTCGCCGAGGGCTCCGCGCATCACCTCGTCGGCCTCGAGCGCGTCGAGCGCGTGGGACAGATCGTGCGGCAGGCTGCCGATGCCGAGGCCTTTCGAGTCCTCGGCGCTCAGGTGGTAGATGTTCTGGTTCACGGGCTCGGGCGGCTGCATCCCGCGGTTGATGCCGTCCAGGCCGGCCTCGAGCATGCAGGCCAGCGCGAGGTACGGGTTGGCCGTCGGGTCGGGCGTGCGCAGCTCGATCCGGGTCGACTGGCCGCGCTTGGCCGGCACCCGGATCGCGGCCGAGCGGTTCCCCGGCGACCAGGCCACGTAGACCGGCGCCTCGTATCCCGGCAGCAGCCGCTTGTACGAGTTGACCGTCGGGTTGGCGACCGCGGTGATCGCCGGCAGGTGGTCGAGCACGCCGGCGATGTAGCTGCGGCACTCCGACGAGAGCGAGAGCTCGCCCGACTCGTCCAGGAACGCGTTCTCGTCCCCGCGCGCGAGCGACTGGTTCACGTGCATCCCGGAGCCGTTCTCGCCGTGGATCGGCTTGGCCATGAAGGTCGCGTGCATCCCGTGACGGGCGGCGATGGTCTTCACCACCATCCGGAACGTGACCAGGTTGTCGGCGGTCGCGAGCGCGTCGGCATGGCGGAAGTCGATCTCGTGCTGCCCGATCGCGACCTCGTGGTGGGCCGCCTCGAGCGAGAAGCCCATCTGCTGCAGGGTCAGCTCGATGTCGCGGCGACAGTCCTCGCCGCGGTCGAGCGGGGCGACGTCGAAGTAGGTGGCCGCGTCGTGGGGATCGACGGTGGGGTTGCCGTCGGCATCGAGCTTGAAGAGGAAGAACTCGGCCTCGGGGCCGACGTTCATCGTGTAGCCCATGTCGGCGGCCCGCTTCAGCACGCGCTTCAGGTTCGTGCGCGGGTCGCCGGCGAATGGGGTGCCGTCGGGGTCGGCGACGTCGCAGATCAGCCGCGCCGTGCGATTCGCCTCGGTGCCGCGCCACGGGAGCACCGTGTACGTGTTCGGGTCGGGCAGGAAGTACATGTCCGACTGCTCGATCCGCTTGAAGCCGCGGATCGACGAGCCGTCGAACATGAGCTCGTTGTCGAGCGCCTTCTCGAGCTCGTCCACCGGGATCGACACGTTCTTGACGGGGCCGTACGGCTCCGTGAACTGCAGTCGCACGAACGCGACATGGTCGCGCCGGCAGCGCTCGATGACCTCCTGCCTGTCCATCCGCAGCCCCCTTGCTCGAATCCCCGTTCTCGAAGGGGCCAGTCTATCGACGCGGACGGACCGCGCCCGCGCGGCCCGGCGGGAGGGCCGGGCCGCGCGAGAGGGGCAGGTCAGGCACTAGGCCGCCTCGGCGATCGCGGTGTCCTCGGCGGGCACCGCGGCCTCCTCGGCCCGGTGGCTGCGGATGAAGACAAGGGCCACCAGCGCGCCCACGACGGCGATGGCCGCGGAGTAGCGAAGGCTGTGCCCGAGCGAGTAGATGAACACGTCGGACGGCGCGTGGCCGGCCGCCGCGCGCGCGGTGGACAGGTGCTCGAAGAGCGCCGTCAGCGAGGCGACGCCGAAGACGCCGCCCACCATCCGCGTCATCGACAGCACGCCCGAGGCCGCGCCGGCCTTCGTGCGGTCGACCGAGCTCATCACGGCCGCGGTCATGGGCGACATCGTCATGCCCATCCCCACGCCACCGACCAGGAACGCCGGCAGCAGGGTCAGGTAGCCGCTCGTGTCGGAGATCCGCGACTCGAGGAACAGCGACGCCGCGATCAGCAGCATGCCGCCCGTGAGCAGCCAGCGCGAGCCGTACCGGTCGGAGAGCCGCCCGGCCACGGGCGCGGTCGCGATGATCAGGATCGTCATCGGCAGGAAGCGCACGCCGGTCTCGAGCGGGGACAGCCGCTCGATGTTCTGCATGTAGAGCGTGATGAAGAAGAAGGTCGCGAACATCGAGAACGTGACCAGGAACGCCACCACGTTGCCGGCGTTGAACGTCCGGTTGCGGAAGAAGCGCATGTCCAGCATCGGGTCGCGCCCGCGCATCTGGAGCAGGACGAACGTCACCAGGCCGGCGATGCCGACCGCGTACTCGGTCAGGATCCGGGCGGAGCCCCAGCCGTAGTCGTTGGCCTGCACCAGGCCGAGGACGAGACCACCGAGGCCGATCGAGAGCATGGCGATGCCCAGCCAGTCGATGCGCCGGATGGCGCTCTCGTCGCGCGACTCGCGCACGGCGTACATCGTCAGCGGCACCGCGATGACCGCCACGGGCACGTTCAGGAAGAAGATCCACTCCCAGCCTGCCTTCTCGACCAGCAGGCCGCCCACGACCGGGCCCATGCCCAGCGCGAGGCCGGAGATGCCGGCCCACATGCCGAGCGCGCGCCCGAGCTCGGGGCCTCTGAACGTGTTCGTGATGATCGAGAGCGATCCCGGCATCAGGAACGCCGCGCCGACGCCCTGGACGCCGCGGAAGACGACGAGCTCGCCGATCGAGCCGGACAGGCCGGCACCGATGGAGCCCAGCGTGAAGACGATGAGCCCGGCCAGGAACATGCGCTTGCGCCCGAACACGTCGCCCAGGCGGCCGCCCGTGACGAGCAGCACGCCGAAGACGAGCGTGTAGGCGTTCACCGTCCACGACAGCCCCGAGATCGAGGCGCCGAAGCTCTCCTTGATGGCCGGGAGCGCGATGTTCACGACCGTGTTGTCGAGCATGACCATGAAGAGCGCGAAGCACATCGCCCCCAGGGTCCACCACTTGCGATTGTCATCCGTTATTGCAGGCACTTTCAGTTCTTCCCCTTCGATCCTCTGCTCATGAAGCGCTCCCGCAGCGGGAGCGATGATGCGTTGTCCAAGACTGCCCCGGCGGCGCCGGTCGCGCCATGGGGCAGTCCGCCTAGACGACGTTCGGTGAACCGCACAGGGGACATCACGCCGCCCCCCGCGTCTCCGCGGCCGCCGCCAGCACTCGCCGCAGCGACTCGCGCATCTGCTCGAGCTCCTTCCCCGGGAGGGCGCCCAGCAGCTGCCCCATCTGGTCGGAGAACGTCGGGAGGCGGTCGACCAGCTCGCGGCCGGCGTCGGTGAGGGTGACCCACACCACCCGGCGGTCGCGCTGGTCGCGCTCGCGGCGGACGTGGCCGGCGCTCTCGAGCCGGTCGATCACGCCGGTGATCGTGGACGCGAGCATGTGGCACTCGCGGCCGAGGTCGCGGGCCGAGAGCCGGCCGCCAGCCCCGTGCAGCATGTGCAGCGCGAGCGCCTGCGGCATGGTGACGCCCTGCTCCTCGACGAGGGGCCGGGTTCGCCGCTTCGCCTGGGCGCCGATGTCGAACAGCAGTTGCCCGACCTCGGCGGCGAGGTCAGCCTTCCTGGACGTCGTTCGTGTGGACATAGTTCGCGTCGTATCCTTTCGCAAAAAAACCTTTCGCACACGAAATATATCGACGCGAAGGAGATTTCGCAAGTCGGAGCTCGCGACTCATTTCGGAGGCTGTGAGGGGCCTAGACGCGCTCGGCGGCCGAGGCGATCTCCTCGGCCACCTCGGAGATGTCCCGGTTCGCGTTCCAGACCTGGCGCTGGCGGTCGGCGCCGTTGCCGTTCTCGAGGATCCAGTCGATCCGGGCCAGCTCGTCGGCGCAGCCCAGCTCGCGGGAGATCGGGCGCAGCTCGCGGATGCGGCGGCGGGCGAGCGTGCGCGCCGCCATCTTGACGCGCTTGCCGGCGGCGAGGTCCATGAGCGGCGCATCCAGGCCATAGCGCAGGGCGAGCCATTTGTTCTCGGACAGGAGCATGCGGTGGTACGAGAGCACCTGCCCGTTGGCGTAGCGGTCGAGCAGGAGCTTCACCAGGCACTGCACGTAGGCGGCGAGCGCGATGGTGTCCTCCACCCGGGTCTGGCAGTCCATCACGCGCACCTCGATCGTGCCGAAGCGCGGGTGCGGGCGCACGTCCCACCACAGGTGCGTGTAGTCGCCGATCGCCCCCGTCGCCTCCATGAACCCGACCGCCTCGGCGTAATCCTGGTAGTCGGCGAACCGCGGCGGCAGGCCGCTGCGCGGGAAGGCCGAGAAGATCATCGCCCGGCTCGACGCGAGGCCGGTGTGGTCGCCGCGCCAGAAGGGCGAGTTGGCCGAGAGCGCGAGCAGGACGGGCAGCTCGATCAGGACGCCCTCCATGACGGCGAGGGAGGCCTGCGGCGAGGGAACGGCGACGTGCACGTGCATCCCGAACACGAGCTCGCGCCGGGCGACGTACTGGAGCATCTCGACCAGCGCGCGGTAGCGGTCGCGCGCGGTGATCTTCTGGTTCTCGAAGAGCGAGAACGGGTGGGTGCCGGCCGCCCCGAGGCGCATGTTGTGGGTGCGGGCGTGGCTGGCGACGTACTGGCGGATGAGGCGCAGGTCGGCGGCCGCCTCGGGGACGTCCTCGCAGACGCACGTCCCCGACTCGAGCACGCATTGCATCAGCTCGGGCTTCAGCCGGTCGGCCATCTCGGTCTCGGCCGTGTCGGCCAGGAGCTCCTCGACGCCGGAGACGAGGTCGAACCCGCCCGGCTCGAGGAGCATGTACTCCTCCTCGATCCCGACCGTGAGCGGCGGGCCGGCGCCGAAGCGGTGGTCCAGCACGCTCGAGCGAGCGGCCCCCTTGCCGGTCCCCTCCCCAATCGACTCAGCCATGAGGGCCTGTTGTACCCCATTTCAGCCCGCCTGCCAACGCGGCGGTAGCATTTGCCACCCGGCGGGCCGAAGTGGCGGAACGGTAGACGCAGGCGACTCAAAATCGCCCGGCCGCAAGGCCGTGTGGGTTCGACTCCCACCTTCGGCACTCCCACCGCAGCGACA
>JAICJM010000007.1 GCA_025928435.1 Thermoleophilia bacterium
CCCGAGCCGGCCGCGATCGATCTTGTGACCGAGCAGCGCCAGCACCGCCGGCAGCAGCGACTGCGCCAGGAGCACGGCCGTCAGCACGCCCAGCGCGCTGCCGAGACCGAGCTTCGTGATGAAGTCGATGCCGATGAACGCGAGCCCGGTGATCGAGATCGCCACCGTGGTGCCCGCGAAGAGCACCGCCCGGCCTGCCGTCGCGCCCGCGGCGGCGGCGGCGTCACGTGGGTCGAGGCCGTCGTGCAGGTACTGGCGGAACCTGGTCACGATGAACAGCGTGTAGTCGATCCCGACTCCCAGGCCGATCATCGGCACCAGGATCTCGGTCACCGTGTTGAAGTGCGTCAGCCGGGCGGCCAGGTAGAGCAGCAGGAAGGCCCCGACCACCGCGGTGATCGCGAAGACCAGCGGGATGGCCGTGGGGACGAGCGCCCGGAACAGGATCATCAGGACGATGAACGCGGCGATCAGGCCGATGACCTCGCTGCCGCTGCTCGAGACGTCCCCCTGCTCGGCCTCGCCCGTGAACTGGACGTCGATCCCGGCCTTCTCGCCGATCGCCTGCAGCTTGTCCTCGGTGCCGACGACACCGGAGCGGGGCAGCTCGAACCCGTTCTTGTCGTACTGCACGTCGAAGAACGCGATCCGGCCGTCCTTCGACAGCTGGTGCGAGCCGCCGGCGAGCGGATCGGTGATCGCGGTGACGTCCTTCTTGGTGAAGTCGAGCGACCGCTGGGAAGCCGTCCCCGCCGCGAGCATGTCGGCGATGGCTGCCTTGCGCTGCGGCGTGTCCAGCCGCTCTCCCGGCGGCGCGGCCACGACGACGCGCAGCGCGGCGCCCTTCTGCACCGGGAACTTGGCCTTGATCAGGTCGGTCGCCTTCTGGACGTCCGACCCGGGGATGTTGAAGTCGTTGATCAGCGTGCCGTGGAAGGCGGCGTTCAGCCCTCCCAGCGCGACGAAGATGGCCAGCCAGGCGCCGATGACGCGCCACGGGTGGTGGGCAAACGCGCTGGCCATGCGGGCCAGGCCGCCGGTGTGCGCCAGCGCGCGTCCCTCTTCCAGCGAAGGTGCGTGTGGATCAGTCATTGGGAGAGCACATCCTTAAATGCGTCGAGTGCGAGCCAGGGGTTGAGACACCCGATCGCGTGCGCCGGGCCCCCTCCGGGTCGGGCGCGCGCGAAGGACTTAGGGTACCGCGGTCCGGCCCCGATCGTGTTGCAGGTTTCCGAACGGTCATGTCAGTTGGACCGAACACCGGCGCCGAAGTCATCGCCGCCGGGTGCCATGACGCTGATCGAGATGGAGCAGTGAGCGAAGGGCACGACCGTCTTCAAGCCCAACCCCTACTTCTACGGGCCGAAGTCGCACGCCGCCGCCGTCAGCCTGACCTACTACACGAATTCGACGTCGATGGTGGCCGACGTGCAGGCGCACAACCTCGACTCGTCGACGCGGTGCCCTACACGGGCAGCGCGCTCAAGCACCAGTCGGGAGTCACGCTCGACGTGCAGCCGGGCAACGAGGTCACCAACCTCGGCTTCAACTCCAACCCGCGGAAGCCGAAGAACCGCGAGCTCCTGAACCCGCTCGTGAAGGAGGCATTCGAGTACGCGACGCCGCGCGCGCAGATCGTGGACGTCGTCTTCCGCGGCTACGCCAAGCCGTGGGCCAACATCATGTCGCCGTGGTCGGCGCCTTCCGGCTGGATCAACCCGGACGTGAAGCCGCTGCCGTACGACCCGCAGAAGGCCGACGACATCCTCGACTCGCTCGGATACCGGCGCGGCGCCGGCGGCGTGCGCACGGTGCCCGCGACCTCGGGCGCCTACCCACAGGCGGCCAACCCATGAGCTACGGCATCATCATCCCGAACGACCTCGACTTCAACGGCGACCGCCAGTTCCAGGTCCTGGCCGCGGCCTACGCGAAGGTCGGGATCAGGGTGCACGAGGTCTCCGGCGGCGACGGCGGCCAGGCCTACACGATGATCACGGCGCCCGGCGGGAAGTACCTGACCGCCGACATGTACACCTGGTACTGGCACCCGTACATCGACCCGAACTTCAACCTCTCGGTCGTGACGCGGGCGCAGTGGTACGACAACAGCGACTCCGGCTTCGACGACCCGAGGTACGACCGCTGGTACGCCCAGCAGGGCAAGCTCGTCGACGTCCAGCAGCGCCGGGCCCTCATCTGGAAGATGGAGGCCTACCTGGCCCAGCAGCGGGCCTACATCCAGCTCGTCGACACCGACATGCTGACGGCGCACGGGACCGGGTGGACGGGGTTCCGGCCGGAGCTGTGGACGTTCTGCAAGTGCTACTACACCTCGCCGCGCCCGTCGTAGGTCAGTCCGGGAGCAGCGGGACCGTCAGCCCCTGGTCACGGCCGAGCAGGACGGCGCGCATGATCGCGTTCGAGCCGTAGCGCTCGCGCACCGCGTCGACCGCCGCGTCGAGCGCGCCCCCGTTGCGGCGGTCGAACGGCAGGAGCAGCTGGACGGCGCGGTCGTCGGAGAGATTGGCGACGGCGATCCCGACCAGGGTCAGCCCACGGGCCTCGATCATCGGCATCGCGCCGGCGAGCAGGATGCGGGCCGTGACGAGCACCGGCTGCGTCTCGGAGGTTGCGTGCGGGAGCGTGTGCGACCGGGTCACGCGCTCGAAGTCGCCGAAGCGCAGCCGCAGGACCACCGTACGACCCACCCGTCCGGCGGCGCGCATGCGGCGGGTGACGCGGTCGACCAGTCCCACCAGGATGGCGTCGACGGCCTCCGGCGAGCCGGGCCTGCGGCCGAGCGCGCGCTGCGATCCGATCGAGCCGCGCCGGCGCCGCACCTGCACCGGCCGCGGGTCGTAGTTGTGGGCGAGGGCGTGCAGGTGCCGGCCGGCCGCCCGGCCGAGCATCTCGATGAGCGTCCCCTGCCCCACCCCCGCCACCTCGGCGACGGTCGCGATCCCCTGCTCGCGCAGCCGGGCGGACGTCTTCGGCCCGACGCCCCACAGCGCCTCCACCGGAAGCGGGTGCAGGAAGGCGAGCTCACGGGTCGGCGGGACCACGATGAGGCCGTCCGGCTTGGCGACGCCGCTCGCGACCTTGGCGAGGAATTTCGTCCGGGCGACCCCGACCGTGATCGGAAGGCCCACCCGCTCACGCACGGCCCGGCGCAGGCGGACGGCGATCTCGACAGGCGAACCGGCGATCCGCTCCATGCCGCGCACGTCCAGGAACGCCTCGTCGATGGAGAGCCCCTCGACCAGCGGGCAGTGGTCGTCGAACACGCGGTAGACCGCCTTGCTCGCCTCGGAGTAGGCCGACATCCGCGGCGGCACGACGACCGCGTGGGGGCACAGCCGGCGCGCCACCCGCCCGCCCATGGCGGTGCGGATGCCGTGCGCCTTGGCCTCGTAGCTCGCCGCCAGCACGACCCCGGCGCCGACGATCACCGGCCGCCCGCGCAGGCGCGGGTCGTCGCGCTGCTCGACCGAGGCGTAGAACGAGTCGAGGTCGGCGTGCAGGATCGTCGCCGCGTCCATCGAACGTATGTTCGCACACCCGCCCGGGTTTGTCAGCCTGCGGCGGCCGCGGCCCGCGCGGCCAGGCGATCGTCGCCGATCTCGCCCGCCCACGCGCCGAAGTCCTTCCCCGGCCCCTGCCAGCGCAGCTCCTGGGCCCGCCCGAACAGCTCCTCGCCGCTGCGCAGCGTCGCCAGGTCCTTGAACAGGAGCGCCAGCTCGCGGCGCTCGCCCAGCACCTCGGCCGGGAAGTCCTCGATGCGGCCGTGCTGGTTCACGAGCCGGGCCGCGCCGACCTTGCCGATCCCCGGGATGCCGGGATAGCCGTCGGCGCTGTCGCCGACCAGGGCGAGCAGGTCGGGGATGCCGTCCGGGCCCACCCCGAACTTCTCGCGGACGCCGTCGTCGTTGCGGATCGAGCCGGCGCGGCGGTCGACCTGGACGACCCGGTTGCCGCGCACCGACTGGGCCAGATCCTTGTCGGGCGTCCAGATGCAGACCTGCTCGACGTCGTCGTCGTCCGCCGCGATGCGGGCGGCGGCCGCGAGCGCGTCGTCGGCCTCGAGCTCCACCATCGGCCATGCGGCCACGCCCATCGCGGCCAGGCCGTCCTCGAGCGGCCCGAACTGGGCCTTCAGCGCCGGGTCGACGCCGTCGCCCGTCTTGTATCCGGGCCAGAGGTCGTTCCGGAACGACTCGATCACGTGGTCGGTGGCGACGCCGACGTGGGTCGTGCCGGTCTCGAGCATCTGCAGGATCGAGTGCAGGACGCCGGACGCGGCGCCGAAGCGCCCGCCGCCGCCGCGCCCGCGGCGGCGTCCGTAGAACTGGCGGAACAGCTCGTAGGTGCCGTCCAGGAGGTGGACGACCATCAGCCCTCCTCCAGCTCGCGGTGGCGGGCGGCGGCCTCGTCGGCCTTGTCGCGCGCAGCGTCGCGGGCGCGCTCCGCGGCGGCAGCTGCACGCTCCGCGCCGTCGGCCTTTCGCTCCGCGGCGGTGAGCGCCCGCCTCGCCCGGGTGAGCTCCTCCCTGGCCTCCGCCAGCTCACCCGAGGCCCGCTCGAGCCCCTGCTCGGCCCGGTCGAGCTTCTCGGCGGCGGCCGCGGCCGCCTTCGCGGCCCGCTCGAGCCGCTTCGCGGCGACCTCGTCGCGGGCCGGCGCCGGCTCCGGCTCGCCCTTCGCGGCCCCCTTCCGCTTCGACGGCTTCGAGGGCGCCGGCGCAGCCGGGCGCGCGGGCAGGGCCGCGCCCAGCGGGAAGCCGATCGCCTGCTGCTCGCGGACGACCACGCCGCGCTGGACATCCCCGGCCAGGTCAGGATCGAGGGCGGCGGCGTGCAGGGTGTCGCGCGCGCGCTCGAGCGCGACGTCACGGCCGGACCCGGCGATCCGGCCCGCCGGCTTCATCAGCGCGTCGAGCGCGTTCGCCTCGGCCTCGATCGCCGTGCGCAGGTCGGACGCGGCGGCGCCGGCCAGCTGCACCTCGCGCAGCTTCGCCCCGGCGTCGAGCAGCGCGTCGACCAGCCGGGCCTCCTCGCGCGCGAGCCGGTTCACGATCCAGGCGGCCACGCTGGGCTTGCGCAGCTTCGCGACCGCCGCGGCCTCGGCCTTGTGGCCGTCGGCGCGCAGCGCCTTCGCCGCGGCGTCGCGGGCGGCGACGAACTCCTCGGGCTCGAGGCCGTACAGGCGCTCGGCCTCGGCGTCCGGGTCGGCGGTCTTCGATGACGACGCCATCGGGGCAAACGGTAGCTGGCCCCGTGGGCCATCATGCGGGCATGGCGAAGCTCGACAAGGCGCGCTGGTGGGCGGTCCGCCCCGCGCGCAGCCGCAAGGCGACGACGTACCGGTGCCCGCTCTGCGGCTACCAGTTGCACGCGATGGCCGACCATATGCTGATCGCGCCCGAGGGCGACGCCGACCGCCGCCGGCACGCGCACACCGAGTGCGTCCTGGCCGCGCGGGAGCGAGGCCGGCTGCCGCTCCGCGACGAGTGGCTGCGGACGCAGCCGCGGCCGCCGTCGCTGATGCGCCGGCTCCGCGACCGCCTGCGATGAAAATGCCCACACGCGGGGGTCATAGTGTGTCGACAGCGACGAGAGGAGAGGGATGCCCGGCGAAATCGTGCACATCGAGATCCCCGCGGACGACACGGGCAAGAGCCGTGAGTTCTGGGGCGGCCTGTTCGGATGGACGTTCGAGTCGTACCCGGGCCCGTCGGAGTACCACATGACCCGCGTCAGCGACCGGACCGGCGGCGCGATCACGAACATGGAGCCCGGCAAGAAAGGGACGCGGCCGTACTTCAGCGTCGACGACGTCAACGCTGGCGCGGCCCGGGTGAAGGAGCTCGGCGGCACCGCGAGCGACGCCATGCCGGTCCCGCAGATGGGCTGGTTCGCGACGTGCACCGACCCGCACGGCAACGAGTTCGGCCTCTGGCAGAACGACCCAGCTGCCGGCTAGACCGGAAATCGGGGACTGTCCCCGTCGAGCGGGGACAGTCCCTTCGCTGGAAGATCCTTCCTTTGGGGGATTGAGGCCGTCGGGCCGCACACGGACTCTCGCCCTATAGCCACCCCGCCCACCGCCCTCCCCCCGGGCGCGGGCGGGGTCAATCCACCCCCCGGAGTGAAGGCGAGCAGATGGCCCCCTCTTCACGCAGTTCGGCTGCGCGGCGCAGCGCACCCGCGGACACCCGCAGCCCCCGTGCGCGGTCGAGCGCGCAGCTCGGCCAGACGCTCCCGCTGGTCGTGGTCTTCATGTTCACGCTCCTGATCTTCGCGGGGCTCGTGATCGACCTCGGCAACGCGTATCGCGTCCAGCGCGCCCTCCAGGCCTCCGCCGATGCGGCCGCCGCAGGCGGCGCCGGCGAGCTGACGCTGAACTACCCGGCCAACGTCGGCAACGCGACGGCCGCGGCGGTTCGCTACGGCTCCCAGTCCGGCGGCGAGAACCCGATCCCCGGCGTGCCCGGGTCGGACGTCACCGAGAACGTGAACGTCGACTGCGAGGCCCAGGCGGGGTACAACTGCACCCTCGGCCAGCCGAACACGGTCACCGTGAACGAGACGGCCAAGGTGCCAACGTACCTGCTCAAGCTGCTCGGCTTCGACACGATCACGCTCAAGGCCCACGCCCAGGCGTGCTCGCCGTGCGGCGGGCTCCCGCTCGACGTCATGATCGTGCTCGACCGCACCGGGTCGATGAGGGCGAGCTCCAAGCTGCCGCAGGCGAAGGCCGGGATCATGGCGTTCCTCTCGACCATGGATCCGACGGTCGACAACGTGGGCCTGGCAGTGCTCCCGCCGGCGCCATCGGCCGGGGCAGCGTGCAACAGCGTGGACTCCTACTTCAGCGGGAATCCCGGCGGCACCTACAGTCTGGCCGGCGCCGCGTACACGGTGGTGCCGCTCTCGAACTCCTACGCCACGACCACGGGCAACCTCGTCGGCTCCTCCCCGCTGATCTCGACGGTGAACTGCGTCCAGGCGGGGGGCAACACGGCCTACGCCGAGGCGCTCGACGCGGCCTACAAGGAGCTCCAGACCGACGGCCGTCCCGACGCACAGAAGGCGATCATCATCCTGTCCGACGGCGCTGCCAACGTCGGCCCGAGCTTCCTGCCAGGGACGTCGCCGTACCTCACGAATCCGTGCGGCCAGGGCGCGACCAGCGCCGGTGTGGCCAAGGCGGCGGGCGTGCTGGTCTACTCGATCGCCTACACGGCGAACGGCGATGACTGCTACGCGTCCCCCGGCGCGATTGTGAACGGCAATCCCGTGCCCGGCTTCCAGAGCCAGCTCGAGAACCCCGACCCGGGCGCCGAGCAGGCCATCGAGAACATCGCGACCGACCCGTCGTACTTCTACGACGTGCCCAGCCCGACCTCGCTGACCGGCATCTTCCAGCGGATCGCGTCCGACCTGGCCGGCGGCTCCTCGCGGATCGTCGAGTAGAACGTCCCACACCGACGGCCCTCGCCTTCCGGGCGGGGGCCGTTCGCCTGCGCTGGACAGATCGGGGATCGCCCCCTACGGTGAGACAGATGTTTCTCACCCGCACATGGACGTCTCGCCTCGCCCGGGCCGCGGCCGTGGCCGCCGCCGCGCTCGTCGCCGTCCCGGCCGCGGTGGCCGCGCCGATCGGGGCGCATGTGATTCAGCCGCCGCCGTGTGCCCCTCAGGTCGTGCCCACCATCCTCGTGATGGCCGGCGGCTTCTCGCCCGCGACGCGGACGACCGGCACGCCCGGCACCACCGTGCACTGGCAGTGGAACGGCGCCAGCGCGTCGGTCACGTCGACCGGCGGGCTCCCGCTGCTGAAGTCGCAGGTCAAGTCGTCCGGCACCTACGCGGTCACCTTCTGGTCGGCCGGCTCGTTCCCGTACCACTCGGCGGCCAATACGTCCCAGAAGGGCACCGTCCAGGTCAAGATGTGCAACGTCCCGAAGACGGCGCACGTGAACGCCGCGACCTCGTTTCAGGTCGCGAGCGCCCACCACGCGGGCTGGGTGGCCGACGTCCAGGTGCTGCGCCCCGGCGCGGCCAAGTGGGCGTGGCTCAAGACCGACGTGACCACGACGTGGGCGACCTTCACCCCGGCACGCAAGGGCACCTACCAGCTGCGCGCGCGGCTCCGCGACAAGGCGGCCAAGAAGGCCTCCGGCTTCTCGCCCGCCAGTACACTCCGGGTCAGCTAGCGCGCTCCCGGCGCGCTCGCCGACCCAGGTGAGCAGCACCGTCAACAGACACGTAGCCGACCTCCTCGACCGCACCGCCGGCGAGGTCGTCACCGTGCGCGGCAAGGAGCTCCCCGCCGACGCCACGGTCGCCGAGGGCCGGGCGATCTTCGCCTCCGGCTCGGTGCGGCTGATCCCGCTCCTCGACGGCGGGGCCTACACCGGCGCCGTCGGCCGCGACGACCTGGTGGGCGCGGCCGACGACGCGGCCATCGCCGACCACGCGACGGCGCAGCCGCCGATCGCCGCCGCCTCCGACCGCGTCGGCGACGTCGTCGCCGGCCTGGGCGACGACGCGGGCCGGCGGGTGGTGGTGCTCGCCGACGACGGCCGCACCTACGTCGGGCTCATGTGCCTCGACCGAGACCGCACGCGGCTCTGCATCGACGCCGAGTGCCACGTCGCGGGCCTGGCCGCGTCGTAGGGAGGATCAGGGCCGCTCGGGGCGGGCCTCGCGGCCGCTCTTGCGAAGCGCGATGCCCGACAGCGTCTCGAGCACGACGCGGTGCCCGGCCATCGCGGTGATCCCCGTCGGGTCGTACGGCGGCGACACCTCGACGATGTCCATCGCGCACAGATCGACCTGCGAGGCGACCGTGCGCACCGCCCACAGGAGCTCGCGCGTCATGAGGCCACCGGGCTCGGCCGTGCCGGTGCCGGGCGCGAACGCGGGATCGAGCACGTCGATGTCGACCGTCAGGTAGGTGCGCGGCGCGCGCGAGCGGGCATGGGCGATCGCGTCCTTCGTCACGGCGGCGATCCCGCGCTCCACCACCTCCCCCATCGTGTGCCAGCGGAAGCCGACGCTCCGCATCCACTCGAAGTCGTCGGGGAACGGCCAGGCGCCGCGCAGCCCGACCTGCACGATGTTGCGGCCGTCCAGGTGGCCGTCGCGGACAGCGTGGTGGAACGGCACGCCGTGGGGCGCCTCGTCCTCGTAGTCGCCGGTGTCGGCATGCGTGTCGAAGTGGATGACGGAGTAGCCGTCCGCGCCGAACCGCCCGGCCAGGGCCGCAAGCATGGGCATCGAGAGCGAGTGGTCGCCGCCCAGCACGACCGGGATCGCATCGGCGGCGAGGATCTCAGACACGCCCTTCTGGAGCAGCGAGTGCGACCGGGCCAGGTTGGACGAGTGCACCTCGATATCGCCGTAGTCGACGATGTCGAGCTCCGCGTATGGATCGATGCCGAGCTCCATGTGCGGGCGGTCGACCGGGAAGGCGACGTCCTCGGCCATCCGGATCGCGCGCGGCCCGAACCGCGTCCCCGGCCGGTACGACACTCCCTCGTCGAAGGGCGCCCCGAAGATGGCGACGTCGGCGCCGGCGAGGCCGGCGGGGTCGAGTGCCAGGGGGACGCGGCCGAAGGTGACGCCGACCCCGGCGTAGCTGGTCTCGTCGAGGCGGTTGGGCTGCATGCGGTGGGAATCGGTCATGCGTGCAACCCTATCCAGTCGCACACGATCCCGGCCCACCGCGACGTGCCGTCGCGGTGGGGGTGGTGTCCGGCCCCGGCGAGCTCGGCGTACCTCCATCCGGGATGCCGCGCGCAGGCCGCGCGCGCGAACGCCACCGGCACCAGGTGGTCGGCGTCGCCGTGGACGACCAGCACGGGGCAGCGCACTGCGGCGGCGAGGACGTGATACCGGGCCGGCCGCAGGGCAAGCGGGAGCATCGCGCGCAGCTGCCCGGCTCCCCGCGGGGTCGGGCGCGGCCGCCGACGGCGGGCGACGACCTCGCGCGCGTAGAGCGCGCGATGGCGGGCGAAGTCGAGCATCGCCACGGTGAGCGGGCGCCCCGCGCGGGCGGGTGGGAAGAAGCTGATCGTCAGCACGAGCGCGTCGACCCGTCCCGGCTCGCAGACGGCGATGCGCAGCGCCTCCAGGCCGCCCTGGGAGTGGCCGACGATCACGATCCGGCCGGCCGGCGGCGGCGTCGTCGCGACGCCACCGAGACGACCGAGGAACGGTGCGGCGGCATCCCACTCCGACGCCACGCCGCCGACGCCGCCCAGGCAGACGATCGTCCGGTCGGGTCGCACGGGCGAAATCTAGGCGGTGCGTTAGGAACCGGACGCCCGTGGGAATCCGGCCTCTCGTCGAGGGAGCTACGGCCCGCCGGAGGGGGCTCGCTCGACGCGTGCGCAGCCGAGTCACAGGATGAACCACGCAAGACGGCTCGGCGCGACTGGGCTCCGAGCGGCGCGTGGGCCGCTCGGAGCCACCAGATCGGGGTCAGACCCCGAACGGAAGTGCAACGGAAGCGTCACGGCCGGCGTCCGGGGACTGTCCCCGATTCGCCCGCCCAGATGATTGATCGGTAAGTCCCGTGCGCCTGGACGCACGACGGCGGGTGGTCAGGCGGCGCGTTGGTGGCGCTGCGGCTGCGAACCGTCGCATCGCGCCTCGGTCGCGCCCATACGACCAGGTATGAGCTCCCTTTAGTCCTTGCGCTGCTCGATTCGCAGCCCAGTGGTGCCCTGCGTGATCGCAGGTCACCACTGACCGGTGCAAGCCCGTCGGGCTTGCACCTTGGACATCACCGACTTACCGATCAATCATCTAGTGGTTGCGGTGGGTGACGGCCCGCAGGCGCTCGCGCAGGCCGACGACCATCGTGTCCTCGTCCGGGTCGACCTCGGGGAGGGCCGCCGCCTCGGCCTCGGGTACCGGCGCGGGCGCCTCGGGGGCGACGACGGGCTCGGGCGGACGCCGCCGAAGCTCGGCCCGCAGGCCGTCGATCCGCTCGAGCAGCATCAGGATCGCCCGGCCCATCGCCCGCCGGTCGGGCTCGCGGGCGTCGGCCAACCCGACGGCCCACTGCCGTAGCTCTCGCTCCTGCTCTTGCTCCCGCTCCACGAGCGGCATCATCGCAGAAACCGTCAACCGTGCGCGCGAACGCAGGCGGTCAGCCGGCGTAGCTGCGGATGGTGACCCGCGTGCCGGAACCCGCCTCGCGCAGCGCGGAGGCCGGGAACATCCGCCGGATGATCTCGAGGCCGAGCCCGCCTCCCCGGGTCGGTGCCGCGGCCCGCATGCCGACCCCCTCGTCCCGGATCTCGACGACGAGGTCCCCGGCGTCGCGGCGGGCGTCGAGCGAGAACGTCCCCGCCCGGCCCCCCGGGTAGGCGTACTGGACGACATTCGCCGCCGCCTCGGTCACCGCGAGCAGCAAGTCGCCCTGGATGCGGCCGTCGACGCGGGCCCCCTCGCACCAGCGCCGCACCCGCAGGCGTGCCTCGGGAACGCTCTCGGGAACGGCGTCGAAGAGTACGTGCAGACGCTCGAATTGCGATTGGACGCCACGTGCCATGCCGACGCCGTTCCCGGGGCTCCGCGCCCCGAAACGTCGGCGGGCTCAGTCCTCGGTTCGACGCTGCTGGAAGGGCGGCGGCCTGGCGGGCGGGCGCGGGTCGAGCGCCCCCCAGAGGCGGCGGAACTCCTCCGGGTCGTCCAGCAGCAGCGTCCGGTGCTCGGGGCAGAGGACGAGGCCCTCCTCCCCGGTCGGCAGCACGGGCACGACGGCGTCGCGCTCGCAGCCGGGGAACCTGCACTCGATCTGGCCGTCGCTCATGTGCGCCTAGCGTACCCGGCGGATTGCGTAGGCAGTCGGGGAACCGGATGCTACGCTGACCCGGCCACCGGCCGCACCCAGGTCCTCGTCACCAGCCTGGTACCGCGGACCGTGCACGGCGCGTAATTCGCCACGGGGACGGAACGGATGGTTTCCATGAGCGAATCCGGCGTGCCGGGTCTTCCGGACAGCCGTATCGATGTCGAGAACCGTGCAGCCGTGTGGGTGCTCTCGCTGCACGGGGAGCATGACCTCTCCACCCAGCCGAGCCTGCGCGAGCAGCTCCAGCACGTGCGGGCGGCAGGAGGCCCGATCGTCGTCGACCTTTCGCCGGCCACGTTCGTCGACAGCACGATCATCGGCGCACTCCTCGAATGCGCCACCGGCCTCGAGGCGAACGAGCCCGGCGTGTCCGCGGTGGCGCCGCCCGAGTCCGCGGCCCGGCGGCTTACCGACCTCATCCGCCTGGGAGATGCCCTTCCGGTGTACGACGACCTGGCGGCCGCGATCGACACGGCCCGGATGAACGCGGGCGGAGAGGCGCTCTAGGCGCCGAGCGCGTCGAGCTCGTCCTGCGAGAGCTCGATCTCGAGCGCGGCCAGGTTCTCGCGCAGGTGATCGATCGAGAGCGTGCCCGGGATCGGCAGCACGACCGGCGAGCGGTGCAGCAGCCAGGCCAGGGCGATCTGGCTCGCCGTCTTGCCGTGCCGGGCGGCGGTCTCCGTGACGGCGGGCGCGTCCTGCCCGCGCAGCGGGAAGTACGGGACGAACGCGATCCCCTCGGCCTCGCAGTGGTCGATGACGTCGTCGTGCGCGCGCTCGGTGAGGTTGTAGCGGTTCTGGACGGCGGCGATCGGCACGACGGCCCGCGCCCGCTCGATCTGGTCGATCCCGACCTCGGAGATGCCGGCGTGGCGGATCTTGCCGGCCTCGCGGGCCTCGGCGATCACGACCATCGAATCCTCGAGCGGCGTGTCGGGGTGGACGCGGTGCAGGTAGCAGAGGTCGATGACCTCCGTCCCGAGGCGGCGCAGGCTCTCGTCGATCTGGCCGCGCAGCACGTCGGGCTTGCCCTCGCCGTCGCGGTAGCCGCCCTTCGTGGCGACCACGAGGCCGTCCCGCGGGAGGTCGAGCGCCGACCCGACGGTGCGCTCGCTCGAGCCCGAGGTGTACAGGTAGGCGGTGTCGATGTGCGTGAGTCCGGCCTCGACCGCGGCCCGTACGAACGCGACATTCTGCGACGTCTCCTCGAGGCGGTTCGACCCCGTCCCGATCCGCTTCACCTCGGTGTCCCCGAGCCTGATCGTCCTCTCCGGCATCGGGGCGGCAGACTAGTAGATGATCGATTCCACGCGGCGGGACGGCTATCGCCCGTGGCAGCGCTTGAACTTCTTGCCCGACCCGCACGGGCAGGGGTCGTTCCGTCCGGTCGTGCCGGCTCCGAGGACGTTGCCCGGGTCGGGCATGCCGGCCGGGACCGGGTCGGCCGGGCCGGCGTCGCGAGCGGATCGGATCCGCTCGAGCTCGAGCACGTCCTCGTGGTCGAGCGTGAGCACGAGCTCGACCGCGTCCGCGCCGTCCGGGCTCATCAGGCCGAGGTCGGCCAGCACCCTGTAGGCCCCGTCCTCGTCGAGGCCGTCCTCGTCGGGAAGGTCGATCCGTGACGGGCACACGAGCGCGAAGCGGTCCCAGCGCTCGCGATCGGCCTCGCTCGGCCCGCGCTCGAGCCGCCTGCGGAAGGCGCGGCGCTCGGCCGACCGGCCGCCGCGGGCCTCGAGCGCATCGAGCAGCTCGAAGGGGAGCCAGGCCGCCCACCCGGAGTCGATGAGGTTCGCCATGCCGGGCAGGCATGGTAGGCGACGGCGGTGGGCATGCGAGGGGGGCATGTCGGTCCTGCGGTCATGCCGGGCGGTCGTCCTGGTCGCGCTCGCGGCGGCCTGCTCGGGATCTTCGGGCCCGGCCTCGCACGCGCATCGGGGCGGGGCCGCACTTGACGGCTGTGTACGCGCCGGCGGGACGACGTCGATCGTGCGGGTGCGCGGCGACGGCGAGCGCTTCCCGGCCGCCGTGATCGGGCACGGGCCCACCGGCATCGTCCTCGCAAACGAGAGCGTCCTGCTGTTCGACTACGGCGCCGGGGCGCCCCAGTCCGAGGTGGCGGCGGCGGCGCGGTGGCTGCGCGCGGCCGGTGCGCGGCGGCTCGTCCTCGTCGGCGCGTCGGAGGGCGCGAAGGCGGCGATCATCGCCGCGGCGCACGACCGGGGCCTGGCGGACGCCGTGGTCGCGCTCTCTCCCGAGCGCGCGCTCGGCGGCACGGATGTCACGCCCTCGGCGAGGGCGCTGCGCGTCCCGGCGCTGTTCGCCGTCTCGCGCCGGGACCCCTACTCGGCAACCGACACCCCGGCGCTGGCACGGGCGGCACGAGCCGTCGACGGCCGGCTGGTCGAGACCCCCGGTGCCGAGCACGCTCTGCGGATGGTTCCCCTACGCGGCGCGGCTCGCGAAGTCCGGCTACCGAGTGCTCCTCTTCGACGAGCGCCGGAGCGGCGACCGGCTCGACCTGGACGTGCCCGCAGCCGTGGGGGAGGCGTTGGCGCTCGGGGCGAGGCGGGTCGTTGCGATGGGCGCGTCGCGGGGCGGCGCGGCGACGCTGATCGCGGCCGGCCGCGACTGCATGCTCGTGTCGGGCGTCGTCAGCGTCTCGGGCGAGACCGACCTGCGCTCGTACGGCGCCGGCGTGCCGCCGCTCTACGCGGTGCCCTACGAGCGGCGGATCGCGGCGCCGCTGCTCGTCGTGGGCAGCCGCGACGACTCGCTGATCGGGCAGGGGGCCGTGAACACCCTCGTCCGCCGCGCGCGCCACGCACGGGCGGTGCTGGTGCCCGGCGGCGATCACGGCTGGGACATGGGGGCAGGGCCCCGCCGCCGGCCCCAGGATCATGGCCGCGATCGCCGGCTTCCTCGCGCACGCGGGCCCGCCGGTCGCGAGGGGCTGCCCGGCTTCCTGAGATCACGGGTGCGGAGCCAGGGCGAGCGCGGCCGAGTCCTTGACAGCGCCTCGCGGCGAGGGCCATGCTGCTCGCGTGGACGCCACGTGCGCGAGGTGCGGCGAGCCGCTGCCCGCGCGGGCCCGGTTCTGCCCCGCCTGCGCGGCCCCGGTGGAGCGGGATGACGACGCGACCGCGTCCCGGCGGGTCGTGACCGTGTTCTTCTCGGACGTGGCCGGATCGACGCGGCTCGGCGAGCAGCTCGACGCCGAGGCCGTCCGGGGCGCGATGAACCGCTACTTCACCGCGGTGTCGGCGGCGCTGGAGCGCCACGGCGGCCACATCGAGAAGTTCATCGGCGACGCGGTCGTGGCGCTGTTCGGCGTGCCGCAGGCGCACGAGGACGATGCTCTGCGCTGCGTCCGTGCCGCCGTGGAGGCCCGCGAGGCCGCCCGCCTGCTCGGCGACGACCTGCATGCGCGGCTCGGGGTCCGGCTCGGCGTGCGGATCGGGATCGCGACCGGCGAGGTGGTCGTCGGCGCCTCGCCGGCGGCCCGCACCATCGCCACCGGCGACACCATGAACACCGCCGCGCGGCTGCAGCAGGCCGCGCCGGAGGGCGAGATCCTGATCGGGGCGGCGACGCACCGGCTCGTGCAGGGCTCGCTCATCGCCGAGGAGGTCGAGCCGCTCGACCTGAAGGGGAAGGCCGACCCGGTCGCCGCATACCGCGTGGTCGCGGTGGACGACGATCCCGCCCGCCGGCTCCGCCCCGCGGCGACGGCCCTGGTCGGCCGCGGGCGCGAACTGGGGATGCTCCAGGACGCGTTCGACCGGACCGCCGAGGAGCGCTCGTGCCAGGTCGTGACCGTCCTCGGCACCGCGGGCGTCGGCAAGTCGCGCCTGGTCGCCGAGTTCCTGGCGGAGCTCGAGCCGGCCGCCACGGTCTGCGCCGGCCGCTGCCTCTCCTACGGCGAGGGCGTGACGTACTGGGCGCTGGCCGAGGCGGTGAGGTCGCTCGCCGGCGTCGACGAGCACGACTCGCCCGAGGAGGTGCGGGCGAAGCTCGAGGCGCTGGTCGAGCCCGCGAGCGCTGCCGAGGTGGCGGACGGGGTGGGGTCGCTGCTCGGCCTGGCGGGCGCGAACGCCCGCGTCGAGGACGCCCGCGTGGCGGTGCGGCACCTGTTCGCGGCGATGGCGGGGCGGCGGCCGCTCGTCGTCGCCTTCGACGACATCCACTGGGCCGAGCCGCCGCTGCTCGACCTGATCGACGACCTCGCCGGCTGGTTGCCGGACGTGCCGGTGCTGCTGCTGTGCATGGCGAGGCCGGAGCTCCTGGACGCGTGGCCCGGCTGGGCCGGCGGGAAGCTGAACGCGACCACGCTCCTGCTCGAGCCGCTCTCCGAGGGGGACGGGGAGGCGCTGCTGCGAAGCCTGCTGGGCGACGACGTCCCCGACGCCGTTGCCGAGCGCATCGTGGCGGCCGCCGAGGGCAACCCGCTGTTCGCCGAGGAGCTCGTCGGGATGCTCGTCGACGACGGACACCTGCGCCGGGTCGACGGCCGCCTCGAGGTCGCCGCGGCCATCGAGCGGCTCGACCTCCCGCCGACGATCCAGGCGCTCCTCACGGCCCGGCTCGACCGGCTCTCGAACGAGGAGCGCGGCCTGGTGGAGCGGGCGTCCGTCGAGGGCCAGGTGTTCCACCTGGGGGCGCTGGCCGCGCTCGGTGCCGAGCCGGACGAGGTCCCGGCGACGGTGCGGACGCTCGCCCGCAAGCAGCTCTTCCGGGCCGATCAGGCAGCGCTGCCCGGCCAGGAGGCCTACCGCTTCCGCCACATCCTCATCCGGGAGGCCGCCTACGAGCGCGTCGCCAAGGAGATCCGCGCCCGGTGGCACGAGGCGTTCGCGGACTGGCTCGAAGCCCTCGCCGGCGAGCGGGTGGGTGAGTACGAGGAGCTGCTCGGACACCACCTCGCCGAGGCGGCCCGCTACCGGCTCGAGATCGGCGAGGTGGGCGAGGACACGCGCGTCCTGGCGCGACGAGCGGCGACGCTCTACCGCCGGGTCGCCGACCGGGCCGCGGCGCAGGCGGACTTCCCGCTGTCCTCCAGGTTGCTCGGGCGGGTGGCTGCGCTCCTCCCGGCCGACGATCCCGCCAGGGCGATCGCGATCGCCGACTGCGCGGGCTGGCTGCTCAACGCCGGCCAGATGGACGCGGCCGCCGCCCTGTCGGCCGCATCCGTCGCCGCGGCCGAGGCGAGCGGCGACCGGGCGGCGCGGCTCGTCTGCCGATCGTTCCGGCAGATGGTCGAGTTCTCCATGAGCGCCACCGTCGGCCCCGGCGATGAGCACGCCGCGATCGACGATGCCCGGGCGGGCGCCGAGGAGCTCGAGGGAGCCGACCGCCTCGGCGAGGCCGCCCGGCTGTGGTACCTCACGGCGATCTGGGAGGGCAACTCGCTGCTCCGGTGCGCGCATGCCCGGGAGGCGGCCGACCGGACGCTCGACCTGGGGCGGCAGGTGAGATCGCCGTGGCTGGAGGCGTTCGGCGCCGTGAGCAGCGTGATGTTCCTGCTGCGGGGTTCGGGCCGGATCCCCGACCTGCTCCGGACGGGCGAGCGGGCGGCCTCCACGTTCGGGCGGACCGTCCGCGCCGACTACCTGGCCGACACGGCGGCGCTGCGGGCGCAGCGGGGAGAGGTCGATGCCGCCCTCGCGGCCATCGACGACCTGGTCGCGATCGCGCAGGAGCTCGGCTACAAGGCGTACGTGGTCCGGTGGGTGAAGGGCTCCGCCCTGCTCGACGCCGGGCGCCCGGAGGCCGCGATGGAGCCGCTCGGGCTTGCGGCGGCCGAGGCCACCGAGAGGGGCGATGTCGGCTCGGCGTCCTCGATCTTCGGGCTCCTGGCGCGTGCGCTCGCCCTCGCCGGCGACATCGACGGCGCCGCGCGCCGCACCGCCGAGGCCCGGGCGCTGACGTCCCCGTCCGACCGGTGGTCGGCGCTCCTGTGGCGCGGCGCCGCGGCACGCGTCTGCGCCGCGGAAGGCCGGCCGGAGGAGGCCGGGACACTGGCCGGTGAGATGACCGCGATCCTGGCGGACATCGACTACCCCGGCATCGAGTTCCACGCCCGCCTCGACGCCGCCGAGGGCTACCGCGTCGCAGGTGACCGGGACTCCGCAAAGGCCCTGTTGCGGCGGGCGATCGCCGACAGCGAGGGGCGCGAGGCGACCGGGCTCGCCCGCCAGGCGGCCGCCGCGCTGCAACGGCTCGGGGCGGACGCCCCGGCATGAACCGCGGTGGGCGGGACAACGCCCCGCCCACCGCGTTCGCCGGGGCCGTCCTCTCAGACCGGGCCGGTGTAGCCCCCGCCGCCGGACGAGCAGCTGCGGAACGTGAACGTCACCGGCTGGGAGTAGTCGACCGTCTGGTAGGTCTGGCCCCGTGCGGTCGTGTACTGCGCGACGACCTCGGTGCGGATCGTCGGGTTGCTCGGCCACCACTGGAAGGCGGTGGAGCATGCGGGCACGAAATCGCGCGCACGGGCGCCGTGGACGCCGGTGGCGTCAGGCGCGGGCGTGCACTGGAGCGGCCGCCACGACCACCCGTCGGTGAGGCCGCCGACCGGCCACATGTCGTTGGGCGCGTAGATGTCGTTGCAGGTGAGCACGCTCACGCTGCGCGCGCGGCGGAGGCACCAGACGCCGCCCGCGGCGACCGTGCCCCGGTTGGGCGCGAGGGAGCGATGCGGCCGCTGGGCCGCTGCGAAGCACCCTCCCGCGAACGTGGCCTGGTGGGTCGTCGTCGGGTCAGGACCGGCCTGCTCCCAGTCGGGCGGGGCGGTGATCGTGGCCGAGGCGGCCGGCGCGAACGCCGCAACGGCGGCCGCGGCGATGACGAGCACTGTGCTGAGACGCATCCGATCCTCTCACTGGTGTGGGATGGACATGAGATGTTCCGATTGCGTCTGTATCGGTCTGCTCTAGCCGCTTCCCATGCCTCGAACGGGCCCGCACGTATGCCCTGTCAGGGTCGCCCCGGCCCGGCACGCCCAGTCGTGTGGAAGATGCAGAACGCGTAGAGGAACCACCCACCCGCGGCCGCGGCGTCGAGGGCGGCCTCCCACCGGGTGACGTCCGCAGGCCCGAGCAGACCCTGGTCTGCGGCCAGCCCTGCCCACGTCCGCGGGCCCAGCGCGTTGTCGAGCGCGGTCGGCTCGGTCAGCACGATCGGGATGGCCTCTGCGCGAACGTCGACCAGTCCCGACTCGACGAACAGGCGCGACATCTGGTGGCCGAGGCGCCAGTTGCCGACTCCCGCGCGGAAGCGCAACACGCGCTCTGCGAGCTCCTGGTCCGGGATGTTCACGACCTGCGTGCCGTAGTCGGGATCCGCGACGACGACCACGCCGCCCGGGCGCACCACCCGCGCCATCTCGGCCAGCGCCTGCCCGGGCTCGGCCAGATGCTGGAACGTCCGGTCGGCCCACGCGCCGTCGAACCGGCCCGCGTCGAACGGCAACGCGTGCGCATCGGCCGCGATGGCCCCTGCGAGGTCGCGCCTCCGGGCCTCCTCGACCATCGCACCGGAGCTGTCCACGCCGACCACCTCGACCTGGTGCCGCCGGCCCAGCTCGATCGCGTCCGCGCCTGTGCCGGCTCCGATCTCGAGGTACCGGCCACCCGGCGTCGGGTCGAGAAGGTCGGCGACCCGCGCCTTGTAGGCCGCGTAGTGCGGGTCCGACCGCAACCGATCGAGCACGCCGATCCAGGCCTGCGGATCCGCCTGGTCGTCCACGTGCGCGAACGGATGCAGCGGGCGACCCATGCGCCCAGCGTACCGCCGTGCTCGCGGGCGTCAGTCGACCGTCATGAAGATGTCGGCGTCGACCTCGATCCCCGGATGGCCGTGCGTCCCGGCGTTCACGATCGTGATGGTGTGCCCGCCCAGCGATCCGAACCGGTGCGCCCACACGAGGCGGCGGTAGTGCGTGGTCTTCGAGTAGGTCGAGACCGTTTGCACGTACTTGCCGTCGATGTAGATGCGGGCCGAGCCATGGTTCGGGCCGGTCGTGGTGATCCAGGCGTTGTCGATCCCGGAGCCGACGGTGAAGCTGTCACCCGCGGTCGTCGAGAGGCAGGAGCCGCCACCTTCGTGGTTGCCGTTGATCAGCTGCGCCCACGAGCCCGAGAAGCCGGATCCGGGAGTGTCGCAGTCGGAGCCGTGATCGTTGATGTATGCATCCTCGAAGTCGTTGCCGAAGCCCGGGTCGGCCAGCGCCGAGCCGACGAACTTGCCGTGCGAGTCGTACGAGTCGATCGTGAACGGCCCGATCTCGAATCCGCCGACGTGCACCGTCGTCTGGAACGTGGTGCCCGACGTCCGCCGGACGAGCGTGCCGTCGTTGAAGATCTTGTTCGTACAGCACCCGGCGCCGGTTGTGCTCGCTCCCTGCGTCCAGGAGATCACCGCCTGCGCGGTCGTGGACGTCGACGATGGATCGAACAGGCCGATCGTGGACGGCACCTTGAAGCGGATAACCGCGTGCGACGGCGGGCGTGCGCTCGCGGTCGCCGGCAGGACAACACTCACCAGCGCGATGAGCGAGAGGGCCATCGATCCTCTCAGAACGAGCCGTCGCACGTTGACCACTCCTTCCGTTACCAGTGTCGTAAGGCGAGCGTACCAACCGGCGGCGATCGTTACAAGTTATGCCTCACCTAACCCCCACCGGGTGGCAGCTCCACCCAAAGGGGTAGTGGGCGTCCGCAACCCGATCCGTGAGGTTCACTTGTCCGATTATGGAGCGCGGACCCAGGAAGCAACATGAAGAATCTGAGGTGGGCAGTCGCATCCGGCGCGGTGCTTGTCGTGGTGGTCGCGGCAGGGACGGCCGTCGCAACCAGCGCGCTGGTTGCGACGCCCAGGTATCCGGCGGCATGCAAGAAGGTGGTCCCCTGCGTGGACAACCACCTGAACAACCTGGACGCGCGGCTCCGCAACCAGCACGAGCAGATCCTCGTACTTCAGAGCCAGATCACAACGATGTCCAACCAGCTCAGCTGCTACGGCTGGGTCAAGGCCGCCCAGTACCCGCACGGGTCGAGCACGAGCAGCGGCGACACCGCACCCGGCAGCGGAGGCACGTGGCTCGATCTGATGCACCCGGACAACCCCGCGAACAATCAGGTCTATCCACTCGTCGTCAACTGGTGCGTTCAGTAGCCGCTTGAACTCCCGTCCCCCGCGGCCCGACCCCGCCGCGGGGGACGGGACGACCTTGAAGCTTGCAGTGGGCGGGGATGCGAGCGAGCCCGCGACTGCCGGCCGCCCGCGCTTTCGGACGGGCGCATTGCGGCCTCGCGACGGGCCGTTCCGGCCCCGTTTTCGGATGATCACCGAGGCGTTAGCGGGCGTTCACATGGGGCGCCCGCGCGCGGCGCCGGTCCCTGGATGCGCACAGCTTGCACGGGCGCAGGTTCGACTTCGCCTCGGCCTCGAGACGGTCGAACTCGACGAGCGCGCGACCCTGGATGCACTCGGCCGTCCAGTGGTACGGGCCGCGCTCGCCCCACCGCACACAGTCACGCCGAACCCAAACGGCAAGGTGAAGCGGGGGCGGATCGGGGGGCATCGACAAACAGGATGTCAGATGCGCGGGCGGCGGGCGCGGCTCACCACACGCGCCCCGCGTCGACCCGGGAGCTGTGCCACCGCTCCGCGTCCTCCGGCCGCCAGCCGTAAGACGACGACCGGGTAGTCGGTTAGCCTCGCGACCAGGTGCCGAAGGGCTACACGAACCCCGTCCTCGACCGCGACTTCCCGGACCCGAACGTCATCCGGGCGGCCGACGGCTGGTGCTACGGCTACGCCACCCAGGCGCTGGGCGAGCGGCCGGTGGTGAACATCCAGGTCGCCCGCTCGCGGGACATGGTCGGCTGGGAGTACCTCGGCGAGGCGCTGCCGCAGCGACCGCCGTGGGCGCGCACCACCCAGATGCTGTGGGCGCCGCACGTGATCGAGCACGGCGGGGTCTACGTGATGGCCTACTCGGCGGCGCCGGACGACCCGCCGTATCCCGCGCCGCCGGACGACCCGGCGCTCTGCCTGGGCCTGGCGGTCTCGGAGTCACCCGCGGGGCCGTTCACGGACGTCGGCGCGCCGCTCCGCTGCGGGCCGACGACGTCCGACATCGACCCGTGCGTCTTCCGCGACCCCGCCCGCGGCGGCTGGTACTGCTACTGGGGCAGCGGCGGCGACATCGTCGTCCAGGAGCTCGCCCCCGGTCTAGGCTCGTTCGCCGCCGGGAGCCGGCCCTGGCTGCTCCTGCGGGGCTGGTCGGCCGAGCCGAAGCTGCCCTTCGAGCACGGCATCGAGGGCCCGTTCGTCGTGGAGCGCGAGGGCTGGTATCACCTCTGGTACTCCGGCGACCGCACGTGGACGTACCCGCCCAACTACGCGACGATGGTCGCGCGCCGGCAGGGCTCCGGATGGCCCGTTCGAGCGGCGTGCGGACGGCTCGAGCCAGTTCGTCCTGCGCGACAACGACCGCTGGCGCGGGCCCGGCCACAACTCGGTGGTCCGCGACGACGCGGGCGACGACTGGGTCGCCTATCACGCGATCGACAGCCGCTGCCCCTGGCTGTTCGAGGGCCAGGTGCGCCGGGCCATGCTGATCGACCGCATCGAGTACGTCGACGGCTGGCCGGTCGTCGGGGACGGAACGCCGGGGGTCGGCGAGCGGACGGGGCCGTGGCTCCGTGGGTCGGTCACGGAAGAACCGTGATCGAGATGCTCGACGGGTCGGTTCCGCCGCAGACGAGCAGCTGCCGGTTGGCGACCGTCTCCGTTGCGAACCACGGATCGGCGTCCGTCCCGGGGTGCGGGACATACAGCGGGAAATCGCTCGACGCCACGTGCAGCCGCAGGCGGTGTCCGGGCTCGAGCCGGTAGCCGGTATGCCCCAGGTCGACCGTGACGGCGACCGGATCGTCTCCGGGCGTCGCGACCGCCCGCTGCCCACGCAGGAGCATCAGCGCGCGCCCGTCGGGTTCGACGTCGACGAGCTTGACGTGCACGTCCATGGACGGCCCGCTGCTTCCCACCCGAAGCAGCGCGCGCACGGGCCCGGCCAGCTCGAGCGGCTCCGTCAGCGGGCGGCCGGTGAACGTGAGGACGTCACGGCGTCCCTCGACCGCGCCCTCGTCAGGGAGCTCGTGCAGGAAGGCGAACGGGTCGACGACCGTGGAGGGCACGAGATCGTCCGGGTCGTGCACCCACCCGGCCACCGAGCGCCCCTCCACGTCCGCCGCGAGCACGCCGCCCCCCTCGTCCCGCCCCGCCGCCGCGCCGTCGCCGAGCACCAGCCGCAGCTCGCGGCTCTCCGGCGGCGGCCAGGCCGCAGACGCGCGCCACTCATCCGCGCCCAGCCGCCACCGCACGCGAGGGAGGGTGTCCGGATCGCGCGTTGCGGCCAGGAAGACGTCGAAGAAGTCGAGCGCCGGCCCCAGGTACCCGGGGATCATGCGCTCGAGCGCCTCGTCGTTCACGTCGTGATCCAGTCGCTCCGGCACCGGTGTGTCGGCAAGCTGGTAGTTCTCGTGGTCGGTGGCATCGGCGATCAGATACTGCAGCGATGCGACCCGCGGATCGGCGACGAGCCGGGCGTAGTCGCGCATGTGATCCGGGGAGATGTTGTCGAACCAGCCAACGCAGTGCAGCACCGGGATCGCCAGGCGGTCGAAGGGGTGGTCTCCGTGCGGAGACGTCTCGTCACCGTCCGCCGCCCGCAACGCCCGGTCAAAGCCCTGCGACCGCCGCCCGATCGCGGCGAAACCGTCGTCGAAGACCTCGGCGAGCGGCCGGCGTGACCAGTCGATCGGCCACGTGTGCATGCGCGTATCGGTCCAGCATTCGGCGAGGTACTGCGCGCCGTAGAGCGGCTGCACGCCGCCGCTCAGCCACCGGCCCAGCTGCGCCGACGTCACGCGCGGGACGATCGCCCGCAATGCGGGATGGCCGCTCGCGACCGCCGCCCACTGCGTGAACCCGTAGTACGAGTCGCCGAACATGCCGACGGGGCCGGCCCACGGCTGGGCGTCGATCCAGTCCAGCGTGTCGTAGCCGTCGTCTGCCTCGTGGACGAACGGCAGCGTCTCGCCTTCCGACCGGAACTTGCCGCGTACGTCCTGCACGACGAAGGCGTATCCGCGCCCGGTGACGTGCGGAGCCAGTGCGGGCATGAAGGTGTAGCGGCCGTCCTTGTCGTACGGCAGGCGGATCAGGATCACCGGCCACGGCCCGGCACCGCCGGGCAGATACACGTCGGTGGCGAGTCGCACGCCGTCGCGCATGGGCACGAGCTCCTGCGTCGCCGCATCCGGGACCGGCGCGGGCTCGATCGTCTCCAACTCGAGTGCCGCGCTGGCGTTCCGCTCCGGGTTCATCGGCTCCTCCGAGTCGCTTGCAGTCAAAACCTATCGGTGTTAGATTCGCCACCCTATCCATCGACCGAACCGCCGTCAACACGGGTGAGGAGACAGGAGGAGCGGATGATGCGAGGGACCGACAGCCGTGGGGTTCCAGGCGGACGGCGGACGCGCCGGCGGCTCCTGCTCGAGGGCGGCGGCGCCCTGGCGGCGCTCGGGGGCGCCGGCAGCCTGCTCGCCGCGTGCGGCAACTCGACCAGCGCCGGCTCGACCGCCGGATCGAACGGCCGGCCGGTCGGCCCCGGCGGGCTGCCGCTGCCGCGGCCCGACCAGCCCGTGACGCTTCCGCGCTGGGAGCAGCCGATCGATTCGGGCCTGCAGCCGGAGACGGGCGGCGAGTTCATCGTCTTCAACTACGCGGACTACATCTACACGAAGCTCCTGAAGGACTTCGGGAAGAAGTACGGCGTCTCGGTGCGCGTGGAGCCGTTCGACAACATCACGAGCGCGATCACGATCCTCGCCGGCGGCTCCGTCCACCCCGACGTCATGAACCTGACGACCGACCACCTGGAGCAGGCCGTCGCCGCGAAGCTGATCAAGCCGCTCAACCCGGACTACATCCCGAACCTCCGCAAGAACGTGTGGCCGTCGCTCGTCAGCCCGTACTACGACGTCGGCTCCCGCTACACGGTGCCCTACACCGTCACCGCGACCGGCATCTACTGGCGCACCGACAAGGTTTCCGAGGACATCGCCTCGATGAGCAACCCCTGGGACATCTTCTGGGGCTCACAGGCCTACTCCGGCCAGGTGACGGTGCTCGACGAGGTGCGCGAGACGATCGCGATGGCGCTGCTGCGCCGCGGCGTCCTCGACATCAACACCGAGAACCCGAAGCTGATCGACCGCGCGGTGCATGACCTCCAGCAGCTGCAGTCGATCTGCAACGTGCGCACCCTGGATACGCAGTGGCAGAAGATCCCCGAGGGGCAGGCGTATCTCAGCCAGGCGTGGTCGGGCGACCCGCTCGCGTCGGTGTTCTACGACCTGAAGACGCCGAGCGAGGCCAACCTGCTGCGCTTCTGGTGGCCGGGGAAGGGCAAGGGCCCGACGGCGAACGACACCTTCGCCGTCTGCGCCTCGACGGACAAGCCCGTGCTGTCCCACCTGTTCCTCAACTACCTGCTCGACAACGGGGTCGCGTACTCGAACTTCGTCGACTTCAACGGGTACCAGCCGCCGCTGAACGAGATCCACCCCGACGCGCTCGTGGGGAAGGGCCTGATCCCCGAGACGCTCTCGAACACGGTGCTGACCGCGGACGACATCGGGCCGACGTCGATCCAGGAATGCCCGCTCACCGTCCCCGGGCAGGCGTTGTGGCAGAACGGCTTCTCGACGTTCCAGACGGGCGCGTGAGCGTCGCTCCCGCCGTCTAGAGAGTCGTCACGATGGCGCGCCCCACAACACCGCTTCTCAGTCGCGAGCTGATCGTCGACACAGCGGTGGCGATCATCGACTCGGAGGGCACGGACGCCCTCTCGATGCGTCGTCTGGCGGCGGCGCTCGGCGTCCGCAGCCCGTCCATCTATCACCATTTCCGCAACAAGGACGAGATCCTCGGGGCCGTCGTGGACGAGATTCACGACGGCATCGACCTCGGCCGGGCCGGCCCGGACTGGGAGACGGCGCTCACGAGCTACGCCCAGCAGCTGCGCGCCGCGCTCATCGAGCACCCGCACGTCGTCGAGTTCCTGGCGCTGCGGCCCGTGACGAAGGACGCCGGCCTGCGCATCTACGAGCACATGATCTCGACGCTCATGCGCGGCGGCTGGACGGTCACGTTCAGCCGCGACGTCACCATCGCCGTCGAGAACCTCGTCTACGGCGCGGCGCTGATGGCGAACGCGCCCGACATCGAGCTCACCGCCGACCTGCGCGCGCGCTACCCGACGCTCGCCCGCTTCGCCGACCAGCCGCCGCACGACCGGCCCGACGATGGCTTCGATACGGGGTTCCGCGCGCTGATCGAGGGCCTGCGTCAGGGCCAGAGCTGACGCGAGTTCGCCCTGGCAGCGATGAACCGGCCGTCGGGTGCCTGCGTCGTCCGACGTGAAAGTCGCTCGGGTCGATAAGACGAATGTCGCGACCGGGGTGGAAATGGTTGCATTTGTGACTTTCTGAATGTAGGGTCGGCGGGCTGTCGACGGGATGGTGGGTGGGCTTTGGCGGTGGGGGTAACGTCTTGGCGGGATCGTGTGGCGGCGCGGGCGGGTCCTGATGGTGGCCGTCGTCGTGGCGTCGGCGGGATTGCTCGCCCTCGCCCCGTCCGCGTTCGGGTCGCTGGGGGCGGCGCACCTGGTGGTGGATGTCGGGGATCCGGGTTCGTCGCCTGGCCACTTCGTGAACGTCAACGGCACCCTGTTCTTCGGCGCCACTGACGCGACGCATGGACTTGAGTTGTGGAAGAGCGACGGCACCGCCGCAGGGACGGTGCTGGTGAAGGACATCAACCCCGGCCCTGGTGCGTCTCAGCCCGAGCAGATGACGGATGTCGGCGGGACACTGTTCTTCGCAGCGGACGATGGGACGCATGGCGACGAGTTGTGGAAGAGCGACGGCACGACGGCGGGGACGGTGCTGGTGAGGAACATCCAGGACTCATCCGACCCGAGGTTCCTCACACGGGTGGGCGGCCGGGGATTCATCTTCTTTACCGCGGATGGTGATGCCGGTCGGCAGTTGTGGCGAACCGACGGGACTGTCGGCGGGACGGTCCGGCTTACGAATCTGCAGCCGAGCGACTGCGAGGTCGCTCCCCCAACGCTGCTGACGAATGTCGGCGGAACGCTGTTCTTCCTGGCAGCTGACGAGGTCTACGGTCCCACCGACGGCGAGCTCTCGAAGAGCAACGGTACGCCCGCAGGTACACGGCCGGTGGCAGGACTACTGTCGGCGGGCGGCAACTGCTCGACCTCTATCCACCCGCATGACCTGACCAATGTGAATGGGACGCTGTTCTTCGCCGCGGATGACGGCACGCACGGGGTGGAGCTCTGGAAGAGCAACGGGACGGCCGCGGGCACGAACATGATCCGAGATATCGCGGCCGGCCGCCACGGCTCGAAACCAACCGACCTCACCGCCGTGGGGACACGGCTCTTCTTCGTCGCCAATGACCGTGTGCACGGCCGCGAGCTCTGGAAGAGCAACGGCTCGGCAGCCGGGACAACGATCGTGAAGGACACCGTCCCCGGGCGGACAGGCTCGAGCCCAACCCACCTGACGAACGTTCACGGCACGCTCTTCTTCACCTCCGGCGGCGGTGGCCACGGCCGCGAGCTCCACCGGAGCAACGGCACCCTCCGCGGCACGACACTGGTCAGGGACATCCGACCCGGTCGGGCTGGGTCTGACCCAATCGGGCTTGCCTCCACCGGCCTGACGCTCTTCTTCGCCGCCGACGATGGGACACACGGCTACGAGCTGTGGAAGAGCACCGGGATCAAGAGGGGAACTCGTTTCGTGCGAGACATCAACCACGGAAGCCTCGGTTCTCAACCCCGCGGCCTCACACCCATCGGCCACACCGCGTTCTTCTCCGTAGACGATGGAAACCACGGTCGAGAACTCTGGAAGAGCGACGGCACCACCGCCGGCACGATGCTCGTGAAAGACATTTTCCCCGGCCCCGGCAGCTCCCAGCCAGCCGACCTCGTCGCCGTAGGCCACACGATCGCATTCCGCGCCAACGACGGCACCCACGGCACCGAGCTATGGCAAAGCGACGGAACCCGCTTTACGACCACGCTTGCCGGCGACATCAATCCAGGAGCGGCGAGCTCAACCCCAACCTGGCTCGTCAACCTGGGCTCAACGCTCTACTTCGCGGCGAACGACGGCACCCACGGAAACCAACTCTGGGCCGCCGGCTAAGTCGGGCCCCGCCCCTAGTCGACGTCGCCCTGCAGGTCGGCGACCACGCCCGCCAAGCCATGCCGCCCAACCGTACCCGTCCACCGAAGCGGTTCAATCCCAAACCAGCAAGGAAGCCCTCCTGTGCCTCAAACGCCACCTCACCCGCCGCGTCTGGCACCTCCTCACCGACCAGGCCAGGGCCCCCCAGACAGCCCTGACCTTGACATAGGAGCAACGCATGTCGACCGACGATCCGCGCCGCATCTTCAGCCCGGACGAGCTCGAGTACTTCAATCGAGCACCGGCGTTCGACCGCACCGTCCTCGGCCGGGCCGCCGATCGATGGCAGGAGCTGGAGGCGAAGCACGGCAGTCCGCCGATCGCGTGGATCTGTCTCCGGAACGGCGAGCGGCTGGCGGTTTCGAAGATTCAGATCGCCATCACCTACGCCGACTGCGAGCTCGAGGACGGCTCGATCCGCCTGATCGACCTCCGCGTCATCGAGCAGATCGCGATCGAGCCTCGATCCGACGACCAACCCGAGCCGGTTCACCATCCCGTCGGTTTCTGGGTCGACGCTGACCCGGGCCCGCAGGTTGCGGCGAAGCAGTAACCGGAGATCGCGGGGCGTCGACGAGGCCCTGGACGATCTGCGCCGCCGCGTGGCGGCGACACGCTGGCCCAGCAAGGAGCTTGTCGGAGATCGGTCGCAGGGGTGCAGCTGGCGACGATCCAGGAGCTGGCCCGCTACTGGACGACGGACTACGACCTTGGCCGCGTCGAGGCGCGGCTGAACGCGCTGCAGCAGTTCGTCACCGAGATCGACGGCGTGGACGTGCACCTCATCCACGTCAGGTCCGAGCACGAGAACGCGCTCCCCCTGCTCATGACCCACGGCTGGCCGGGCTCGGTGATCGAGCTGATCGACTCCGCCGGTCCGCTGACGAACCCGACCGCGCACGGCGGCAGCGCCGAGGATGCCTTCCACCTCGTGCTGCCCTCCCTGCCCGGGTACGGCTTCTCGGGCGAGCCGGTCGACGTTCGGCTGGGACCTCGACCGGACCGCGCGGGCCTGGGCCGAGCTCATGCGCCGCCTCGGCTACACCCGCTACGTTGCCCAGGGCGGCGACGTGGGCGCCGGCGTCACCGATGCGATGGGCCGCCAGGCACCCGATGGGCTGATCGGGATCCGCACCAACCTGCTCGTGCCGGCGCTGGGCGGCACCATTCCGACGGACACGGACGACGAACGGGCCGCGGCAGCGCAGATCGCCACCTTCGGGCAGTCCGGTAACGGCTACTTCGTCGAGATGGCCACCCGGCCGCAGACGATCGGCTACGCCCTCCTCGATTCTCCGATCGCCCTGGCCGCCTGGATGGCCGACCACGACACGGACGCCTACTACAAGATCGCTCGCGCCTTCGTCGACGGGCAGCCGTCGAGCAATCTCACCCGCGACAACGTCCTGGACAACATCACGGCGTACTGGCTGACGGGCACCGGCGCCTCCGCGGCACGGTCGTACTGGGAGGCCTACGGGCCCGACGCCGCGGCCGCGGGCCGCGAACCCCTGCCGCCGCCGACGATGCCGTTCGGCTTCACGACGTTCCCGGGCGAGATCTGGCGGACTCCGCGCAGCTGGGTCGAGGCCAGCTATCCGAACGTCGTCTACTTCAACGTGGTCGACAAGGGGGCGGACACTTCGCCGCCTGGGAGGAGCCGGAGCTCTTCTCCTCGGAGCTGCGAGCGGCGTTCAGGTCGCTCCGCTGAGCGGGCACGCATGGGCGGCGCGCACCGGGCCCGCCGCCCACCGCCCGTTGCTCCGTCAGGAGGAGGATGGATAGCGGAGGAGGGACTCGAACCCCCGACACGCGGATTATGATTCCGCTGCTCTAACCGACTGAGCTACTCCGCCGCGGCCCGCATGTTAGACGAGGCCGTGGGCCTCCGTCAGCCGGCCAGCCACCGCTCCAGGACGTCCACGCAGGCGACGATCCCGCCCAGGTGGGCGATCTCGAAGCCGTGGGTGTTCTCGGTCGCGAAGGCCAGGCAGGCGGTGCGGGCGATCATGCCGAACGTGAGCGCGGCGGTCGCGTCGGAGCCGAAGCCCGAGAGGGCCGCGTAGCGCATGTTCACGCCGGCCGCGGCGGCGGCGTCCTCGAGCTCGGCGTTCAGGGTGTCCTCGAGCGGGCCGTGCGCGTCGGCGGTCACGAGCACCGGGTCGGGCCCGGGGTCGGTGCGGTACTCCTTGGCGACCGGCGTCACCTCGAAGGCGACGGCGGCCTCGGCGTCGGTGCGGCTCGCGTACCACTTGGCGCCGTGGCAGCCGATCTCCTCGCGCGCCGTGAAGACGAGCTCGACCGGGTGCGGCGGCGTCTTCACCCGGGCGGCGAGCTCGAGCAGCCCCGCCACCGCGCCCTTGTCGTCGATGGCATACGACGCCACGTACTCGCCGTCGCCGCCGAGCCGGATCGGCCGCTTGCGGGCGGCGCTCGGGACGACCCGCGAGCCGGGCCGGACGCCCGCCTCGGCGAGCTCCTCCGATGAGAGCTTCGTCTCGACCCAGGCGTCGCGCCAGCGCACGCCTGCCTCGGTCTGCTGGCGCTTGTGGTCGGACTCGTCCGAGACGTGCCGCGAGCCGAACGAGAGCACGCCGGTAACGGTGCTGTGGCGGCCGAGGACGTCCACCGGCCCCTCGCCCCAGACCCACGGGAACGACCCGCCGAGCTTGTTCACCGCCAGGTCGCCGCGGTCGCCGATTCGCTTCACGAGCGCGCCGATCTCGTCCTTGTGCGCCAGCACCGACCGCAGCGGCCCGGGCTCGCGCCCCTCGACCCGCAGCACGACGTTGCCGGCGGCGTCGCGCGTCGCCTCGCCATGCTCCGCCAGGCGCTCGAGGAGGTAGTCGTCGACGGCGCGCTCGACGCCGCTCGGGGAGTGCAGCTCGACCAGCTCGGTCAGCGTGCGGAAGACCGCCTCGTGCGTCACGTCCATCGCGGCCGCCAGCCTACACCGGCAACAGGCCTTCACCTTCCGGCAACGCTGCCGATATCTGAAGAGGATGACGTTCCGTCCGCAGGTCCCCCGCGCCCTTCTCGCCGCCCTCTTCCTCGCCGCCCTCGCCGCGGCCGCCTCCGGCTGCCTCTCGAGCGGCGGGCCGCCGCCGGTGCGGCCGCCGCACTGCGCACCTCCGGCGGCCGGCGCGCAGGCCCCGGCCGAGGCCGATGCCGGGCCGATCGCGATCGACTACCTCAAAGCGCTCGGCGGCCACCGCTACGACCGGGCCCAGGGCTACGCCCATGCGTGCACCTCCGCCCAGCAGCACTCGCTCGACCAGTTGTGGCTGTGGCTCGACTCGATGCCGACGCAGGCGATCAAGGTCGCCGACCCGAAGGTCACGTCCGGCAAGGACGGCGTCACCGTCCGCACGACCCTTTTCGCCCGCTTCGGCCCGGCGCCCTACAGCGCGTGGGTGTCGCTCGGCCCGAGGACGCTGCAGCTGACGCAGGCGCGCCGCACGTGGCGCGTGCGGGCGGACGTCTCGGTTGTCCACCGCTCCGACCTGGCCGCCTACGGCGTCTCCTGGCTGCACCACCCGTACTTCATCAACGGCCAGCGTGTCACCGTCATCTACGCCAAGCCCGCCGACGTCGGCGCCGCCCAGCAGATCCTCGACACGGCCGAGGCGGTCGTGCCCGGCCTGGCCGCCCGCTACGGCGGGGGCAAGGCGGGGCTGCGGCCGGTCATCTTCCTGGTCGACCAGAAGAAGCAGGCCGAGCGCCTCGCGCACGTCGACCTGGGCAAGGTGCGCACGCCGGCCGGATTCCAGTACAGCTCCTTCGCCTACGTCGACCTGCCCGAGTGGGAGAACCTCCCCGAGGTCGACCAGGACTCGATGGTCGCGCACGAGCTGACCCACGTCGTCACCCGGCCGATGCTCAACGGCGCGCCCCACAGCCTGCTCGAGGGGATCGCGATGTACGAGGAGTCGGCCTACCTGTCCGAGCACGGCTCGGGCATGTCGATCGAGGATGTCGCCGCCTACTACTACCACCACGAGTTCCCCAGCATGCGGATCTGGCGGACGCGCGTGACCGACTGGGGCCTCCCGAGCGTGAACGCGATCCAGGTCTGCTACGAGGACGCGCTCGTGATGACCCACGTGATCATGGACGAGTACGGCGGCGTGCCCGCTCTGGCGCGCCTGGGAGCGGCCTTCCGGCGCTACGGCGGCCCCATCCGGTTCACGCAGGCCCAGGTGAACCACGCGTTCCAGCGCGCGCTCGGCGTCCCGTTCTCGCGCGTCGTCGCCGAGGCGCACGCCTACGCGTACCGCACGCTCGGCGTCACCGGCTAGGAATCCTGCAATGCGGTCGGCCTAGCCTGGGCCGGAACCGATGCCGAGCCGCGACCGCCTCGCGCTTCCGCTCGCCTGCGGCTCGTTCGCAGGCGTGCTTGCGGCCGTCCTCCTGACGGCCGGCCCGCCGGGCATCGACACGCCCGCCCACCTCTTCATGACGTGGACGTTCCGGCACACCGGCTTCCGGCTCTGGAACAGCTACTGGTACGACGGCCGCTACGACTTTGTCGGCTACAGCCTCGTCTTCTACCCGGTCGCGTCCGTGGCCGGCGTGGTCGCGACGGCCGTCGCCTCGGCGGCGGCACTGGCCGCGGCCGTCGCGACGGTGGGCCGGCGGGAATGGGGCCGCGCCGCGAACGCGCCGTGCCTCGCCCTGGCCGCGACGGCAACGGCCACCTGCTGCATCTCGGGCGCGTTCCCGTTCCTGGCGGGCGCCGCCGCCGGCGCGATCGCGCTCGCATGCGCCCAGCGCCGGCAGCGGATCGGCTTCGGCGCCGCGACGGCCGTCTCGCTCGGCTGCTCGCCGCTCGCCTTCGGCCTCGCCGCCGTCGTCCTGGCCGGGTACGTGCTCGGGAGCCGGAACCCGCTCGGGATCGCCCGCCGCAACAAGCTCGTCGTCGCGGCACTGGCCGCCACGGCGGCGGCCTGCTTCGCCGTCCAGCGCGCGTTTCCGGCCGGCGGCTGGTACCCGTACCACCCGAGCGACCTGCTCGTCGTCGCCGCCTTCTCGGGCGCCGGCCTCTACCTGACGGCGAGCAGCCCGCGCGCCCGCGGCCTGCGCATGGTGTTCGTCGCCTACCTCGCCCTGAACCTGGCCACGTTCGCCGTCCACGGCCCGATCGGCTCGAACTCGACCCGGCTCTTCACGATGGCCGGCGTCCCGCTCCTGTGGCTGGCCGCGAACGTCGGCCGGCGGCGATCCTGGAGGGTGCTCGCGCCCGTCCTGGCGCTGGCGCTCGCGCTGCAGCTCGGGCCGGCGGTGCGAAACGCCTATTCGGCCTGGTCGGATCCGGCCACCGCCGCACCGTTCTGGCGCCCGGCCGTGCGGTTCCTCGACGCCCGCCGCAGTCCCCAGTTCCGCACCGAGGTGGTCGCCACCGCGGGGCACTGGGAGGCGTTCTACCTGGCCCGGCACCGGATCGCCCTCGCGCGTGGCTGGTACCGGCAGGACGACTTCCCCCAGAACGCCGTGCTCTACCGGCCGGCGATCACGGGAGGGGCGTATCGCGCGTGGCTGCGGCGGGTCGGCGTCCGCTACGTGCTGCTGCCGCACGCGCCGCTCGACTACAGCGCGCTCGCCGAGGCGCGCCTGCTGCGGTCGGGCCGCTCGGGGCTTCGCGTCGTTGCGGCGCTGCCGGGCTGGACGGTGTTCGCGCTGCCGCGCCCCACGCCCATCGTGACGGCGGACGGGCCCGCGCACGGCGCGCGGGTGGTGCAGCTCGGCGGCGCGCGGATCCGCCTGTGGCTGCCCGAGGGCGGCGGCTACGACCTGCGCGTGAGCTTCAGCCCGTACTGGTCGACCGACCAGCGGGGCGTGTGCATCGGGCCGGGCCCGGCCGGGATGACCCACATCGAGACGCCCCGCACCGGCGCCCTCACGCTCGAGTTCGAGCCCACGCTCGCGACCATGGCGGCGACGGCCGCGAGCGACACGTCGGCCTGCGCGACCTGAGGCGGTCCGGCGCCGGGGAGCGTCAGCGTCCGGCTCTCAGCATGCCGCGGCCTTCGCGGAGCAGGAACACGGCGATCAGGGCGGCCGCGACCGGGTCGGGCCAGTAGACCGACCATTCGCTGCCCGCGACCAGGCCGACCAGGGTCAGGCCGGCGAGCGCCGCCGCCACGCTTGCGAGGATCCCGTCGCCGCGGAGCGCGCGGCTGTCCAGGCGCGTCGCCAGCCGGAGCTTCACGACGCCCAGCGGCGGCAGGACGAGCACCGATGCGCACGCCTGGGCGATCGCGAAGGCCGAGGGGTCGGCGTGGCTCGAGCGGCAAGCGCGACGATGCTGCGACCGCCGACGTAGCACCCGGCGGCGAGGAACGCCGCGGCGTCGATCCCCGCCTCCAGGCCGAACCCCCACGAGCGCCACGCTCGCGACCGCGATTCGCGTTGCGATCGCGACCGTGCCGGCGACGCCGTTCCACACGACCGTCGCGACGCTCGCCAGCACCGCAGCGCGCCGCGCATCGCGGATCCGTTCGAATTGCCCGGCCGGCTCGGCGGCTAGCTCATGTGGCGGCGCGCGCCGAGGAGCACGCCGACGACGATCCACGCGACGCCCATCGCCCAGACCCCGAGGGCGACGGCCAGCGAGTTGCCCGCTGCTGCGGCACCGACGACGAGCAGGGCGGCGGCGCCCAGCATCCAGTTCCCCTCCATCGGGGCGACCGTATCACGGATGGATGCGGCGGGCGCCCGTAACGGGCACGGAGGCGGGCGCCTGGTGCAGCACGGTGGCGACGACCACGACGTCGACCGGAAGGTCGATCGGGGGCGAGGCCTCGGCCGCCGGCTCCTCGCGCTCGACGTCGCGCATGCCGGGCAGGAGGAGCGCGGCCAGCGTGACGATCGCGCCCCCGACGCCGGCGCCGACGAGCGTCAGGCGCGCGCCGATCAGGTCGGTCACGGGAGCCGTGAGCGCGAAGGAGATCGGCAGCAGGCCGATCGAGATCAGCCAGTCGAGGCTCGACACCCGGCCCAGCATCGATGCGGGCACATGGCGCTGCTTCAGCGTCGCCCACACGATCGTCCCGGCCGTCTCGAGCGCGTTGAAGAGCAGGCAGGCGACGACCAGCTGCCACGTCGCCGTGGCGAGGCCGTAGCCGGCGACCGCCAGCGTCGCGAGCGTCCAGACGACGTAGATGAACGTCACCTGACGGCGGGGCTGCTCGCGCTGGCCCACCAGCACCGCGGCGCCGATCGAGCCGACCCCGCCGGCGGCGAAGACGGCGCCGAGCATCCCGGCCGAGCCGTGCAGGCTGTTCTTGACCACGTAGGGCAGGAGCACCTCGGTGGGGCCGAGGAAGAGCAGATAGGCGAAGGCGGCGGACACGAGCGTTCCCCAGATCCAGGTCCGGTCGCGGATGAAGCTCAAGCCCCCGCGGATGTCCGCCATGACCGACAGGCCCTCCGGGGCGTGGCGCGGGACCGGTCGCATCGCCAGGACCGCTGCCCCCGCTGCGGCAAACGAGGCGGCGTCGGCGGCGAAGGCGACCCCCGGCCCGAAGGCGGCGATCAGCCAACCGCCGACGGCGGGGCCGGCCAGGCGGAGGGCGATCGGGCGTACGAACTGATCGAGCGAGTTGGCGGCAGGCAGGTCGGACGCCGGCAGGATGTCGGGCACGAGCGCCTCGAACGCCGGCGTGAAGAAGGCCGTGCCGGCGCCGTACACCATCGCGAGCGCGGCGATCTCCCACACCTCGATCCGGCCCGTGATCGAGAGCCCCGCGAGAACGGCGATCGCGACCGCGCGCACGGCGTCGGCGGCGAGCATGATCCCGCGCCGGCTGAGCCGGTCGCTGACCACGCCGCCCGGCAGCAGGCAGACGATCGTCGGCACCGTCATCGCGATCCCGACCATCGAGAGCGCCGCCGGCGCGTTCCAGACCGCGTACACCTGCCACGCCATCGCGACGAGGAAGATGCCGTCGCCGAGCAGCGACACCGTCATGCCCGACCACAGCAACCGGAAGTCCCGGTGCCGCAGCGGCGCCAGCAGGTTCAGCCGGGTGAACCCACCGGGGCGGTCGAGGGCGTCGTAACTATGCTGCATCGGCCTGAGCCTCTGGCCCGGCCGAGTCGTACACGCTGCCCAGGTAGCGCATCAGGTCGGGCGAGTTCATCGCCTTGGCGAACAGGAAGCCCTGCCCCAGGCCGCACCCGAGGTCGCGCAGCACGGACGCCTGGTTGGCCAGCTCGATGCCCTCGGCGACGACCTCGAGGTCGAGCGTCTCGCCGATCTTGACGATCGCCTGCGGCAGCGCCGAGACCGCCTCGCCCGAGGTGAGGAACGAGCGATCCATCTTCAGGATGTCGACCGGCAGCCGGTTCAGGTAGCTGAGGGAGGAGTAGCCGGTGCCGAAATCGTCCATCGCGACCTTGACGCCGAGCGCCTTCAGCGCGTTGAGCCGCTCGACGGCCAGGTCCATGTCGACCATCAGGACGGACTCCGTGATCTCGAGCACGAGGCTGGACGGGCTCAGGCCGGACGAGGTGAGGGCGTCGCGGACGTCGTCGACGATCGACTCGGACTGGAGCTGCTTCGCCGACAGGTTCACGCTGATCGAGAGCGCCGGCTCGCTGCCGAACTCCGCCATCAGCATCGCCCCCTGCGCGCACGCCTGGTTGAGCACCCAGCGGCCGATCGGGATGATCAGGCCGGTGTCCTCGGCGACCGGGATGAACTGGACCGGCGGGATGTTCCCGCGCGTCGGGTGGTGCCAGCGGAGGAGGGCCTCGAAGCCGTAGACCGTCGTGCCGGAGAGCCGGATCACGGGCTGGTAGTGCACCTCGAGCTGGTTGGTCTCGATCGCCCGCTGGAGGTCGGCGCGCATCTCGAGCCGCTCGACCACCTCGCGGTGCATGTCGGGCTCGAAGACGCGGTACTCGCCCTTGCTCTCGCGCTTGGCCATGTACATGGCGACGTCGGCGTTGCGCAGCAGGTCGGCGGCGTCGGAGGTGCCGTCGCTGGTCAGGCACAGGCCGAGGCTGGCGTTGACGATGAGCTCCTTCTCGCCCATGTCGATCGGCTCGCTCAGCCCCTCGAGCACGCGCTCGGCGACGTCGACCGCCTCCTGCGAGCGCTGCACCTCCTCGACCAGGACGGCGAACTCGTCGCCGCCGAAGCGGGCGACGGTATCGGTCGGGCGGACTGCGGCGCGGAGCCGGTGCGCGACCTCCTGCAGCACCGCGTCGCCGGACGCGTGGCCGAGGCTGTCGTTGATCGTCTTGAAGTCGTCGAGGTCGATGAAGATGACGCCGACGGTCGAGTTCTCCCGGGCCGAGCGGGCGAGCGCATGGCCGACGCGGTCGGCGAAGAGCGCACGGTTGGCGAGGCCGGTGACGGGATCGTGGAACGCCTGGTGGGCCAGCTGATCCTCGTACAGCTTGCGCTCGCTGATGTCGCGGCAGTTGAGGACGATGCCCTGCACCGACTCCTCGGCCAGCAGGTTGCGGTGGTGGATCTCGAACTGGAGCCAGTCGCCCGTGCGGCTGCGCAGGCTGCACTCGAACATGCCGGACGTCCCGACGCCGGCGTCGGCGCTCTCGACGACCTGCATCAGCCGGGCGCGGTCGCTGGGGCGCACGAGCAGGTCGAAGTGGGTGCTCACGACGTCCTCGACCTTGTAGCCGAGCACCTCCTCGATGGCCGGGCTCTGGTAGACGATCATGCCCGTGCGGTCGAGCACGGCGATCAGGTCGCTCGAGTGCTCGAGCAGGGCGCGGAAGCGGGCCTCGCTGCGGCGCCGGTGCTCGTCCTCCGCCGTGAGCGCCCCGTCGATGGCGAGCGACATCTGGGCGGAGAGCGTCTCGAGCGCGCCGCTCATCTCGCTGCCGTGGCCGCCGGGGATGCCGACGAGCAGGAACGCGCTGCCGGCGGTGCGGCCGGCCAGGGCCAGCAGGGCGTAGTGCGACTCCCGGGCCAGCTCGAGCTCGTCGAGCAGCTCGCGGGGCGCGTCGACCCAGCGGACGGTCGGGCCGTCGCCTGCAGCGGCGCCGGTGATCCACGTGCGCACGGCGGGCGAGACATCGTCCTCGGCGGGATCCTCGTGCACCCGGATGAGCCGCGCCCCCGCGGTCGTGCCGGCCAGCTCGCGCACGGCGACCGTGAAGGCGTGCTCCATCTGGTCGACGTCGGCGGCGCCGACCAGCGCCACGGCGCCGCGGCGCAGGGCACGCTGGCGGGCGACCGCGCGCTCCTCCTGGCGCACGAGGCCGGACATGCGGGCGAGCACGAACATGAACATGACCATCGACGCGATGATCACGACGATGACGTCGGTGTTCCCCCACTCCTGGAAGAAGCGGATGCCCGGCGCGATCAGGACGGCCACGCACAGGAACCCGAGGCGCACCGGCGTCAGCCGCGTGCGGCCCTCCGCCGGCTGCTCCAGCGTGCGCATCGACGGGTGCAGCGCCGAGGCGCCCCAGAGCAGGTAGTAGAAGATCCAGCCCACATCGAGCAGCACCTGCCCGTTGTAGGTGCCGTCGAGCAGCATGCGGTTGTAGATCGAGTCGGTGGTCAGCAGGCAGACGATGCTGCCGGCGAGCAGGTAGAAGGCGGGGGCGCGGACACCGCGACCGACCGCTAGCCGGATCGTCGCCGCGAGCAGGAGGATGTCGCCGACCGGGTAGGCGATCGAGACGGCCACGGGGAGCCAGTTGCCGCCGAGCTGGATGTTGGGCGCGATCAGGAACACCCACGAGAGCAGGGCGATGCCGAGCGTCAGGATGAACGAGTCGATGGCGCCGGCCCGGTCGGTGCGCGGGTTGCGCCGCCGCACGAGCAGGAGCAGGCCCGCCATCAGCGCCGGGTACACGGTCAGATAGAGCGCATCGCCGGGCGAGGGGAACCCGACGTTCAGGCCGAACAGGCTGGGCAGGCTGTAGGTGTAGAAGTCGCCGACCAGGTAGAGCGTCTGGCCCAGGGCGAGGAAGCTCCACGCGACGACCGCCTTCGGGCGGTGCATGCGCATGCCGGCCAGGATGGCGGCCACACCGGAAACGCCGAGCGCGTTGATGATCGGGCCGTGGACCGCGCTGCCGCGCTGGAACGCCGGCACGACGGCGTAGAGGTACGTGAAGAACGATCCGGCCAGCAGATACCAGAGCCAGACGGTGCGCGGCGAGAGCGGCCACAGGCCGCTGCGGGCGGACTGGATCAGGCGGCTCATGCGGCCTCCCGGAGATCGTCGGGGCGCTGCAGCGGGAACCGCTGCGCCAGCCGGCCGAGGACGTCGATCAGCTCATCGATCTCGTCGTCGCCGTTCGCGGCGGTGACCTGGATCCGGAACCCGACCTCGTCCTTGGGCACGAGCGGGTAGGCGGCCAGGGTGACGTAGATGCCGTTGTCGAACAGGAAGCGCCCGACCGCGCCGATGTCGCGGTGGTCGCTGAGCGGGATCTCGATGATCGGGAATCCGGAGTGGTTGAGCGTGCGCACGCCGAACCGGCCCAGGGCCTCGAGCACGCGGCCCGTCCGGTCGTAGAGCGTGCGGCGCAACTCGTCGCCGCGGCGCTCGTTCACGTCGAAGCCGGCCAGGGTGGTCGCGAGCGAGGCGACCGGCGGCGGGCCGGAGTAGAGGTACGGCGGCGCGGCCGTCTTCAGCATCTCCTTGAGCGGCGTCGGGCAGGCGATGAACGCGGCCAGCGACGAGTAGGCCTTCGAGAAGCCGCCGACGAGGATGATGCCCTCGTAGGTCTCGTCCAGGTGGCGGACGATGCTGTTGCCGCGCAAGCCGTACGGGGAGAGCTCGGAAGGCGAGCGCTCGCCGATGACGCCGAAGCCGTGGGCGTCGTCGACGTAGAGCAGCGCGCCGTGACGGCGGGTGACGCGGGCGAACGCGGCCAGGTCGGGGGCGTTGCCGGTGATGCTGTTCACGCCGTCCATGCACACGAGCCGGTGGTCGGAGCCATCCTCGATGAGGAGCTGCTCGAGGTGATCCGGATCCTCGAACCGGAACCGCTTGAGGGTCGCCCCGCGGGCGACGGCGAACTGGCAGCCGTCGTAGATCGTCTTGTGGGCGCGGCTGTCCATGAACACGGAGCCGCCGGCGGCCAGCACCGGGATCACCGCCATGTGGATGTGGGTGATCGTGGGCAGGACGAGGGCGTCCTCGCAGCCGAGCAGCTCGGTCAGGCGCTCCTCGATGTCGCCGAAGAGCGTCGGGCTGCCGAGCAGGCGCGACCAGCTCGGGTGGGTGCCCCAGCGCTCGACGTGGCCGGGGATCGAATCCATGATCTCGCGGTCGAGGTCGAACCCGAGGTAGTTACATGACGCGAAGTCGGCCAGCCACTGGTCGCCGACGCGGATCCGCCGGCCGTCGATCTCGTCGATCACGGCGTCGGTCATCGGGTTCGAGCGCTTGAGCTCGTCCAGGTCGGCGCAGGCTGCCAACCAGCGGTCAATCCACTTGACCTCATCGCTGGTTCGCCTGCGGTCTGGCATGCGGCGACGATCGGAGTTCACAGGCGGGGTATCGGCCGTGGGCACGAGTTCTTGAGGGAGGGGGAGCCGGGGGCGCACCAAAGGCGCGTAGGGACTGCATCGCCAGAATTGGGCGCAGGCTCGCCCCCCGTCCGGGGTAGGCGCCGTTTCGGCTAGCGTTCGCCGCCGTGGCGGCGCAGCGTGCGATCCGGATCGGGGTGCAGGTACAGCCCCAGCACGGCACGGTCTCGAAGATGCGCGACACGTGGCTGCGGGCGGAGGCGCTCGGGGCCGACACCATCTTCACCTGGGACCACTTCCATCCGCTCAGCGGCGACCCGGACGGCAACCACTTCGAGTGCTGGACGTGGCTCGGGGCGATGGCCGAGGCGACCGAGCGGGTGCAGATCGGGGCGCTCGTTACCTGTAACAGCTACCGCAACCCGGAGCTCCTGACCGACATGGCGCGGACGGTCGATCACATCTCCGGCGGCCGGCTGATCTTCGGCATCGGGTCGGGCTGGTTCGCGCGCGACTACGACGAGTTCGGCTACGAGTTCGGGACGGCGTCCTCGCGCCTGCGCGACCTCGACGCCGCCATGCCGCGGATCCACGCCCGGATGGCGAAGCTGAAGCCGCCGCCGGTGCGAACCCCGATGCCGATCATGATCGGCGGGAGCGGCGAGCAGGTCACCCTGCGCATCGTCGCCCAGCACGCCGACATCTGGAACGGCTTCGGCGACCCCGAGCGGGCCGCGCACAAGTGCGCCGTCCTCGACGACTGGTGCCGCCGCGTCGGCCGCGACCCGGCCGAGATCGAGCGCTCGATCGGCGGGATCCGCGAGAGCGCGCTGCCCTACCTCGACGGCTACCCCGAGGTCGGGGCGACCCACCTGATCATGGGCATCAGCGGCCCGGAGTGGGATCTCAGCCTGCTGCCGAAGCTGGTCGAATGGCGAGATTCTCGCCAGTCGTAGGCAGCTCGACCGGCAGGCGGTGCAGCAGGGCGATGGTGGCCCACAGGACGGCGAAGCCGGCCAGCTGGGTTGCGCTGACCGAGGCGTCGAGCCACACGTAGTTCACGACCAGCGCCGTCGCGGGGAACGCCAGCTCGGCGAAGGTCGCCACGGATGCCGGCGTGTGGACGAGGCCGCGGTAGTAGAGCAGGAGCGCGGCCAGGCCGGGGATGAGCGCGAGCCCCACCAGCCGCGGCCAGTCCGACGCGTGCGCCCCCGCGGGCGGCGACACGACGCCCTCGTAGAGCGCGATCGCCGCCAGGAGCGGCAGCGCGAGGGTGAAGCGCACCGCCGTCACGAGCTGCGGCTCGAGCGCGACGAGCGTCCGCCGGCCGAACGCCGTGGCGGCGCCCCAGAGCGCCGCCGCCGTCAGCGCCAGCAGCGCGGCCCGGCCCTGCGCGCCCGTGAATGCGTCGGCCGGGGCCATGTCGCCGAAGGAGAGCAGGTAGGTCCCCACGAGCGCCGGGGCCAGGAACCATCCCAGGGTCCGCAGCGGCCGCTCCCGCATCACCACGGCCGCGGCCGCGATCGCCCATAGCGGCTGGGTCTTCTGCAGGAGCACGACGACGTCGGGGTTGCCGTACTCGAAGGCGGTCGTGAACGCGAGCGTGGCGAGGGCGGACCCACCCCAGGCCACGCCGAGCGCCGCCAGCCACCCGCCCCGGTCGAGCCGGCGCAGGCCGTGCCGGTGCCGGATCAGGAAGGGTGCGACGACGGCGGTCAGCAGCACGTGCTCGTAGAGCACGATCGTGTACGGCGACCAGCGGGCGACCGGCGACACCAGCGGCTGGCGGAAGCCGCCGTCCGTGCCCCAGAGCGCGGCGCCGAGCGCGACGAGCGCGACGCTCGCCACGGGCGCGGTGAAGATCGCTCGCCTCCTGGTCACGAGCCCGGTGTCCCCCATCCGTCGCATGCGGCCCCTCGGAGCGGCCATGATATGCGGGCATGCCCGAACGTCGCGTAACGGTGCTCGCCGGCGGCGTCGGCGGGGCGCGGTTCCTGCAGGGCCTCGTCGAGGTCGTCGATGCGGCGGCGGTCACCATCGTCGGGAACGTCGGCGACGACCTCGAGCCCTACGGGCTGCACGTGTCGCCCGACCTCGACACGGTGCTCTACACGCTCACCGGCCGCATCGACGCGGACAAGGGCTGGGGCGTCCGCGGCGACACGCCGCGGGCGCTCGAGCAGGCCCGCGCGCTGGGCGCGGAGGCGTGGTTCTGGCTCGGCGACCTGGACCTCGGGCTGCACCTGGCCCGCACCGAGATGCTGCAGGCAGGGCTGCCGCTGCACGCCGTCACCGCCCGTCTGGCCGCGGCGATGGGCCTGCGGGCGAGGCTCCTGCCCTCGACGGACGACCGGCTGCGGACGATGATCACGATCCCCGCCGGCGAGGTGGACTTCCAGACGTACTACGTTCGCCGCGGCCACGCCGACCCGGTCTCGCGCATCCGGTTCGACGGCGCCGGGTCGGCCCGGCCGGCGCCCGGGGTGCTCGAGGCGATCGCCGCCGCGGACGTGGTCGTGATCGCGCCGTCCAACCCCTTCATCTCGATCGACCCGATCCTGGCGGTGCCCGGGATCCGGGCCGCCGTCGCCGCCCGCCGCGAGCGGGTGGTGGCCGTGAGCCCGATCGTCGCCGGGCGGGCGCTGCGCGGGCCGGCGGCCGGGATGCTCGAGACGCTGGGGCACGAGACCTCCGTCGTCGGCGTGGCCGAGCTCTACCGGTCGCTGGCGGGCACGCTCGTGATCGACGACGAGGACGCGCCGGCCGCGGCCCGGGTCGAGAAGCTCGGCCTGCGCCCCCGCGTGACGGCGACCGTGATGGCGAACCTGGACGCAAGCCGGGCACTCGCCGCGCAGACGCTCGCCGCCGGCGGCCTCGGTCCGTGACCGACCGCATCGAGGTGCTCCCGCTCGCCGCCGCCGGCGAGATCGAGGCCGGCGCCGATCTGGCGGCGCTCGTGCTCGCCGCCGCGCCGCGGCTGCGCGACGGCGACGTGGTCGTGGTCGCCCACAAGGCGGTCTCGAAGAGCGAGGGCCGGGTGGTCGAGCTGGCGACGGTCACCCCGTCGCCGCGGGCGATCGAGCTCTCGGCCGAGGGCGGCGACCCGCGCATGGCCGAGCTCGTCCTGCGCGAGAGCCGCCGTATCGTCCGCCGACGCGTGGGGCTCCTGATCGCCGAGACGCACCACGGATTCGTGTGCGCGAGCGCCGGCATCGACCGCTCGAACGGCCCGCGGGCAGGCTGGGCGGTGCTGCTTCCCGTCGACCCGGACGCCTCCGCGGCCCGCCTGCGGGCGGAGCTCGAGCGGCGCGCCGGCGTGCGGGTGGCGGTGGTGGTGGCCGACACGATGGGGCGGGCGCTGCGCCGGGGGATCGTGGGTACCGCCATCGGCGCCAGCGGTCTGGACGCCCTGCGCAGCTACGCGGGGGCGGTCGACCCGACCGGCTACGAGCTGCGCACGACCGCCGTCGCGGTCGCCGACGAGCTGGCCTCGGCGGCCGACCTCGTGCTGGGCAAGCTCGACCGGGTGCCCGCCGCGCTCATCCGCGGCTTCGAGGCACGCGGCAACGGCAGCGGCCGCGACCTGATCCGCGACCCGGCCGAAGACCTGTTCAGATGAGCGAGGCGCCCGCCGCCGCCAGGCGGCGGACGGCGGCCAGGTCGGCCGGGGTGTCGACGTCGTGCGCGATCCCGGCCCGGTCCACGACGACCGCCGCGAGCCCGTGCTCCCGGGCGCGGGCGGCGTGCACTGACGCGCTCCCGGCGGCGCCGAAGGCGGGCACAAGGGCCGTCGCCGGGCACACCCAGAGCGCGTTCGTCCCGCCGTCGTGGGCGCGGCCGATGACGGCCGTCCCCTCGCCGCCGGCCTCGACGAGCGCGGTCACGTCGGCAGCGTCGAGCAGCGGTAGGTCGCCAGCCAGGTAGAGCACGGCGGCGGCGGGCCGGTCGAGCAGCGAGCGGGCGTGCACGAGCCCCTCGTTCCAGGGCAGCCCGCCGTCGGAGACGCACTCCACCCCCAGCCTGCGTGCCAGCTCGGGGGCGGCCGGATCGGAGCTCGCGAGCGCGACCCGGCCGGCACCCGCGCGAACGGCGGCGCGGGCGACCCAGGCGAGCATCCCCGCCATGAGCCGCCCGCGCTCGGTGTTCGTCAGCGCCGGGGCGAGCCGTGTCTTGGCCGCATCCAGCCGCTTCAGCGGGATGAGGACGTCCGTCTCCACCCCGGAATCGTACGAGCGGGCACGGGGACTGTCCCCGCTAGCCGGGGACAGTCCCCATCACCGTGCCGCTAGTTGCTGATCCTCACCCAGTCGATCGCGCCCGTGAAGTAGTCACAGGTCGTCTTGATCTGGTCGCAGTTCAGCTTGCCGCCGATCGTGACCGGCCGCGTGTTCGAGATGCTGCCCGTGCTGCCCCTGGCCGTGCCGGCGACGGCGCCGTCGATCGTCAGCGTGAGCCCGGTCGACGTGCGGGTGCACGTGGCGACGTGCCACTGGTTGTCGCTCGTGACCTGCGAGGCCTGAACCGCCTTGCGCACGAGCGTCCCCGACGAGTTGCGGCCGCGGAACACGCAGTTGATGCGGCCGTTCGGGTTCTCGATCTTGAAGTAGCCGCCCGACGCGCCGGCCTGGCCCTTCTGGACGATGTTGCCGAAGTGCTGGTTC
>JAICJM010000027.1 GCA_025928435.1 Thermoleophilia bacterium
CCCTCGACCGCGGCGATGACGCGGTAGCCGTCCCACTTCACCTCGTACACCCAGTCGCCGCCGGCGGGCAGCTCGGTCGCGGCCACCGCCAGCATCGGGCGCAGCTCGGACGGGTCGCCGGCCAGGTCGCCCTCGTCCTTGCGCATCATGAGCCAGTTGCGCTCGTCCCCGTCGAGCCGGGCCGGGACGAGCGTCCACAGGCCGTTCAGGCGCTCGCCTCGCAGGCGCACGGTGAGCCCGCCGTCGCGCTTCTGCTCGATCAGCTCGTAGTGGCCGCGGTCCCAGATCTCGACCGTCCCGCCGCCGTACTCGCCCTTCGGGATCTCGCCCTCGAAGTTCGCGTAGTCGAGCGGGTGGTCCTCGACATGCACGGCCAGGTGGCGCTGGCCCTTGCGCAGCGGGATGCCCTTGGGGACGGCCCAGCTCGCGAGCGCGCCGTCGCGCTCGATCCGGAAGTCGAAGTGCAGGCGGCGGGCGTCGTGGCGCTGGACGACGAAGATCGGCTCGTCGCTCTCGCCCGCGCCCGTGAACGGCTCCGGCGTCCTCGCCGGGTCGCGCTTGCGGCGGTAGGCGTCGAGGCGCTCGGGCACGCCTACGAGGTGACCCCGGGGACGAGCCGCTCCCAGAAGGCGGCCAGCGCCCGCAGCTCGTCGGCGTCGAAGCGCTCCAGGAACCGCCGCCGCACGCCGGCCAGGTGCGTGGCGCGGGCGGCGTCGAACGTCTCCCGGCCGCGCGCGGTGAGCACCGCGTACTGCCCGCGCGCGTCGTCCTCGCACGGCACCCGCTCGACCAGCCCGTCGCGCTCCAGCCGGTCGACGAGCCGGGTGACCCCGCTGCGGGAGAGCAGGACGGAGTCGGCGATCTCGGACATCCGCATCCGCTCCTCCGGCGCGTCGGCCACCGTCAGGAGCACCTCGTAGGAGCTCAGCGGAAGGCCGTGCGCGGCGATCAGCTCGGCGTCCAGCTCGCGCTCGAGCGCCGCGTGCACGCGCAGGAACCCCCGCCACGAGGCCAGCTCGCTCTGGGTCAGCAGCACGGTGTCGGCAGCCGAGCTCTCCTGCATCGCTCCCCCTGCGACGGTAGTTGCATCGACAAGGGTATCAGCGGTCACCGAGCACGTCCTCGAGCCAGCCCCGTAGCTCGGACAGGTACTCGGGATCGATGCTGTGCGCCATCGGCGACTCGCGGTAGCGGACGTCGGCGCCGGCGCCCTCGAGCAGCGCCCGCGCCTGCCGGCCGAACTCGACGCCGATCACGGGATCGTGCGTGCCGTGGCCGATCGCGACTGGGAGGCCGGCCCGCTGATCGAGCCCGAGCTCGAACCCGGGGACGCTGGGGACGAACCCCGACAGGGCGATGATGCCGGCCGGCCGCGGCCGCTCCGCCGCCAGGCCGAGCGCGTAGGACATGACCGCCCCCTGCGAGAACCCCGCCAGGACGACCCGGTCGAGGCCGATCTCGTAGGCGGCTGTCGTCGCGTCGAGCCAGCCGGAGAAGGCGGCGAAGGTGGGCAGAAACGTGCCCGGGTCGGGCCGCCCGATCTCGTGCACCGCGTACCAGTGCGCCCCGCCCGGCGGCAGCCGCAGCGGCCCGCGCGGGAGCACCGCCACGAGGCGGCGGCCTGGATCGAGCATGTCGGCCAACGGCAGCAGGTCGTGCTCGTCGGCGCCGCGGCCGTGGGTCAGCACCAGCAGCCCGGCGGGCGCCGCCGCGGCGGGCCGCTCGATCGAGCGGATCTCAGGCGGCTCGCTCAGTCCTCGCCGTCCCAGTAGTCGAGCTGCTCGATGCGACCCATCACCCCGACGCCGCCGAGCAGCACCTTGCCGGAGCGCGGGTAGTAACAGATGTCGTTCGGCTCCCTGGTGCCGTAGGCGAGGAACGTGAGGCCGTCCGGCCCGCCCCGGAAGGCGTGCGCGATCTTCGTGCCGGCCTCGCGGCTGACGATCGAGCCGGCGCGGACGGAGTGCTCCTCGTCGTCGCGCAGGACGAGCGTCCCGTCGCCGGCGAGGACGACGAAGATCTCCTCCTCGGCCGAGTGGCAGTGCGGCGGCGCCGCCAGCTTGCCGGGGTCGGCGACCACGTGCCGGAGGCCGGTCGTGACCGAGCCGGCGGCGCGGCCGAGGTTGCGCCGCTCGCGGCAGACCGTGGCGCCGTCGCGGCGCTTTCCCGGGACGGCGTCGACGTGCACGATGCGGCCCGGCCGCGGCGAGGGGTCGGGCACCTCCGGCGCGCCCGCGCGGGCCTCGCCCTGCCACGGCGAGGGCTCGCCGCCCGAGCGCACCCAGCTCGGCCCGTGCCACGAGAGGCCAGCCCGCGGCAGGTACGCGCCGCCGCCGCGGACGCGCTGACCGAAGACGAGCACGTCGAGGCCGTCCGGGCCGGCCTGGAGGGTGTGGGCCTCGCCCCGGGCGAGGTGCACGAGGCAGTCGCTCGGGCCGATCTCGTACGTCGCCGGGCCCGTGCCCTCGTCCTGCCACGCGAGGCCGCTCCCGGAGAGCACCCAGAAGATCTCCTCCTCGGCGTGCTCGATGTGCGCGGGCGTCGACCACTTCCCCGGCGCGATCCGGATGCGCTGCAGGCCGACCGTGCGCGTGCCGGCGGCCGTCCCCAGGTCGTGCCACACCGCGTCGAGATGGCCGTCGGCCGCGTGGACGCCTTCGACCTCGTCCCAGTGCGCGATCCCGCTCACGCGGGAAGAGACTAGTGGGTGGCGGCCATCGCCGCAGCGGGCAGCTCGGCCACCTGGCCGGCCGGCGGTGCCGTGACGTGGACGGGGACGCCGAAGTCGAAGATGTCGAGCCGGACGTCCATGTCCATCGTCGCGCCGGTGGCGGCGACGGGGATCGCCATGCGGTAGGCGATCCGGCGCACGAGCTTGTCCTGGCCGATCCAGACGTCCATCGGCATCCTGTCCGTGCCGAGCATCTCGATCAGGCGTGCGTCCGACTTCTTGACAGCGGCCCGGACGGCGGCGGGCGCGTTCTGCGCCGCCTTGGCGAGGTCGATCACGGCCCGGTAGTGCACCGTCGGCACGCCTCGCACCGTCGCGCCGCCGAGGTTCTTCAGCGAGTCCGACTCGTTCTCGAGCGCCTGCAGCATCTCGGTCGGATCGTTGCTGCCCGTGCTCGTGAGCGCGTTCAGGTTGACGCCGTTCGCGCGCTCGAGCTTGGCCATGTCGAGCTTCATCCACTGCTTGCCGTGCAGCGCGGCTGTGAAGAGCGGCGAGCGCATGTAGATGACCGGCCACACCATGATCTCGCGCATCCGGATCGTGCCCGCGCCCGGGACGGCCATGTGCAGGCCGAGGTCGACGGAGCGGTCGCGGAATCCGACGACGCCCGTCGCGGTGGCGGTCAGCGGCGTCCCGCTCGGCGGCACGCTCATCCGCATGCGCATCGCGATCCGGGCGCTCTTCGCGTGTGAAGTGCGCGTCGCGGAGGCGGCCAGCTCGACGCCGGGCTTCGGCGCCGTCGAGCCCGTCGAGGCGGGCGGCCCGGAGGTGTGGTTCACCTGCGCCTGCCCGCAGGCGGTGGCGCCGGCGAGGACGACGAGGACGGTGAGGAAGCGGAACGGCCGCACTACCTCTCGTTGTAGCGGTGAAGTGGTGGGAGGTCTAGGGCGGGCTAGGATCGATGGGGATGTCGGTCACATCGCAGGCGATCGTCGAGTGCCGGGGCGACGGCCGGGAGCGTGGCCGCGCGCACGGGGAGGCGCTGCGCGAGCGGATCGAAGGACTGCTCGAGCGGTGGGACGCCGACGTCGCCGCGCGGCTGGGCCGGCCGCCGCAGACGCTCGTCTCCGCCCTCGTCGAGACGACCGGCTTCGTCGCCGCGATCGAGCGCCACACGCCCGACCTGCTCGCGGAGGTGCGCGGCATCGCCGAGGGTGCCGGCGTCGCCTTCGACCGCGTGCTGGCCCTGAACCTGATGGACGAGGAGTGGTGGTTCACCGCCCCGGCCGAGCCGCGCGACGCGTGCACGCTGATCGCGGTCGGCCCTTCGGGAGGCCGGCCGAGCGTGCTGGCTCAGAACATGGATCTGCCCGAGCTCATGGACGGCGCGCAGGCGGTGGTGCGGTTCGAGGACGGGGCGGGCGACGGCGGGGCCGTCCTCACCGCCGCCGGCATGATCGGGCTCACGGGCGTGAGCTCCGCCGGCCTCGGCGTCTGCGTCAACACGCTCGCGATGCTGAACCACTCCCGCGACGGGCTCCCGGTCGCGTTCGTGATGCGAGGCGCGCTGGCGCAGGGCAGCGTGGCGGGCGCCGCCGACTTCCTCGCGCGGGCGCCGCACGCCTCGGGCCAGCACTACGCGCTGGCCGACTCAGCCGGCGTGGCGGGCTACGAGTGCTCGGCCGCGGGGGCGGTGCGCTCCGACGACGGCGGCGGGCGCTTCTGCCACACCAACCACCCGCTCGCGAGCGCCGACCTCGACCCGGCCGTCCCCGCCGAGGGCCGCGAGGACTCGCACGTGCGGTCGGCCGCGATCGAGTCTGTCGCCGACGGCGTCACGACCGGCGCCGATTGCGAGCGGGTGCTCGCCGACCGTGAGGCGCCGCTGTGCGTGATCCCCGAGCCGGGCCGCCCGTGGATCACCTTCGGCTCGATCTGGGCGGAGCTGGGCGACGCACCGCGAGTGCGGATCGCGCCTGGGCCGCCCGACCGCACGGCCTGGGTGGACGTCTAGCCAGCTGCTCGGGCTCCGTCCGGCCCACGAGCCCTGTGGGCCCGCCCGACCCCCCAGCCGCCGCACAATCCAACGCTGGCACGCACAACGCCGGTGGCTGGCGCAACCGCCCTAGCCCGGCTCGTCGCCCCACAGCTGCTCGAGCGCAGCCCGCAGCAGGCGGGAGACGTGCATCTGCGACATGCCGAGCCGCTCGGCGATCTCGGTCTGGGAAAGCTCGAGGCCGAAGCGGAGGGCGACGATCCGCTGCGAGCGCGGATCGAGCCCCTCCAGCCGGCGGCCGACGTCGAGGCGGCGCTCGACCTTCTCGATCGCGTCCTCCCAGCCGCCGTGGGCTTCGAGCAGGTCGTCCTCGCCCAGCGTGGGCGGCGCGAGCCCGTGCCGCGCGCGCAGGCCTGTGACCACCTGCTCCTCGTCGAGGCCGGCGCGCTCGGCGATGCGGTCGACGGTCGGCGACTCGCCGGACTCGGCGGTGAGCGCGGCCGCGGCGGTCTCGACCGCGGCCGCGAGGTCGCGGCCGGTGCGCGACACGTGCACCGCGGCGATCCCCCGCGCGAGCGCCCGCATCTCGCCGAGCGCGTAGCGGGTCGCGTACGGCTCGAACGCCGCGCCGCGGCCGGGGTCGAACCCGTCGACCGCTGCCAGCACGCCCACCATCCCCGCCTGCTCGAGATCCTGCTTCGGCACCCGCGCGCTTGCGAGCCGCGCCGCCAGGCGCCCCACCAGCGGGCCCATCCGACCCACGAGCTCGGCCTTCGCGGCCTCGTCCCCGCCCGCCGCCAGGACCGCCAGCCGTCCGGCCGGATCAACCGGCACGCATCACGACCCCCGCGCCGTCGCCGTCGATCTCGACGTCCGTCACGAGCCGGCGCAGCGTCTGTCCGCACTCGCGCAGACCGGCGGGCGCGATCGGCCGCACGGCGACCGTCAGCCGCCCCTCGTCCGGCGTCACCTCGATCAGGAGCGGGCGTCCGGCGCCGCGAACGGCCAGCTCGACAGCCATGACGAGCTCGTCCAGCACCGCGACGTCGAGGCCGGCGCGCGCGCCCAGCGCGAGCAGCACCGGCTCGGCCACCGCAGCGGCGGGCGCCTCGCCCAGCACGCGCAGGCTGACTCTGCCGTCGATCGCCGCCACCGGGGCAGAGGTTAGCGCCTCGGCAGGGGGCGGGAAGGCCGATTGACACCGATTCGGAGCGGCACTAGGGTGGCGCATGTCATCGGCGCTCAGAGGCGAGCTGTCCGTCCCCGCCGGTCGAGGCAGCGGGACGTGAATCCGGAGACCGCGCATGCGGGCATGGCGGGCTCCGAGCTGATCGACGAGGCGCCGGCGGCGATCGTCGCGACCGCGGCCGACGGCACGCTGACCGCCTGGAGCCGGGGCGCCGAGCAGCTCTTCGGCTTCACGGCAGAGGAGGCGCTGGGCCACACGGCGGAGGAGCTGGGCGCCGGCCGGGCCGAGGAGGCACTGGGCTCGCGCGCGCGCGCGGGGGACGTGTGGGAGGGCGAGGTGCCGGCGGTGCGCAAGGACGGCTCGCACTTCCGCGTGCACGTCGTGAGCGCGCCCATCACCGACGCTGACGGCAACCCCGCCGGCAGCATCAGCGTCGCCCTCGAGGCAGCGCCGGGCGACCGCGCCCAGCCGGCCCAGATGCGGCTCGAGCTGCTGCTCCAGGCGAGCGAGCTCCTGGCCCGCTCGCTCGACCCTGACGCCGGCCTGCAGGGGGTCGCGCGACTGGCGGCCTCGTGGCTCGCCGACGTCTGCATGTTCGACCTCCTCGACGAGGAGGCCGGGATGCGCCGGGTGGCCGTGGCCGACGCCGACCGCACCCGGGCCCCGCTGACCGAGCGGCTGCGCGCGTTCCCCCCCGACCCCGACGCGATGCACATGACCGCAGCGCTGCACGAGGGCCGCACCGAGATCCTGACCGATCTCTCCGACGAGGTGCTGCGCGAGCGGCTGCACGGGCCGCGCCACATCGACGCCGTGCGCCAGATCGACGCCCGCTCGGCGGTGATCCTCCCGCTCGCCGCGCGCGGCCGCACCCTGGGGGCGATGCTGCTCCTGAGCTGCGGCGACCGACCGCCGTTCAGCGCCGACGACGTCGCGGTCGCCGAGGAGCTCGCCCGGCGCACGGCCGTCGCGGTCGACAACAGCGTCCTGCTGCGCGCCGCCCAGGAGCGGGCCGATGCCGCCCAGCGCCTGCAGCGGCTCTCCGACGCGGCGCTCTCGCACGTCGACCTGGACGACCTGCTGGAGGAGATCCTGGCGCTGCTACGCCAGGAGCTCGAGTCCGACGCGGCCGCCGTGCTCCTGGTGGAGCCAGACGCCAAGCACCTGACCGTCCGGGCGACGAGCGGAACCGAGGGTGGCGTTGGCGTCCGCGTCAGCGGCGACGACGCGTCGGTCGCGGCCCCGGTCGCCGCGGGGCGCCCCGTGGTGGTGCACGACCCGACGGACGCCGAGATGGGGCCGCTCCTGTTCAGCCGCGGCGTGCGCACGCTGCTGGCGGCGCCGCTGCGGGTCGGGCCGCGCACGGTCGGCGTGCTCCAGACCGACTGGCTGGCGCCGCGGCCGCTGGGCCAGGACGAGATCGACCTGATCGGCCTCGCCGCAGGCCGGATCGCCCTGGCGGTCGACCGCGCCCAGGCCTACGAGGCGGAGCACGACGCCCGGCTGCGGCTCGAGCTGCTCGCGCGCACGTCCGACGTGCTCGGGGAGTCGCTCGACTTCCGGGCCGCGCTCGGCAGCCTCACCCACCTGATCGTCCCCCACCTGGCCGACTGGTGCGCCGTCGACCTGGTCGAGCCCGATCGCTCGCACCGGATCTGGGTCGCGCACTCCGACCCCGCCAAGGTCGAGCTCGCGCGCGAGCTCATCCGCCGCTACCCGGCCGACCCGGAGGCCGCCGCCGGCGCCAGCGGGCTGCGCGCGGCCGACGCGACCAGGCCGGTTCCGCCCCCGCCGGCGTTCCGGGAGGCCGGCGCCGACGAGGAACATCGGGCGATCCTGCGCGGCCTGGACGTGCGCTCGGTGATCGTCGCCCCGCTCACGGCCCGCGGGCGCACCCACGGCACGCTCACGCTCGTCACCTCCGAGTCGGGCCGCACGTACGGGCCGGACGACGCCGCGCTCACGACCGAGCTCGCCCGCCGGGCGGCGACCGCGATCGACACCGCCCGCCTGTACCAGGACCGCGACCAGGTCGCGCGGACGCTCCAGCGCAGCCTTTTGCCGCCCGACCTGCCCGACGTCCCGGGCGTCGAGCTCGCCGCCGTCTACCACCCCGCGGGCGGTGGCGGCGACGTGGGCGGCGACTTCTACGACGCGTTCGAAACCGGCGAGAACGCCCTCTTCCTCGCGATCGGCGACGTGTGCGGGAAGGGCGCGCCGGCGGCGGCGCTGACCGGCATCGCCCGCCACACCGTGCGCGCGGCGGCCGTGCGCGAGCGCTCGCCGCGGTCGATCCTCCGGACGCTGAACCAGGCGCTCCTGCGGCAGATGATCGAGCATCGCTTCTGCACGGTCGCGGTCGGACGGCTCGAGCCGCGCGAGGACGGCGCGCGGCTGACGGTCTGCTGCGGCGGCCACCCCCCACCGCTGCTCGTGCGGAGCGACGGCAACGTCGAGGAGGCAGGCACGCCGGGGACGCTGCTCGGCATCTACGAGAAGGTGCAGCTCTCCGACCTCACCGTCGACCTGCACCCGGGCGACGCGGTCGTGTTCCACACGGACGGCGTGACCGAGGAGCGGCGCGAGGGGCGCATGTTCGGGGAGGAGCGGCTGCTCGAGCTGCTGCGCCAGTCGGCGGGCCTGAGCGCGGCCGGGATCGCCGACCGGATCGAGCGGGCGGTGCTCGAGTTCAAGCCCGGCCCGCCGGCGGATGACGTCGCCGTGATTGTCCTACGGCTGACGGGGAATGAGTAGGGCGATGATCGGTCGGGTATCCGACACGACGATGACTCAGAGGTCATCCGGGTTCGAGCTCGAGCTGGCGGCCGAGACGGACAACGTTCCCCTGGTGCGTCACGCGCTGCGTGGGCTGTTGGAGGCGTCGGGCGTGACCGAGGAGCGGATTGCCGACATCACGCTCGCCGTGACCGAGGCGTGCGCGAACGCCGTGCTGCACGCCTACCCGCACTCGCGCGGCCAGTTCGAGGCGGCCGCCGACCTCTCGCCCGCCGGCGAGCTGGTGGTCACCGTGCGCGACTACGGCTCCGGCATGGCCCCCCGCGTGGACAGCCCCGGGCTGGGCGTCGGGCTTCCGGTGATGGCCGCGATCGCCGACGTGCTCGAGATCGATACGCCCGGCGGATCGGGCACCCTCGTTCGCATGACGTTCGACGTCTCCGCGCTGGCGTCGTGACACCGCGCGGCTCGTGGTTATTCTGCAGGTCGTGAGCGGGATCGTCGTGGAACGAGCCGAGCCCGGCGTCGAGGTGATCGTCGTCACCGGCGAGCACGACATCTCCACCGCCCCCGAGCTCGAGCGGCGCCTGGAGGCCGCGCTCGAGTCGGGCCACGCCGTCGTCATCGACCTGCTGGGGACGACGTTCATCGACTCCACCGTGCTGCGGGTGCTGATCTGCGCCCGCGAGCAGGCGGGCGAGCGCTCGATCGGGTTCCGCTGCGCCCTCGGCGAGAGCACCGGCCACGGCGTGCGCCGGCTGCTGGATCTCACCGGCATGGCCGGCCGGCTCCAGGCCGTGCCCACGCGCGCCGACGCCATCGCCGGCGCCGTCGCGCCCGAGCCCGCCTAGGGCGCTACGACGCGACGGCGGAGGTGTCGATCTCCTCGGCGATCGTCTCGAGCGATCCGCGCAGGAGCCGCGACACGTGCATCTGGCTGATGCCCGTCCGCGCGGCGATCTCCGCCTGCGTCAGGTCGTGGTAGACCCGCAGGCCGACGATCCGGCGCTCGCGCGGCGGGAGCGCCCGCATGGCACGCTCGAGCAGGTCGCGGTCCTCGGTGGCCGTGAACCCCGGCTCCTCGGACGCCAGCACGCGGCCGGCGGGAGGGCCCTCGTTGCCCGAGCTCTCGGACGCGGCATCGGGGTCGACCAGCGGCTCCGCCGTGTAGGCGCGCCCGGCGGCGATCGCCTCGGCGACCCGCTCTTCGGTCTCGCCCGTCGCCTCGGCCAGCTCCTCGAGCGACGGCGAACGGCCGAGGCGGTGCCCCATTCGCTCGCGCACGGCAGAGACGCGCCGGCTCAGATCCTGGAGCGAGCGCGGCACGCGCACGGCCCAGCCGCGGTCGCGGAAGAGGTGCATGATCTCGCCGTCGATCGTCCGCGCGGCATACGCGCGCAGCGGTACCCCGCGGGACGGGTCGTACCGGTCGACCGCCTGGATCAGGCCGACGTAGCCGGTCTGCTCGATGTCCTCGAGCGGCAGGCCGCGGCCGTGGTAGCGGCGGGCGATCGAGCGCACCAGGCCCGAGTGCCGCATCACCAGCTGCTCGCGGGGGGCGGGGTCACCGCCGTCGCGGTACGCGGTGATCAGCTCGATGTCGGTGCAATGGGAGAGCGATTCCATCTCGGGGCAGTGCTCCTTCCGGGAACGGTCGTCTACATGGAAGGTGTGCGGCCTGGGATGGATCCCAAACATCCGCATCGCACGTGATACGGTCGTGCCCCGAGGCAACGGCGCCGAGCCGGATGCCGTGATCTTCGACACGACCGACGGGGTAAGGTGTTTGGCGATGGACGACGCCAGTAGCAGGAGTGCTCCGAGGGCGGCGTCTGCGCGGTTCACGCGCGACACCGTGGAGGAGACGGCGACCGTCGTGAACGTGGACGGCGAGCTCGACATCAACTCCGCCGACGCGCTGCGCGAGGCCCTGGACGCGGCCGAGGCGGACGGCTGCTCCGTGCTGCGGGTGGACGCCGCGTCGGTCACGTTCCTGGACTCGACCGCGCTCGGCGTCATCCTCGCGTCGGCGCAGCGGATGGCCGAGCGGGGAGGCCGCTTCGAGCTGGTGTGCGGCTCGCCCTCGATCCGGCGGATCCTGGACATGACGATGATCAGCCGCACCGTCCATCTGCTGCCGTAGGCGGCCGCGCCCTCGGGTGTTTGGGCAACATTTTCCGCGGGTAGCCAGAGTGGATGCTGTCGGACGTCGTCGGAGTTGTCTTCTGCCTCCTGCTGCTGGCCCTCTGGACGGGCGTGCGGCGCGAGGACAGGATGGCCGTCGAGCGCGCATGTCGCCACAGGTGGGTGCTCGAGTCGCTCTACAACGAGGGCCGGCTGTGGCACCGGCGCTGCGTCCGCTGCGGCAAGCAGGAGCCGGTCGGCGACTCGCACACGCCCGTGCACAAGGCACGGACACCCGTGCGGCGCCCGGATCGTGACAATCCGCATCGTTAGACTGCGGGCATGATCCTCTTCATCATCTCGCTGCTCGTCGTCGGGCTGGTCGTGGGGGCTCTCGGCCGCCTGATCCACCCCGGCCGCGACGACATGAGCATCCTCGCAACCATCGGGATCGGCATCGTCGCGATGCTGATCGCGGGCCTGATCGTCAAGCCGCTGCTCGGTTTCGGCGGCGGGTTCGTCACGGCGGTCATCGTCTCGATCGCGCTGGTGGCGCTGTACGCCCGGATGGCCGGGAACGGCTCGGGCCGCCTGGCCCGCTAGCGCAACCGACAACCGGGGCCTGGCCCGTTTTTCCCGGGGCCAGGCCCCTTCTAGGCGGCGACGGGGGTCTGGCGCGCGTGCACGGCGCCGGCCAGGTCGGTCAGCACCTCGACGAGCTGCTCGCGCACCCCGTCGTCGAGGAGCGCGCCCGCCTCGTCCATCTTGTGGTGGGCATGCCCCAGGATGACCTCGCCGTCCACGACCCGCGCGCCGGCGGCACCGAGCACCTTGCGCAGCTCGGCCTGCGCCCACACCGCGCCGAACGCGCCGGTGCTCGCGCCGACCACGGCCACCGGGCGGTTGCGCAGGACGTTCGTGGCGAACGGCCGCGACGCCCAGTCGAGCGCGTTCTTCAGCTGGCCGGGGATCGACGAGTTGTACTCCGGGGTCGAGAACAGGACGGCGTCCGCCCCGGCGAGCGCCGCGCGGAACGCGGCGACCGCCGGAGGGGCCGGGTCGATGTCGTCGTCCTCGTCGTAGGGCGGGACGTCCCGCAGGCCGTCCCACACCTCGAGCTCCACGCCGTCGGGCAGATGCCGGGCGGCGCAGCGCAGGAGCGCAGTGTTGTGCGAGTCCGCGCGCAGGCTGCCCGAGACGCCGAGGATCTTCATCGTGACCGTTACTCCTTCACCAGGTAGAGCTCGGCCTCGATAGCGACCTCGTTCGCGAGCGCCGACTTGCCGCTCGGCAGCGGGTTGTTCCAGGTGATGCCGAACTCGGTGCGGTCGATCGTGCCGCCGAGGGTGATGCCGATCCGCTCGCGGCCGTAGGGATCCGTGATCTGCTCGCCGACCTCGCCCGCGAGCGTCACCGGCCGGGTCACGCCCTTGACCTCGAGCTCGCCGTCGACCGCGACGCGGCCGGCGTCGACACGCAGGTCGGTCGAGCGGAAGCGCAGCTCGGGCGCCCGCTCGGCGTCGAAGAAGTCCGGGGAGAGCAGGTGCGCGACCAGGTTCGGCTCCTGCACCTTCACGCTCTCGGCCTTCGCCGACCCGGTCAGGCTCGCCTCGCCGTTCGGCGTGACCGCGAGGGTCGCCTCAACGGGCGAGAAGCTGCCGCGGAACGTCCCCACCATGTACTTGACCGCGAACCCGACCTGGGAGTGGACGGGATCGATCTGCCACGTCCCGGCGGGGAGGACTGCGGCGTTCGTGGACTCGATGGTGCTCATGTTCGGGAAACCTCCTTGGGAAACTTGACTACGCAAGAAACTTTACCCACGAATACCTGCGTAGTCAAGTATTGCGCGCGCAACGACCTATCCCCGGATCTGCGCCCAAGACGCCGCCTCTAGACTCGGAGCGTGACCGACGCCGGGCTCACCGGCCTCTCGCAGGTCGAGGCCCGCCGCCGCCTGGCGGCGGCCCCGCCCGCCGAGGCGAACGCCACGAGCCGCTCGTACGCGAGCATCGTGCGGTCGAACACGCTGACGCTGTTCAACCTGATCCTGGGCGGGTTCTTCGTCGTGATCCTGCTGGCCGGCCGGCCGGCGGACGGGCTTTTCGGGCTCGTGCTCGTCTGCAACACCGCCATCGGCATCCTCCAGGACGTGCGGGCGAAGCGGGCCCTCGACCGGCTCGCGCTGCTCGTCGCCCCCCACGCCCGCGTCGTGCGCGACGGCGCCGAGGCGAACGTCCCCGCCGGCGAGGTGGTGGACGGGGACCTCGTCACGCTCCGGCCCGGCGACCAGGTGGTCGCCGACGGGTCGGTGGCCGAGAGCTCGGCCCTCATGCTGGACGAGTCGCAGCTGACCGGCGAGTCGCGTCCGGTCGCGAAGGGCGTCGGCGACGAGATCCTGTCGGGCTCGTTCTGCGTCGAGGGCGCGGGCCGCTACCTCGCGAGCGCCACCGGCGAGAAGAGCTACGCGTCGCAGGTCGTGGGCGAGGCGCGCGAGTTCCGCTACCGGCGCTCCCCGCTCGAGAACCAGATCAACCGCCTCCTGCTCGTGACCGTCGCGGTGATGGTCCCGCTCGGGGCGGCGTTCGTGTGGGTGCTGATCAACCACGACGCGCCATTTCGCTCGGCCGCGGCCACCGCGACCGCGGGGATCGTGACGCTCGTCCCCGAAGGGCTCGTCCTGCTGACGAGCCTCACGTTCGCCGTCGCCGCGGTGCGGCTCTCGAGCCGGGGCATGCTCGTACAGGCGTTCAACGCGGTCGAGTCGCTCGCCAACGTCGACACGGTCTGCCTCGACAAGACCGGCACGCTGACCGACGGCACCCTGGCGCTGCGCGGCGTCTTCCCGGCCGGGAGCGCAGCGGCGGACGAGGTCGAGCGGCGGATGGGCGAGTACGCGGCCAGCATCTCGTCGCGCAACGACACGGTCGACGCGATCGCCACCGCCCTGCCCGCGACCGCCCGCCCGGCGGCCGGCGAGGTGCCGTTCTCGTCCCGCTGGAAGTGGAGCGCCTGCCGGCTCGAGGGCGACGACGAGACGCTCGTCCTCGGCGCACCCGACGTCCTGCTGGGAGCCGGCGCGGCCGCGCTGGTCTCCGAGCACGAGGCGGCGGGCATGCGCACGCTCCTGCTCGGCACGACACCCGCCGAGCTGTCCCCGCCCGAGGACGGCGCCGCGCCCCCGGCCATCGAGCCGCTGGCCGTGATCGCGCTCGCGGAGCACGTGCGCCCCGAGGCGGCCGAGACGATCGCGTTCCTGCGCGAGCAGGGCGTCGCGGTCAAGGTGATGTCGGGCGACTCGCCGGCCACGGTGGCGGCCGTCGCCGCACGGGCCGGAATCACCGTCGAGGGGCCGCCGATCGACGGCGCCAGCCTGCCGGAGGGGGCAGACCTCGCGCTCGCGGCGACCGGGTCGACGGTCTTCGCCCGCCTCGCGCCCCAGCACAAGCGCATGCTGATCGAGTCGCTGGGGAACTCCGGCCGGTATGTGGCAATGATCGGGGACGGCGTGAACGACGTCCCGGCCATGAAGGGCTCGCGGCTCGCGATCGCCCTGGGCAGCGGGGCGCAGATGGCGAAGAGCGTCGCCGACAGCGTGCTGGTCACCGACAGCTTCGCCGCCGTGCCGGTTGCGATCGGCGAGGGCCGCCAGATCATCCTGAACATCCAGCGGGTCGCGCGCCTCTTCGTGACCAAGACCGTCTTCGCCGCCTGCGTGATCGTGACCTTCGGCCTCGTCACCGCGGGCTTCCCGCTCCTGCCCCGCCACCTGACGCTGGCGGCGACGGTCACCGTCGGCATCCCCGGCTTCGTCATCGCCCTGGTCCCCGCCAACGAGCGGCCGGACACGCGCACGTTCCTGCGCTGCGTGGCCCGGTTCTCGATCCCGGCGGGCGCGGTGATCGCCGGGGCCGTGCTCGCCGCCTACCTGCTCGAACGGGCGGTGCGGGTGCGATCGATCACCGACGCCCGCACGGCCGCGGTCACCGTGTTCGTCGCGCTCGGCCTGTACCTCCTGCTCGTGCTCGACGCCGACCGGATGACCGCGAGCAAGCCGTACGCGATCGGCATCCTGGCGCTGGTCGGCGCGCTCGGCGCCGGCTACCTGGGCGCGCTCAGCTTCGAGCCGTCCCGCGACTTCTTCGCCCTCTCGACGCCCGACCTGCTCGACGCCGTGATCATGGTGCTCGCGACCGTGGCCGGTATCCGCGTCATGGCCCTGGCCGGCCTCTCGCCGTACGCACACCCGCCCCAATCGGCGCCCCCGCCGGCGCCGGAGCCCGAGCAGCCCGCGTCAGGCTGAGGGCAATCCGACGCCCGGGTGGAGCCGGTGCGTGCGTCCGCGATGATCCACGAGCTCGACCCCGTCCGGGCCGGACGAGACGAGCCTGCCGCCGTCGGCGAGCTCCAGCTCCAGGAACGCCTGGTCGTAGTCGCGGCGCATGCGGTCGGGATCGCCGCAGCACCCGATCAGCCGCACCGATCTGCGCCCGTCGTGCCTCCGCTCGATCCGGATTCCCGGCATCCCGGCCCAGTGTAGGGCGCGGCGGGCGGCGTGGCTGTGAGCCATCTGGCAGAACCTGTGCGAAAGGCAGAAAATGCCTGCACATGTAAGAATTCTGTGGGTCACCCGGACGCGTGACGGACGATCACTCGAAGCGGGGAGACGGACGGGCCGGGAGCGGGCGAGGATGCCTGCACAATGCAACTCGTCCAGACACCGATGCGCGCCCGCCGGGCGCACCTGATCCTTGCGGCGCTTCCGGCCGCAGCGCTCGGGCTGGTGGCCCTGCACGTCGCCCGAGTCACCTCCGGCACCGCCGGCTCGTGGTCGGGCACGGATCTCGACGGACGGCTGTCCGCGGTCGCCATCGTCCTGTGCGGCCTCGCCGTCGCCGGCCGAGCCGTCGCCGACGGGGCCGACCGCGCGGCGTGGACGGCACTCGGCATCGGGCTCACGGGCTACGGGACGGTCACGATCGTCGCCCAGCCCCAGCTCGGCCATGGGCTCGCCTCGGTGACGCCGTCCGCGGGCGCGCTCTGGCTGGCGTTCTACCCGTTCCTGCTCGCCTGCGTCGTGCTCCTCGCCCGCAGCCACGCCGGCCGCTTCGATGCCGGGCTCGTCGTCGACGGGCTGATCGGCGGCGTCACCCTCGCCGCCCTGGCGGCCGAGGTGGGGCTGCGGCCGCTGCTCCACCACACCCACCAGCACCTGACGGGGATCGCGGTGGACGGGATCTGGATCGCGTCCGACCTCGCGCTCCTCGGGGTGATGGCCGGGTGCGCCGCCCTGGCTGCATCGCGGGGCCAGCGCGAGCGGTGGCTGCTCTTCGCCGGCGGCGTCGTCCTGGCGGCCGGCGACGCGCTCTCGCTCTACCACGGCACGGCCGCGATGGCCGGGCTGCCCGGCGGCCCGCGCCAGACCGTCGTGCCCGTCGCGGCCGTCCTGCTCGCGATGGCCGCGATCGTGCCCTCCGGCCCGCCCCGGCCCACGCCGGCCCGGCCCGTGATGGGGTTCACCGCCGTCTTCGCCCTCATCGCCGTGGCGCTGCAGGCGCTGAACCTGATCGGCGCCGCCAACCGCGTGGCCATGGTGCTGTCGGTGCTCGTCCTGCTCGCGGTCACGATCCGCATCTCGCTGAGCCTGCGCCGCCTGCGCGAGAGCGAGCAGCTGCGGGCCGCGCTCGAGGACGCCGAGGAGCAGCGGCGCATGGTGCTGAACCAGATGCTGCGGGCCGAGGCCGACGAGCGGCAGCGGATCGCCGAGGAGCTGCACGACGACACCGTCCAGGTGCTGACCGCGACCCTGCTCTCGCTCGACCGCCAGCGCCTGTCCGACGAGCGGGGCAAGCCCGAGGAGGCGGCCGAGGCGGCGGTGAAGGCCCGGCACACGCTCGCTCTCGCGCTCGAGCGCACCCGGCGGCTGATGTTCGAGCTGCGACCGCCGCTGCTCGAGGCGCACGGGCTCGCGCCGGCCGTGCGCGACCTGGTCGAGCACGCCAACCAGGAGCTCGGTCTCGAGATCGCGGTCGAGGTCGAGGTGCCCCGCTACGCCGGCGACTTCGAGACGCTCGTCTACCGGATCGTGCGCGAGGCGGTCGCAAACGTCCGCCGCCACGCGCGCGCCCACCGGCTCGAGGTGACGCTGATCCACGCCGACGGCGAGCTGGCCGGCACGGTCACGGACGACGGGCTCGGCTTCGACGTCCACCGGGCGCTCGACCGCCACCGCACCCGCCTTCACCTGGGCCTGGACGCCACCATCGAGCGCATCCGGCTCGCGGGCGGCGACATCGAGATCGACTCGGCGCCCGGCGAGGGCACGCGACTGCGCTTCCGCATCCCGGCCGTCGAGGCCGACGTGCGCGAGGGCGCGAGCGTCGTGCATGCATAGAAGGGTCTGACCGCAATTCTGAACCCGGAGGCGCCATTTCCGATCGTCTTCGCGTCTGCAGATGAAGAGTCAGCCTTCTCTACCGGGGCCTCGTCGACCGGATCGACATTCATCGAGTAGGCCGCTGCGCGCATGCAGGACCCTCCCTGGGATGAGATGTCCGCACCGGCACCGGCAACGTGGATACAGGGGGTCTGACCCCGGGTATTCACGGGTCCGCAGCCCGGCGGTGATCTCCCGCCCGGCTACGAGGAGGGGTAACCCGTAGACCGGGCGGGGGCACCGCCCACCTGCGCGACCTGACGGCTCCGGGCGCCCTACGGCCGGCACGTCCCTCCGATTGCCGGCTCGTGGACGCCCGGGCGTCTCCGAGGAGGTCGCGCGGGCTGTGCTGACTATTGAACACCGCCCGCCTAAGAAGAGTCTGAGCGCCGTCTAAGGGTTTGTCGAGATCTCTCAGACGTCGACGAGGTCTTCGCTCGGGACCGGGAGCGGCGGCACCGAGAGGACGAAGCGGGTGCCGCCGTCGGCCGGCGCCTCGACGCTCACGTGCCCGCCGTGCGCCTCGGCCACCTGGCGGACGATCGCGAGGCCGAGCCCGGAGCCGGGCATGCTGCGAGCCTCGGCCGAGCGGTAGAAGCGGTCGAAGATGAACGGCATGTCGGCGTCGGCGATGCCGGGCCCGTGGTCACGGACGCTGACGACGCCCTCGCCGACCTCGACCTCGACCAGCTCGCCGCTCGGGCTCCACTTGGCGGCGTTGTCGAGCAGATTGCGCACCGCCCGGTCGAGCCGCGCGGGCACGCCACGCACGAGCGTCGGCCGCGAGCCCAGCCGGAAGTTGACGTCCGCCGAGTTCCGCTCCGCCCGCTCGACCGCCTCCCCCACCAGGATGTCGAGCCGCACGTCGTCCTCCTCCGCCGGAGACTGGCCGTCGCGGGCGAGCTCGACGATGTCGCCGACGAGCGCGGCCAGCTCGTCGAACTGGCGGTGGACGTCCTGCTCCAGGCGGCGGCGGCTGTCCTCGGGCAGCGGCCCGGGCCGCATCAGCACCTCGAAGTTCGTGCGCAGGCTGGTGAGCGGTGTGCGCAGCTCGTGCGACGCGTCGGCGACCAGCTGGCGCTGGGCGGCGACCGCCTGCTCGAGCGCGGCCAGCATCGTGTTGAAGCTCGTCGCGAGCCGGCTCAGCTCGTCGTGCCCGGTGACCTCGATGCGGCGGGTGAGGTCGTGCGTCTCGGCGACGTGCTCGGCGGTGTCGGTCATCCTGCGCACGGGCCGCAGCGCCTCGCGGGCGACGAACGCCCCCAGCAGGGCGGCGAGCGCGATGCCACCCGCGGCGACCAGGAGGAACCACAGGCGCAGCTGCGAGAGGACGACGTCCGCGTCGGTGAGCCGCCGGGCGATCTGTAGCGAGAAGCCGTTGGCGAGCGAGACGGTGGCGACGCGCAGGTGCACCCCCTGCACGGTCATGGTCTGGAGCGTGAGCGGCTGCGACGAGCGGGCCGCATTGACCGCCTCCTGGGTGATGGGCAGCTGGCCGCGAATGTACGGTGAGTGGCCCCAGATCTCGCCCTGTGCGGTGACGGCCTGCATGTAGTCGTTGTCGGAGGTCGAGAAGAGCTCGGGCGACGGGATCCTGTACGGCGGAACGAGCCGCTGCTCCGCTGCGGTCGCTTCCGACCGCAGCGCCGAGTCGACCTGTCCGTACAGCCGCTGGCCGACGACGATGTAGGCGATCGCGCAGGCGGCCGCCACCGCCAGGGCCACCGCCGCGGCCGACGCGAGCGTGAGCCGGAGCCGGAAGCTCACGGCTCCCGCAGGACGTAGCCGATGCCGCGCTTCGTGTGGATCAGCCGCGGCTCGCCGTCCGCCTCGGTCTTGCGGCGCAGGTAGCCGATGTAGACGTCGAGCGAGTTCGAGGCGTAGCCGAAGTCGTAGCCCCACACCCGCTCGAAGATCGTCGCCCGCGTGAGCACCTGCCGGGGGTGCTGCATGAGCAGCTCGAGCAGCGCGTACTCGGTGCGGGTGGTCTCGATGACGCGGTCGCCGCGGCGGGCCTCGTAGGTGGTCGGGTCGAGGGTCAGGTCGGCGAAGCGCAGCACGCCCTGGCCGTCGACCGTCCCCGTCCGTCGCAGCAGCGCGCGCAGCCGGGCGAGGAGCTCCTCGAGCGCGAACGGCTTCGTCAGATAGTCGTCCGCGCCCGCGTCCAGGCCGGCGACGCGGTCGGTCACCTCGTCGCGCGCCGTCAGCATCAGCACCGGCGTGCGGTCGCCGTTCGCGCGCAGCCGCCGGCACACCTCGAGGCCGCTCATCTGCGGCATGGAGACGTCGAGGATGACGGCGTCCGGCGGCGCCTTCGCGACGTGGTCGAGCGCGGCCCTGCCGTCGCCCGCCGACGCCACCGAATACCCCTCCTGCACCAGGGCACGGTCGAGCGCGTCGACCACCGCCGGCTCGTCATCGACTATCAGGACTTCCACAGCCAAAGTATCCGCGGGCATCCTAAGACGGACGTAAATTCCCTGCAACCGCCGCAATCCGCAATAGGCTTCGGCGGTGGACTCGTCGCGCGCACGCCGCTGGGCGGCCGGAGCGGTTCTGGTCGTGCTCGCGCTCGCCGGCGCGGCGGCCGCCTACGCGATCTCGCGCTCGGGCGGGACGGCGGCCGGACCGCCCGTGTCGGCCGGTTCCCGGCACACCCGCGCACCGCGCTCGACCGCCCCGCCGGCGACCGGGAGCGTGACCGTCTCCATCCGGTCATCGGCTGCGTCCACCCCGTCCCCACCGCCTCCGCCCGCCCCCCGCCTGCGGCGGCCCGACATCGTGTGGAAGCCGATTCCGTTCGGCGCCCAGCGCCTGGCCGAGACGGCCGCGTACGCGCAGCGGCACTACGGCGTCGACACGTGGCACATCCGCGGCCCGCACGTGATCGTCGAGCACTACACCGTGTCGACGACCATGATCTCGGCCTGGTCGACCTTCGCGCAGGACGTGCCGGACTCCGAGCTGCACGAACTGCCGGGCACGTGCGCGCACTTCATCGTCGACCGCGACGGCACGATCTACCAGCTCGTGCCGCTCGACGTCATCTGCCGGCACACGGTCGGCCTCAACCTGACGGCGCTCGGCATCGAGCACGTCGGCATGTCCGACGCCGAGGTCCTCGACGACCCGGCGCAGATGCGTGCGTCCCTGCAACTGACGGCCTGGCTGATGGAGCGCTATCACATCCCCCTCGGCGACGTGATCGGCCATGCCGAGAGCCTCACCTCGCCCTATCACCGCGAGCTGTACGGGCCCTGGCGCTGCCAGACCCATTCCGACTGGCAGCCGTCCGACATGGCGGTCTACCGCGCCCGCCTGCGCGCGCTCCTGCACCGGTACCACATCCCGGTCGGGCGCCCGGTGCCCCGGGTCAGCTCGGGCTGCTGACCCGCTGCCCCTCGCGCTCGGCCTCGGCCGGGTGGACCTCCATGACCGCCTCGGGGCCCACGTCGGTGGTGCGCAGCGGCTCCTCCCGCAGGAGCAGCGAGATCGCGAAGCCGATGATCGCGATCGGGACGCCGGCGAGGAACACCGTGTCGATCGAGCGCGCGAACGCCTCGATGACCGGGCCGCGCACCGATTCGGGCAGGCTGAGGATGACCGCCGGGCTGCCCTTGAGGGTGTCCGGCGAGACGCCAGGGGGCAGGCTCCCGCCCGGGAGCAGGTCGGCCAGGTTCGTGGCCAGCCGGTTCGAGAGCACCGCGCCGAAGAGGGCGACGCCGAACGACCCGCCCATCGAGCGCAGGAACGTGGCCGCGCCCGTGGCCGTGCCCAGGTCGCGCCGGTCGACCGCGTTCTGGACGGCGAGAACGAGCACCTGCATGACCATGCCGAGGCCGAGGCCCAACACGACCATGAAGGCCGACGCGTCCAGGGTCGTCGTCGTCGGTCCCATCGTCGAGAGCAGGTACATGCCGAGCGCCATGACGAGCATGCCCGTGACGGGGAAGATCTTGTAGCGCCCGGTGCGGCTGATGATGCGGCCCGACGTGATCGCCGTGAACATGATCCCGAGGATCAGCGGGAGCAGCAGCAGGCCGGCGTTCGTGGCGCTGCGCCCGGTGACCACCTGCAGGAACAGCGGCAGGTAGATGATTCCGCCGAACATCGCCAAGCCGACGATGAACATCGTCGCGGTCGCGACCGTGAACACGCGGTTGCGGAACAGGTAGGGCGGCAGGACGGGCTCGGCCACGCGCCGCTCGACGGCGACGAAGGCGGTCAGGAGCACGGCCCCGACGAGGGCGAGCCCGATGATCGTCGGCGAGCTCCAGGCGTACTGCGTCCCGCCCCAGGTGACCGCCAGGAGCACCGATCCGACCCCGCCGACGAGCAGCGCCGTCCCGACGTAGTCGATGCTGTGGGAGACGCGCCGGTGGGGCAGGTCGAGCACGGCGCTCGTGACCACGAGCGCCACCGCGCCGACCGGGATGTTCACGTAGAAGACCCACCGCCACGAGAGCTGGTCGACGAAGAAGCCGCCGAGCAGCGGCCCGATCACGCTCGCGAGGGCGAACACCGCGCCCATGTAGCCCTGGTAGCGGCCGCGCTCGCGGGGCGGCACGATGTCGCCGATGATCGTCATCGCGAGCGTCATGAGGCCGCCGGCGCCGACGCCCTGGATCCCGCGAAAGGCGATCAGCTGGATCATGTTCTGGGACAGGCCCGAGAGCGCCGATCCGATCAGGAAGATGACGATCGCGAACTGGAAGATCTTCTTGCGGCCGTAGAGGTCGCTGATCTTGCCGTAGAGCGGCGTCGTGACCGTGGACGCCACCAGGTAGGCCGTGACCACCCAGGACAGGTGGTTCAGCCCGCCGAGGTCGCCGACGATCGTCGGCAGCGCCGTCGCGACGATGGTCTGGTCGAGGGCCGCGAGCAGCATGCCCAGCATGAGCCCGCCCAGAATGACCATGATCTGCCGGTGGGTGTAGGTCCTCGGTTGCACCTGCCCGGCCCCCTGCTCAGCCGCCACTCAGTCCTCCCTGCCGTTCGATGTCCTCGACGAGCCGCTCGAGCAGATCGGCCAGCCGCGCGCGGTCGGCCGCGACCCAGCCGGCGAGCATCTGCCCGAACGCCCGGTTGCGCGCCTCGCGGACGCGGGCGACGAGGTCGTCGCCGCGCTCCGTGGTCGAGACGACCGCGGCCCGGCGGTCGCCCGGGTCGTGCGTGCGCACGACGAGGCCCGCCGCTTCGAGCTCTGCCACCTTCCGGCTCGTCGTCGAGACGTCGAGGCCGATCCGCTCGGCGAGTTGCGAGATCCGGGCCGGGTCCCGCATCGCCTTCGCGAGCAGGACGAACCCGGTGCGGTCGACGGCCACGCCGGCCTGTTCGGCCACGCGCTCGTGCAGCCGGGCGGCATGCCCGGCCCGGAACACGCCCGCGAGCGCCTCCCCGATGCGGGCGAGGTCGTCGCGCGGGGTGGAGTCGTCGACGAGCGCCACGTTCTCAACGTAGCAAACTTGCTTGCAGCATGCAAGTTGTCTGCTATGCTGCCCGCCGGCACCGGCTCAGGGGGAAGTCGTCGACCACTCGATCTCGCACACGAGCTACACGCGCAACGGCAACGGGGGCGCCGTCCCGGCGATGATGGTGCGGCCGGCGGCCGCACGCGGCGCGCTCCCCGCCGTCATCGTCATCCACGGGGCCTGGGGGCCGGACGCGCACATCCGCGACGTCGCCGGGCGGCTGGCGTCGGCCGGCTACCTGGCCTTCGTGCCCGACCTGTATGCGCACGGCGGCACCAGACCGCCGGAGCTCGCCCCCGACCGCATCGACGCGTTCAAGCGGTTCACCGACGGCCTGCCGACCGGCGACCCGGATGCGCGCGAGCGGGTGCTCGCGGAGATGCCAGAGACGGAGCGCGAGCGCATCGAGGAGTCGCGCCGGGCGGTGTACGCGGCGATGGGGAGCCCCGGCCGCTTCGTCGACGACCTGCGCGGCGCAGTCGCCCACCTGCGCGACCACCCCGACTGCAACGGCCAGATCGGGACGGTCGGGTTCTGCCTCGGCGGCGGCCTGGGCGGCCTGCTCGCCTGCGACGACCGAGACGTGCGGGCGACCGTCGTCTTCTACGGCCCCCCGCCCCCGGCCGAGCGCGCCGGCGAGATCTCCTCCCCCATCCTCGGCGTGTACGGCGGCAAGGATCGCGGGATCACGGATGCCGTCCCCGCCTTCGCCGAGGCGATGACTGCGTCCGGCAGGCCCTTCGACCACCGCGTCTACCCCGGCGCGCCGCACGCGTTCTTCAACGACACACGGCCGTCCTATCGGGTGCGGGCCTCCCGGGACGCATGGGCGCGGACGCTCGGGTTCCTCGCGGAGCACCTCGGCTGACCGTGGCCGGCGACCCCGAGATCGGCCGCAGCGCCGAGCGCACCTTCCACGTCGACGACGCGGCCATCGAGCGGTTCGCCGACGTGTCGGGCGACCGCAACCCGGTCCACCTGGACGACGCCTACGCCGCGACGACGCCCTTCGGCGGCCGGGTGGCGCACGGGATGCTGACCGCCGCGTTCTTCTCCGCCCTGCTGGCGGGCGAGCTGCCGGGCCCCGGGACGGTCTACCTCGGGCAGCGGCTGCGGTTCACGGCGCCGGTGCGGCCGGGCGACGACGTGCGCTGCCAGGTCTCGGTCACCGCATGGGACGCCGGCCGACGGCGGGCGACGCTGTCGACCCGGGCGTGGGTCGGCGAGACGCTCGTCGTCGACGGCGAGGCGACCGTGCTGGTGCCCGGGGGCGGCTAGGTCAGAGGCCGAAGGCGGCCGGCTGGGAGGAGCCGCCGCCCTTGCTCTCTCCGTGGCCCCAGTCGTCGTGCATGCGCATCTGGAAGCTGAAGCCGTGGGTGACGAACCCGTCGATGCCCCTGGTGATCATCCCGAGGAGGTGCTGCTCCTGCGCCTTCGTCAGGTGCCCGTCCTTGACGGCCGCGTCGAGGCGCTTCTTCATCGGCGCGACGAGGGCCGACTCGAGCCCGCTCACCGACTTGCCGTTCGCCTTTGCGATCGCCGCCAGGGTCTTGCCCGAGCGCAGCTCCTTCATCAGCTCGTCGCCCGAGAGGCCGAGGTACCGGGCTGCGCCCGCGAGGGGCCCGAAGACCGGCCCTGGCCCGAACCCGGGGCCGAACCGGTGGTGGCGGAAGCCGAACTCGCCCGGGCCGCCGGAGCGGTGTCCGCGGTCGAACGGCGCCCATCCGCCGAACGGGAAGCCGCCGCCGTTCGCCTTGGCGTGCTTCAGGATCGCGTCGGCCTGGGCGCGCGTCAGCTTGCCCTGCTTCACGAGCTGGTCGAGGCGGTCGGCGAGCGCGCCGTTCACCGCGCTCTGGAGCTTGGCCGGCGAGACGCCGAGCCGGTGCGCGACGTCGTCGAAGAAGGAGTTTCCGCCCGAGGAGGACGTGGCGAGGGCCGTTCCGCCCAGCCCGGCGACGCCGAGCGCCACCGCTGCGATCACGATCCGGCGCTTGATGCGTGTGCTCACCACGTCCTCCTCGGCAGGCTCATACCCGCTGTCCATCCCGGGACACTGGGATCACTATGCGCCACCTCCGGGCGCCGGCGCAACGCCAGAGCGGCTCCAGAGCCGCATTCTTAGGGACTCTTCATCGTCTTCGCCGGGGCCGGGGATGGGGACTGTCCCCGAATCGGGGACAGTCCCCGCTGTTCGTGTCACCCCGGCAGCCCGCGTCTGCGCACGATGGGGCGTGGGTATCCTGGCGCCATGGTCACCCGCTACGAGCCGGCCCCGGACCGCTACGAGCACATGATCTACCGCCGCTGCGGCCGCAGCGGCCTCGATCTGCCCGCCGTGTCGCTCGGCCTCTGGCACAATTTCGGCCACGACCGGCCGCTCGACACGAGCGCCGCGATCGTCCGCCGCGCCTTCGATCTGGGCGTCACCCACTTCGACCTCGCGAACAACTATGGCCCGCCGTACGGCTCGGCCGAGGAGAACTTCGGCCGGCTGATGGCGCGCGATCTGCGGCCGTACCGCGACGAGCTCGTCATCTCGACCAAGGCCGGCTACGACATGTGGCCCGGCCGCTACGGCGACGGCGGCTCGCGCAAGTACCTGCTCGCCAGCCTCGACCAGAGCCTCGGCCGGCTCGGGCTGGACTACGTCGACATCTTCTACTCCCACCGGTTCGACCCGGCGACGCCGCTCGAGGAGACGATGGGCGCGCTCGCGAGCGCGGTCACGTCGGGCAAGGCGCTCTACGCCGGGATCTCCTCCTACTCGGCCGAGGACACCCGCCGGGCCGCCGCCATCCTCCGCGACATGGGCGTGCCGCCGCTCATCCACCAGCCGTCGTATTCGCTGCTGAACCGCTGGATCGAGCCCGACCTGCTCGATGCGCTCGAGGACGAGGGCATCGGCTGCATCACGTTCTCGCCGCTCGCCCAGGGGATGCTGACGGACCGCTACCTGAACGGCATCCCGGAGGGCTCACGGGCAAGCCGGGACGACTCGCTCTCGCCCGACCTGCTGACCGAGCAGACGATGGCCAAGGTGCGGGCGCTGAACGAGGTCGCGGCGGGCCGCGGCCAGACGCTCGCCCAGATGGCGCTGGCCTGGACGCTGCGCGACTCGCGCGTCACCTCGACGCTGATCGGGGCGAGCAGCGTCGCCCAGCTCGAGGACAACCTCGGCACCATCGCGCGGCTCGACTTCGGCGCCGACGAGCTGGCCGAGATTGACCGCTACGCCACCGAGAGCGACATCAACCTCTGGGCGGCGTCCAGCCGTCGCTGACGCTGCGGCGTTGCGCCCCTCCTGATGCCCACAGGCAGCGAGCGTCGCCAGGTGGGCGGGCGCAGGGTACCCTCTAGCCCGCGATGAGGCCCAGGTGGCGCGGCAAGCGGGTTGCGATCGCGGCGGCCGTGCTGGTGGTGGCGGCGGCCGTGCTCGTGACGACGAGGATCGCCGACGGCGGCGGCGCGTCCGGGCGCGGAGTCACGGTCGCGACCACGACGCGCACGAACATCATCGTCATCCTCACCGACGACCAGCGCTGGGACACGCTGTGGTCGATGCCGAACGTCCAGCGCCTGCTCGTCCACCACGGCGTCACGTTCGCGAACTCGTTCGTCTCGAACCCGCTCTGCTGCCCCAGCCGGGCCACGATCCTGACCGGCAACTACTCCCACACGAACCGCGTCTACGACAACCATCCGCCCCACGGCGGCGCGCCGGTGTTCAAGTCGACGGGCGACGACCGATCGACGATCGCCACCTGGCTGCACGCCGACGGCTACACGACCGGCCTCTTCGGCAAGTACCTGAACTCGTACACGGGCGGCGTCCCGCCGGGCTGGGACCGCTGGGTCGCGTTCGACTACGAGCCGGACTACCACCCCTACTACGTGTTCACGAACCTCCCCAGCCGCTGCCCCGGACGGTCCGCCTGCCGGCTGAAGCGCGAGGTCTCGATCTACTCGACCAGGTTCTTCGGGAACATGGCCCGCAACTTCATCGACACGGCCCCGGCCTCGAAGCCCGTGTTCATCTACTACGCGCCCTACGCGCCGCACCTGCCCTCGTTCCCGCAGAACAAGTACGCGAACCGGTTCCCGAACCTGAAGCCGTATCACCCGCCGAGCTACAACGAGGCGGACGTCTCCGACAAGCCGTCCTGGATCCGTAAACAGCCCCGGTTCAGCACGGTCCAGGGCGAGCAGATCCTGGCCCAGCGGCGGGCCGAGTACCAGACGCTCATCACCGTCGACGACGAGGTCGGCGACATCGTCGACGCGCTGCAGGCCACCCACCGGCTCGCCCACAGCGTGATCCTGTTCGCGTCGGACAACGGCGTGAGCTGGGGCGAGCACCGGCTCCTGGCGGGCAGCAAGCAGCTGCCGTACGAGGAGGCGATCCGGGTGCCGCTGGTCGTCCGCTACGAGCCCTACACGACCCACCCGTTCACCGACCGCCACCTGGTCGTGAACACCGACTGGGCGCCGACCCTGGCGGCGATCGCCGGCGCCGACCACCCGGCCGTCGAGGGGCGCAGCCTTCTCCCGCTGCTGAAGAAGCAGCGGCCGAACCCCGCCTGGCGCACCCAGTTCCTGCTCGAGCACATGAACGGCAACCCGCCCTCGCTCGCCCCGGACTTCTGCGGAATCCGCAGCACGGGCTTCATGTATGCCCGCTACACCGGCGGGTTCGAGGAGCTCTACAACCTGAAGACCGACCCCTTCGAGCTGCGCAACATCGCGAAGGAGCCGTCGCAGGCGGGCGAGCTGGCGCACATGCGCCTCCTCACGAAGCGCGAGTGCAAGCCGCCGCCGCCCGGCTATAAGCCGTAGCCCCGCTAGCGGACGGTGTTGACGATGCCGATCGCCGCGCAGCTCAGGACCACCGGGATGACGCCGGCCCGGTAGCGCCAGACCGCGACGAACGCCCCGACCGCGAGGGGTGTCAGCACCCAGTCCGGGTGACCGTCGACGACGAGTGCGTGGCGGGCGACGAAGAGCGCGAGCGCGGCGATGACGCCGACCACGGAGATGGTCACGCCGTTGAGGCCGTTGGCGAAGCTTCCGGTGCTGCGGAGACGATCGATCAGGGGCGCACCGCTGATGATCAGGACGAAGCACGGAACGAAGGTTGCGAGGGTGGCGATGACGGCGCCGAGCACCCCCCAGGCCAGGTTTCCGCCGGCGTGGTCGCCCGCCACGAACCCGACGAACGTGTTCACCATGATCAGGGGCCCCGGCGTCGACTCGCCCAGCGCCAGCCCCGCGACCATGTCCTTGGAGCTGAGCCACCCGTAATGGTTCACGGCCGCGTTCGCGACGAACGGGAGGACCGCGTAGGCACCACCGAAGGTGACGAGCGCGGCCAGGGTGAAGAACCCGGCGAGATCGCCCACCACCCCGCCGGCGAGCACGAGCCCGGCGACGGGGACGAGCCAGATCACGAGCCCCTTCACGAGGCGCCGGCGGACGCTCACGCCGGGATGCATCTCCATCGCGTCCTCCCCGCCTTCGCCGTGATGCGCCGGCCGGCCGAGGAGCGTGGGGTCGGACCGGCCGGCCAGGTAGCCGATGCCGGCCGCCACGGCGATCATGGCCGGGAAGGGGGCACCGGCGGCGATGGCGACGAACGCCGCGACCGCAAGGCCGGTCGCGGCCCGGGTGTGGATCACCCGGCTTCCCACGCGCAGTACCGCCGCCGCGACCAGGGCGACGACCGCGGCGCCGAGACCGCTGACCACGCCTTCGACGACCGTCACGTCGCCGAATTCGACGTAGATGCTGCTCATCAGGCAGAGCAGCACGAACGAGGGAGCGACGAACAGGCCGCCCGACGTGATCGCGCCGCGGACGCCGTACAGGGAGTAGCCGACGTACGAGGCGAGCTGTTGCGCCTCCGGGCCCGGGAGCGCCATGCAGAAGCTGAGCGCGTGCAGGAAACGCCCCTCGCTGATCCACCTGCGCCGCTCGACGAGCTCGTCGTGCATGATTGCGATCTGGCCGGCCAGGCCGCCGAAGCTGATGCACCCGAGCTTCAGCCAGAACATGAACGCCTCGAGCTCGCCCGGCCGGACGGTCGCCGCGGGGTCGACCTGCGGCGGCCCGGCAGGCGTCGTCGCGCTCACGCGCCCCGGCTCCAGAGGTCGTAGAGCGCGTCATACAGAGGCCCGGTCAGCGCGAGCATCTCCTCATCGTCAGCCGCGCGCACGGCGAGACCCCGCAGGACCGCATCGAGGCCCGGCGCCTCGGGCGCGTCGTAGCGCTCGTCACCGATGTCCGCCTCGTGCACGACCTGGCCGATCCGATCGAGCGCCGGGTCGTCCAGCCGGTATCGGAGGACAATCGTCTCGAAGGAGCAGCGCCCGTCGCGATGGCTCAACTCGACACCGCGCATGTCGAAGGGCGTCGCGTCCACCGGTATCTCGTCCGGGTCGTCGACGAAGACGAACCTGGCGCCAGGGTCGATGAAGCGACGGATCAACCATGCGCATGCCGTGCGGTCGATATGCACGTGGCGGCGGGTGGCCCAGATCATGCCGCGCGCTCCGCCGCCGCTTTCGCGAGCGCGTCGACGGCATCGCGGGCGGCGTCCGCCTCGCGAGACGGGAAGTGCTCACGCGCCTCGACGCGGCGAACCTCGCGTCGAAGCCTGGCCAGGTCACGGCGGAGGTCGACCGGAAGGCCGCGGCGGGCGGCCCGCGCTTCGGCCGTGATCGCCCGGTACTCCGCATCGACACGCTCCGTCATCGCCTGCGCGAGCCCGCGGTGCTGCGCCGCGGTCGCTGGCTGTGAGAGCCAGATCATCGCGTCACCACCCGCCTGCTCGACCTCCTCCGCCAGCCATTCGAGCCGCTCGCGGTGGTCCAGGCCGTCCGGGAGCGCGACGACCCCGTCCATGATCTGCGCGACGCCCATGCGGCGGAGC